>CAKSVQ010000207.1 GCA_934504065.1 uncultured Dysosmobacter sp. | reverse complement strand
ATTCAGAACCGCTTACTTGGTAGGAACAGTGATGCCCTTCTCGGCGAAGTACTTGGCAGCGCCGGGATGATAAGGCACAGCAGCGTAAGAGGCTGCGAACTCCAGGTTCAGCTCAGCGCCCTTGGCGTGGGCCTGAGTGATGGTGTCGATGTTCTCGAAGACGGTGGAGATGAAGTTGTACACATCGTCCTCGGAGACGTCGTCACGGGCGATGACCACAGCGCCAACCGCCACGGTGGTGGCGTCGGGGGTGCCCTCGTAAGCGCCGGAGATGGTGGTCTTGCTGTAGTAGGGGGACTCAGCGATCAGCTTGTCGATGTGCTCGTCGTCCAGACCGACCAGATACACGGTCTTGGTAGCGGCCAGAGAGGTGATGGCGGTGGTGGGAGCGCCGGCGACCACGAAAGCGGCGTCGATCTTACCGTCCTGCAGGGCCTCGGCGGAGTCGCCGAAGGACTGGTAGGTGGGGTTGATGTCCTTCTCGGTCATGCCGTAAGCGCCCAGCACGTCCATGGCGTTGAAGTACACGCCGGAGCCGGAGTCGCCGATGGAGACGTTCTTGCCTTTCAGGTCATCCACGGTCTTGATGTCGGGGTTCAGGGTGACGATCTGCACCTGCTCCATGTACAGGTTGGCCACGGAGGAGAAGCAGTCCACCTTCTCGCTGAACAGGCGGGTGCCCTGGTAAGCGTAAGCGCCCACGTCGGTCTGGACAAAGCCCAGCTCAGCGTACTCGTCTTCCAGGTTCTCGATATTGTTCTTGGAGCCGCCGGAGGTAATGGCAACTACCTTGGTGTTGGTCGCATTGGTGACCTGTCCGGCCAGCACGCTGCCAAAGCCGTAATAAGTACCCTGGTCACCACCGGTGCTGAAACGAAGTTCAACCCCGCTGCCGCCGCCGGAGGGAGTGCTCTGAGAAGTGCCGGAACCGCCGGGGGTAGTACCGCTCTTAGAGGGTTCTTCCTTCTTGCCGCAGCCGGTCAAAGCCAAGCTGAGGACCATAACCACGGACAACGCAAGCGCTAACTTTCTCTTCATGTTCTTATCCTCCATTTTCATTTTTTCCCGGTTTGAGCCAGCCTCGCCGCCGGTGCTATGTGCTGCATCTGTCCACTGTACACGCACAGGCAACAGATGTCTCTTCGTCAGCCACTCACCTTTGGGAGCACTTTTTTCAAACAGGGCTGCAGCTCTTGCCTTTTCACTTTGCAGGGAAAAAGCATTTTTTGCAGTACAGCTTGCATTTGTTTTGATCACAAATCGCATCTGTATTTACATTGGCATTATAGTACATCCGCCCAGAAAAATCAACAGGATTTTTGTCGTTTTTTCCCTTTTGCTTATTCGTTTTTTATCTTTTATACAGTTTAGTTGTCTGTATTCACTGTTTTTCTCTCGTTTTCGCTATTTTTGTTATTTTTTTAACCTCAAAGTTTTTTCCAGGACTTTGCGTTTTTCTCATTTTTTCCTTCATTCGTTTTCTTTCACTGCATTTCTTCCTTCATTTTCTCCAGTGCTCTTTTTTCTATTCGCGAGATGTAACTTCGGCTGATTCCACAGCGCGCTGCAATCTCCTTCTGTGTCCGCGGTTCCCGTCCATCCAGCCCATAGCGCATCACGATCACTGTACGCTCCCGCGGTGTCAGGCACCGATCTACGCACTCCCGCACTTTGGCGCAAGACTCCTTGACGTCCAATTGATCCAGCATATCGTCGTCCACTGCAATAACATCCATGAGGGACAGTCCTCCCTCCTCCCCGGCCGCCTCTAATGTGTCAGCGAGGGATACCTCCCCCTGGGTTTTTCTCTGCGACCGGAAATACATTAGGATTTCATTTTCGATACATCTGCTCGCATAGGTGGCCAGTCTTACATTCTTATCCGCCCGAAAGGTAGACACTCCTTTGATCAGCCCAATGGTCCCAATCGAGATCAAGTCGTCCTGGTCCCCCGCCTGAGCGTAGTATTTTTTTGCGATATGGGCCACCAGTCTTAAATTCCGCTCGATCAGCACATTTCTGGCCTCCATGTCTCCCTGGGCCCACCGCTCTAAATATTCCCGCTCCTCCTTCGGCTTCAGCGGCTGGGGGAACGAACCGCTGCCCCCCGACAGATGCAGGGTAAAAAACAATCCGTTCAAGATTAAAAAAATAGCCGGCGATAACATAGTCCAGCACCTCCCCTTTACCGTATTTCTTACCGCCCGTCCCTTATTCCCTCTCTTGCGCAGGAACATGGTCTGCCTCAGGCTGTCGAAAAAGTCCTTCCGCCCAAAGGATTCGGAGGGAAGGATAGTTGGAAAGGGAACCGTCAGGGTTCCCTTTCCTTGAAATCAATAACATTTTAACGCAGTTAAAATGTTTGCAGCTTGTCAAAAAAGTGGTAAAACCACTTTTTTGACAAGCTGGCCTCTCCCTGTTGTCACCCTTGGAATGTTCTTGTGATTTATTCCCCCCTGTGCTATACTTTTTATACTGCATGCATTATCCCGATTTTGATGCTCTCCGCGATATTGGGAATCGGAGCTCTCCCTTTCTAATCTAACCAACGTACAAAAATCTGTGGGATCACTTTCCCATAAGGAGGAACATCTTATGGCATCCAAAGTCTATTTCACTCGTACTTTGACTCCCGAAAAGGTGTTGGAGCTGTACCGCCTCACCGGCGCACAGCTGCCCGGTAAGCTGGCCATCAAGCTGCACAGCGGCGAGGTTGGCAATCAGAACTTTCTCGGCCCCGACTTCTGGAAGCCGGTGATCGACGCCTTAGGCGGAACCGTGACCGAGTGCAACACCGCCTATGACGGCGAGCGCAACACCACCGAAAAACACCTGAAAACCTTGGAGCGCCACGGCTGGGCCGCCCACTTCCCCGTAGACCTGCTGGATGCAGAGGGCCCCGACCTGGAGCTGCCCATCCCCAACGGAAAAGTCATCCGGAAGAACTTCGTGGGCAAGGATCTGGCCAAGTATGACTCTCTGCTGGTCTTATCTCACTTCAAAGGCCACCCCATGGGCGGCTATGGCGGCGCCCTGAAGCAGCTGTCGATCGGTGTGGCCTCCAGCTACGGCAAGGCCTATATCCACGGCGCCGGCGACCCCGCCAAGATCTGGACCGCGGACCACGACAGCTTTCTGGAAGCCATGGCCGATGCCGCCAGCTCCGTGGTGGACTATTTCCACGGCCAGGCCGCCTATATCAACGTAATGAAGAACATGTC
>CAKSVQ010000206.1 GCA_934504065.1 uncultured Dysosmobacter sp. | reverse complement strand
CGGGGGTGCAGCCGGTCTTGTAATAGACCTTCTTGGGCAGCTGGAGCCACAGCATGTTCTCCTTGCGGATGGTGACGGTCTTGATGTCCAGCAGCTGCTCGAAGTTGGTGTTGCCCATGAAGGCGGAGTGGCCCACGGCGCCGGGCCCCAGCGTCAGGGACGGGGCAAGGCCGAAGTTGTACAGGTCGCCGATGCCGCCGAAAGCGGTGGGCTGGTTGATGAGGATGCGGCCGGCCTTCATCCGCAGGCCGAATTTGGTGATCTTCTCTTCCTCGGTGGGGTCGATGTACAGCGCGGCGGAGTGGCCGGCGCCGCCCTCCAGCACCAGCTTATAGCAGATGTCAAAGGCCTCATCCAGCGTGTCGGCCTTGTACATGCCCAGCAGGGTGGTCAGCTTTTCGTTGGCCCACGCGCAGTCGTGAGAAACGTCGTTGGTCTCATAGATCAGGACCTTGGTGTCATAGGGCACTTCGATACCTGCCATTTCCGCAAGGCGGCAGGCGGTCTGGCCGACGGCGGCGGGCTTGACGCCGTGGGTCTTGGCGTTGAAGAACACGTCCGCGACCTTGACGGCCTCTTCGTCGTTGAGAAAGTAGCAGCGGGCCTCCTGCAGCAGACGCTTGACTTCGTCATACACACTGGATAGAACGGTGATGTGCTGCTCGGAAGCGCAGATCATGCCGTTATCAAAGGTCTTGGAGTGGATGATGGACTCCACGGCCATCCGCAGGTCGGCGCTCTCGTCGATGACCACGTTGCAGTTGCCGGGGCCAACGCCGATGGCGGGGGTGCCGGAGGAGTAGGCCGCCTTCACCATGCCGGAGCCGCCGGTGGCCATGATGAGGTCTACACTCTTCATCAGCACGTCGGAGATGTCCAGAGAGGGCACGGAGACCCAGCTGATCACGTGCTCGGGAAGGCCCGCCTCAATGGCGGCGTCCCGCATGATCTTCGCCGCGGCGATGGAGCAGTTGACCGCGTGGGGGTGGGGAGAGAGGATGATGGCGTTGCGGGTCTTCAGCGCCAGCATGATCTTGTAGATCGTGGTGGAGGTGGGGTTGGTGGTGGGGGTGATGGCGGCGATCACGCCCTTGGGGGAGGCGATCTTCTTCGTGCCGAAGGATTTGTCCTCTTCAATCACGCCGCAGGTCTTCTTGTTGCGCATATAGTTCCAGACATGCTCGGAGGCATACTGGTTCTTGGTGACCTTATCCACCATGATGCCGTATCCGGTTTCCTCGCAGGCCATCTTGGCCAGAGGGATCCGCATTTTGGAGACGGCCATGGCGGTTTTTTCGCAGATGGCGTCTACCTGCTCCTGTGTGAACGTGGCATAGGTCTCTTGCGAAGCACGGATAATGGGTAACGCTTCCTGCAGGGTTTCAACGGAATTGATAGTCAGTGGGCTGGACATAGACGTTCCTCCTTTTCGTTTGACCGCTGCGGCGTGTTGCCGCGTTTGTTGGGATCATGTTTGATCGCAGGGGATGCTGTTGCCGGCAGGCACTTTGGTGCAGGGGAACCTTAAGATTCGTCATATTGCTGCAAACTCCGCATCGCAGGTTGTGAGCTTATCTTCAAAATGACGGATTTGCGCGGGAAAGTCAAGGGGGAGAATGTCACAAAGATTTTACGTAAAAAATTTAACGATTTCCGGAAAAAGCGACTAAACAGCGAAGAAAAATCGAATGATTCCATTGTGCACAAGAGAAAAGGAAACTTTATACAGCAGATAAATTGCACAAGCAAATATTGAAATTTTGATTTGCTAAATAATTAGCAAATATGAAAAAAAATAAACAATCATGCGACTTTTTTAACGAAAAAATTGAAAAAGCTTTTTTGTAGAAAATGACGACGAATTATGGAGCAAGCCGCGCTCTGTCATTGCAGAGCGCGGCTTGTGGGAACTGGGGAATTTGTACAAAGAAACCGGAAACGGTGGCGGCGGTCAGCGGTGCAGGGCACGGCGGATGGCTTCCGCCGCCCGGACGGTGGTCTGGGCGGGAAAGAGCTCAAAGCCGATCAGCCCCTGATAGCCTGCCTCGTCCAGACAGCGCAGCACCTGCGGAAGATCGATCTCTCCGGTGCCCGGCTCATGGCGGCCGGGTGCGTCGGCATAATGCACGTGGCCGAAAAGCGGCGCGTAGGCGCGGATGCTTTCGGCGAAGCCGCCTTCGTTGAGGTACATATGGTAAACGTCATAGAGTACCCGCAGCCGGGGCGAGCCGACAGCGCGGACAAGCTCCGCGGCCATGCGGGTGGAGGTGAGATAGTTGCCGGGGTGGTCCACCGCGGTGTTCAGCGGCTCTAGATTCAAGTCCACGCCGCACTCCTCCGCCAGCGCGGCGCACTGCGAAAGACCCTCGCGCAGGGCGCGGCGCTTCGTCTCTTCGGGAAGCTCCCGGTAATCCCGCAGCACCCGGCCGCCCTCACCCAGCGCGTTGGAGTGGATGGTAAGGCTCCGGGCGCCTATGCGCCGTGCTGCCTCCATCGAAGCGCGGAGATAGGCGAGGTAGTCCGCCCGCTGGGCATCGTCGATGAGGGAATAGGGGCCGTCGCCGTTAAAGGCACTGATGCCGATGCCCGCTTCCCCGGCGGCGGCCCGCACCGCCGCAAGGTCCTTGTCCTCCCAGCTCCAAAATTCCGCAAAGTCAAAACCGTCGCGCTTCGCGGCCTGAAAGCGCTGCAAAAACGGCAGCTCCCCATACAGCGTTTCCACGCAGGCGGAGGTCTGAAAAGCCATAAAATTTCCTCCCATCCGGTATTTTCCCTCATTATTGCAGGGAGGAGCGAAATTGTCAACGCGCGAAAATTTTTCTCGCGTGTGGATAAAAAGCGCCCGTATGAAGAGTGTTGACATAGGAAAACAAGTAAAAACCCAGTAAAATCAACGTTTTAAGGGCAGAGGGCAAACAGGCTAACCTAAAAATTGAATAACCAAGCGACAAAAGGGATGTTCACGCAAGCAATCTCACGTGAAGTGTGATATGTTTTTTGAAAAAGTTTGAGATTTGATGTAGTATTTGCTGCTGAACCCGTAGTACATAGGTGAAGCCCGAAAGGAGGCGGTGAGATGATGGACGATGAAAAAATCATAGAAATGTTTTTTGGACGTTCAGAACAAGGCATACGAGAACTGGATATAAAATACGGAAAAATCTGCCACAATCTTTCCTACCATATCGTAGGCAGCAGACAAGACGCGGAGGAATGTGTAAACGACGCTTATTTAGGC
>CAKSVQ010000205.1 GCA_934504065.1 uncultured Dysosmobacter sp. | reverse complement strand
GTTCTACGCTGAGCGCGGCTTCCAGAACGAGCCCCAGCGCTGCAAGGCCTGCCGTGACGCTCGCAAGAACGCCGCCCGCGGTCCCCGCGAGTACTTCACCGCTACCTGCGCTGCCTGCGGCGGCGAGGCGAAGGTTCCCTTCGAGCCCAAGTCTGACCGTCCTGTCTATTGCAGCGAGTGCTTCGCCAAGATGCGCGAGCAGCAGAGATAACAAAAACGATTCAGATTTTGTCTCTTGTAAAAGCGGCGTCCATTTGGACGCCGCTTTTCTTGTTCGATAGAAAAATGGATTTTTTTGATTTTCTATTGAATTTTGCCGATGTATCGCGTATAATACCATCGTGAATTTTTTAATGGAGGAACAAATCCCATGATTAACATTACAAAAGATACCATTATCGGCGATATTCTCGACCTTGCCCCTCAGACGGCTCCCATTTTCCTGTCCATCGGGATGCATTGCCTGGGCTGCCCCTCTTCCCGCGGTGAGACCGTGGAAGAGGCCTGCATGGTCCACGGCGTGGACGTGGAGAAGCTGCTGGCTCTGGTGAACGAAGAGGCCAACAAGGCGCAGTAACAGCGAATCAGGACGCATACGGATAATACCCGTATGCGTCCTTACACCGAATGCAGGAGGGTGCAGCCATGGCAAAACAACTGGAATTGTCTCCCCGCCTGCAGCGGTTGGCGGACTGGGTGCCGCAGGGCACCGCTTTGGCGGATGTCGGCACGGATCACGGTTACCTTCCGGTGTGGCTGCGCCTGCATGGGCTTGTCAAATGCACCATCGCAAGCGACCTGCGAAAGGGACCTTTGGAGCACGCCAGAGAAACGGGCCGCTTTTATGGTGCGGATCGGATCGAGTATCGGCTTTGCAATGGCCTAAGCGATATTCGGCCCGATGAAGTGGAAACGGTGGTCATTGCCGGAATGGGCGGTGAAAACATCGTTTCCATTTTAAGTGACGCTCCGTGGACGGCGGATGGATGGCACACTTTGCTGTTGCAGCCCCAAAGTCATGCGGAGACGTTGCGGCAGTTTCTGGCCGGACACGGTTATGCAGTATGCCGGGAATCTCTGGTGTATGACCGCGGTACCATATATCCGGTCATGGAAGCCGCAGGCGGAAGAATGCAGCTTTCGCTGGGGCAGATCTGGGGCGGTGCACTGTTGCGAGACGATCCCTTGGGTGAGCGCTATTTGATTGAAAAAATTATCCGCCTGCAAGGCGCGGTAGCCGGACTGAACCGTTCTACCCGCAAAGAAGATAGAGAAAAGGCCGATGGCTTGCGTGAAGTTTTAACTGCGCTGCTGGCTATGCGAGAGGAGTGGCGTCATGCCAACTGTCCGTGAAATTGAACAGGTATTGTTTGACTTAGCGCCTGCAAGCGGCGCAATGGATTGGGACAATGTAGGTCAGCTTCTGGGTGATCCAGAGCAGGCTGTGGACCGGGTGCTGGTGGCGCTGGATATTACAGAGGCGGTGGCTGACGAAGCCATTGCAAAGGGCTGTCAGCTGATCGTGGCGCACCATCCGGTCATGAATTGTAAATGGCTGCCTGTGCAGACGGTTCGAAATGATACACCGCAGGGGCATTTGCTGCTGAAATTGCTGTGTCACGGCGTCAGTGCCGTGTGTATGCACACCAATCTTGATGTTGCGGGGGGAGGGGTCAACGACTGTTTGGCTGAAAAGCTGAAGCTGGTCGACCCTGGGCCTTTGGGCGACGGGGATGGGCTGTGCCGAATGGGCACACTGCCTGCACCCGTTCCGTTGGCGGAATTTGCCGCGTTTGTCTGCCGTAGTCTTTCTGCTAACGGCATTCGTTATGTGGATGCCGGAAAGTTGGTTTACCGCGTTGCGGTAGGCGGCGGCGCGTGCGGCGATTACGAAGATGCGGCCATACAGGCCGGATGCGACACCTTTGTTACCGCTGACTTGAGTTATCACACCTTTTTGGATGCGAAGGGGAAGGGCATCAATTTGATCGATGCCGGACACTTTCCGACAGAAGATCCGGTGTGTGAAAAGCTGATCTCGTTTTTACGCAGTCGGTTCCCGGAACTGGCTGTTTCCAAGGCTGCTTCCCATGGGGAAGTCATCCAATACATTGTAAAAGTTTGATTGAAGGAGAATTACGACTATGTCTGGACATTCTAAGTGGCATAATATTCAGAAGACCAAGGGCGCGCAGGATGCAAAGCGTTCCGCCGCATTCACCAAGATCGCCAAGGAGATCATTGTGGCTGTGAAGGAGGGCGGCGGCTCCGGCGATCCGGCCAACAACTCCCGTCTGGCTACCGTGATCGCCAAGGCCAAAGCGGTGAATATGCCCAACGAAAATATCAAGCGCACGATCGATAAGGCACTGGGTGCCGGAAGCACCGAAAACTTTGAAGCGGTGACTTACGAGGGATATGGCCCCGGTGGCGTGGCTGTGATCGTGGAAGCCCTGACAGACAACCGTCAGCGTACTGCTCCCGAAGTGCGCCATGCTTTCGATAAGTGCAACGGCAATCTGGGCGCACAGGGCTGCGTGTCCTGGTCTTTCGATAAAAAGGGCGTGATCGTGATCGACAACGAGGATGGCGAGCTGGACGAGGACACGGTGATGATGGATGCACTGGAGGCTGGCGCTGCCGATTTTGAGGCGGATGGCCCCGCGCTGGAGATCACCTGTGATCCCGATGCTTTCAATGATGTGGTCAAGGCGCTGGAAGAGAAGGGATACAGCTTCGTGAACGCTGAAATCGAAATGGTTCCCCAGAACTACATCACGCTTTCTACCGAGGGCGATGTCAAGAACATGGAAAAGCTCATCGATATGCTGGAAGATTCGGACGATGTCCAGAATGTCTGGCATAACTGGGAGAATGACTGAAACCGTTGCGCCGCAGCGGATTGACGGATTTGCATATTCGCCGGTTGTGATATACGGAGCCTGAGCTGTGACATACATGAATACCTCTGTTGCGACATACGTAGGGAGGTTTTCTGCATGGAAATTCAGCAGGGTATCAAGGAATTTTTGATTGAGATTGAGGTTAGGAAGTATACGCCCCGTACTATCCGGGGGTATCGGAATAACCTCAATCTCTTTCTGCGTTTTTGCACGGAACATGAGATTACAGGCATAGAAAATGTGACCCTTGCAACTGTCAAGCAATTCACACGGGCTATGACTGCCAGTAAGAAAAAGGGGACATACATCAATGGCATTTTGAAAGGCGTAAAATCCTTTTTGCAGTATTGCTATGAGGA
>CAKSVQ010000204.1 GCA_934504065.1 uncultured Dysosmobacter sp. | reverse complement strand
AGTACAGCAGGTGCAGGGTGGTGTGCTCCATGCCGCCGTTGTACCAGTCCACGGGGGACCAGTAGTCCAGCGCCTCTCTGGAGGCCAGCGCCTTGTCGTTGTGAGGGTCCATATACCGCAGGAAATACCACGAAGAGCCAGCCCACTGGGGCATGGTGTCGGTCTCGCGCTTGGCGGGGCCGCCGCACTGGGGGCAGGTGGTGTTCACCCAGTCGGTCATCTTGCTGAGGGGAGACTCGCCGGTATCGGTGACCTCATAACTGTCCACCTCCGGCAGCAGCAGGGGCAGCTGCTCTTCCGGCAGGGGCACCCAGCCGCACTTGGGACAGTTGACCAGAGGAATGGGCTCGCCCCAATAGCGCTGGCGGGAGAACACCCAGTCACGCAGCTTGAAGTTGGTCTTGGGATGGCCGATGCCCTGCTCCGTGACCCACTTTTTCATGGTGGGAATGGCTTCCTTCACCGTCAGCCCGTCAAGAAAGCCGGAATTGACCATGATGCCCGTATCGTCCTTGAGAGTAAAAGCTTCCTTCGTCACGTCGCCGCCCTTGACCACTTCGATGATGGGCAGGTCGAACTTTTTGGCAAACTCCCAGTCGCGCTGGTCGTGGCTGGGCACGCCCATGACGATGCCCGTGCCGTAGCCCATCAGCACGTAGTCAGAAACGAACAGGGGCACATGCTTGCCGCTGGCGGGGTTGATGGCCTCAATGCCCTCCAGCCGCACGCCGGTCTTTTCCTTGTTCAGCTCGCCGCGCTCAAAGTCGGACTTGCGGGCAGCCTCCGCCTGATAGGCGGCCACGGCGTCCCAGTTGGTGATCTGGTCCTTCCACTGCTCCAGGAAGGGGTGCTCGGGGGAGATGACCATGTAGGTCACGCCGAAAAGAGTATCGCACCGGGTGGTGTAGACCGTGAGCTTCTGGCCGTTGGTGGCGGTGAAGTCCACCTCGGTACCCTCACTGCGGCCGATCCAGTTACGCTGCTGGATCTTCACACGGTTGATATAGTCCACGTCATTCAGATCGTCGATCAGGCGGTCGGCATACTTGGTGATGGCCAGCATCCACTGGGATTTTTCCTTGCGGATGACCTCGCCGCCGCAGCGCTCGCAGACGCCCTCCACGACCTCTTCGTTGGCCAGCACGATCTTGCAGCTGGTGCACCAGTTCACGGGCATGGATGCCTTGTAGGCAAGACCCTTCTTGAACATCTGCAGAAAGATCCACTGGGTCCACTTATAATAGCTGGGATCGGTGGTGTTCACTTCCCGGTCCCAGTCGAAGGAATAGCCCAGCATATGCAGCTGCTTGCGGAAGTTCTCAATGTTGTCGTGGGTCACCTTGGCGGGATGGATGTGGTTTTTAATGGCAAAGTTCTCCGTGGGCAGGCCGAAGGCGTCATAACCGATGGGGAACAGGACGTTATAGCCCTGCATCCGCTTTTTGCGGCAGATGATGTCCATGGCGGTGAAGGGACGGGCATGGCCCACGTGCAGGCCCTGACCGGAGGGATAGGGGAACTCGATCAGACCGTAAAACTTCTCGCGGGTCTTGTCATCGGTCACTGCGGCAAAGGGCTTTTCCTCCAGCCACTTCTGCTGCCATTTTTTCTCAATGGCGGTAAAATCGTATTTCATATTTTTCTCCCTTTCGGATGTGATTACAAAAAACAGCCCCTGACCAGAAGGTCAGGGGCGTTCAAAACGCGGTACCACCCTGTTTCAGCCGCATAAGCGGCCCTTGGGGGCCTGTAACGGGGCCAACCGTCCGCCCTACCCCGCAGGGTTCAGACAGGACGCTCCGGGGCCAGTTCTCCCCTGCTCCCCCACCGACTCGCACCGACCGTCGGCTCTCTTCAGGCGGGATACAAAGGCTTTCTCCCCATCTAAGCGTTTAACAGGTGTATTTTACGTATGTTTTCCCGGTTTGTCAAGTATCTGCGGCGGAATTTTCCGCCGCGGCGTGCAGCAGTTCCTCCGCGCCCACACCGAAGAGCTTGGCCAGCGCCAGCAGATTGGACGTGCTGGGGTCGGCGGCTCCGGTCTCCCACTTGCTCACCGCCTGACGGCTGACGCCCAGCGTCTCCGCCACGAACTCCTGCGTCATTTTGCAGCGCTGGCGGTGTGCCTTGATCGTCTCGCCCAGCGAGCGGCGGCTCTCCGCCTTTTCCCTGCGCACTTCCCCGGAACGGTTATACTTGCGCAAAGCCCTGATCCCCTGAAAAAGCCCGTAGACCGCGCCGATGAGCACGGCGACGCGCAGCAGGCCGAAGAAGACCCCCAGTATCACCACAGGCGCCATGATTTGCATATCGCTTCCTCCTTTGTTCTCTCCGGGGCGCCATGCTCCGGCGCCCCGGCTTTGATGCCGTCATGCTACCAAACAAAGGCGGTTGCGGCCACCAAGTATGGCGCAACTTTCCGTTGCAGCGCTTATTTTTGGGGGAAAATCTACGGCTTTTCCGGCTCAGTCCGCCGTCAAGACAGTGGAAAGGTCCATCGGCTTGCCGTCGTGCCACAGGCGCTCCAGCGAGTAAAATTCCCGGGCCTCGGCAGAGAACACGTGCACCACCACGCAGCCGTAGTCCAGCAGCACCCACGTGCCGTCGCGGTAGCCCTCCCGGCGCAGGGGCTTTTCGCCGCCCTGCTCTTCCATGGCCTTTTCCACGCTGCCGCACAGGGCGTTGATCTGGGTGTTGGAGCTGCCCGTGGCGATGACAAAATAATCTGCCAGCGTGGTCTGCTCCGTCACCTCAATGGCGGCGATCTCCTTGCCTTTCTTTTCATCCAGCGCCTTCGCGGCGATGATGGCTAATTCCTTCGGTGTCATATTCAAAATCCTTTCTTTCATTCCGCCGGGGGCGGCTCAATGATCGTAAAATCAGAATTGCCCGGTTCTGGCTCCGGTGTCGGCTCCGGGTCCGGCTCCGGGTCCGGTTCCGGTGCGGGGCTCGGCTCGGGGGTGGGTTCCGGCTCCGGCTCAGACGGCGTGGAAGGCGTGGGCTCCGGCGTTTCCGGTTCCACCACCGTGGTGCCGCCGGATGTGCCATTCTCCGGTGTCTCCGGGTCCACCACAGGTTCCTCCGTCTCCTCTGCGGGCTTGGTCTGGGCAGGCTTGACCGGAGCGGACGCCGCCTTGCTGTCCTCCACATGGCCGGTGGTGGAGCTGACGGAGCCGTCGGCATTGACGGACATAATGTCCAGATCACTCATGACAGAGGGCTCCACAAAGGGGCTGAGCTCGCTGTTCACCAGCTCCAAAAGCTCCTGCGGCAGCGGCACCACGTAGGAC
>CAKSVQ010000203.1 GCA_934504065.1 uncultured Dysosmobacter sp. | reverse complement strand
CACTCCCTGCAGGAGCACTCCGTCGTCATGATCCGCGGCGGCCGTGTCAAGGACCTCCCCGGCGTCCGTTACCACATCATCCGCGGTACTCTGGATACCCAGGGCGTCAATGGCCGTATGCAGAGCCGTTCCAAGTACGGCGCCAAGCGTCCCAAGTCCAAGTAAGGACTGACTTTTGAAAGCTTTGCCGAATAGGTTTATATATATGATGGTACAGACCTCTTTGGCAGGCATTCTACGGAAGGCTGAAATATCGCCTTTTGAGTACCTATGAGATCATAGAATTATTATGAAGGAGGGAAGCATAGTGCCCAGAAGAGGTAATGTTCCCAAGAGAGAAGTTCTGCCCGATCCCGTATACGGCTCCGTTCTGGTGACGAAGCTGGTCAACAGCGTGATGCTGGATGGCAAGAAGGGCGTGGCGCAGAAGGTGGTCTACGCGGCCTTTGACCAGATCAAGGAAAAGACCGAGAAGGACCCCGTTGAAGTGTTTACCCAGGCTATGGAAAACATCATGCCCAGCCTGGAAGTCAAGGCCCGCCGCGTTGGCGGCGCCAACTATCAGGTGCCTATGGAGGTTCGTCCCGCCCGCCGTCAGACTTTGGGTCTGCGGTGGCTGACCGCTTACTCCCGCGCCCGCAGCGAGCGCACCATGGCCGAGCGTCTGGCCGGCGAGATCATGGACGCCGCCAACAATACCGGCGCTGCCGTGAAAAAGCGCGAGGAAGTGCACAAGGCTGCCGAGGCCAACAAGGCCTTCGCACACTTCCGCTGGTAAGTTAGGAGAAACAGTATGCCGAGAAAAACATCTCTTGAAAATACCAGAAATATCGGCATTATGGCTCACATCGATGCTGGTAAGACAACGACGACCGAGCGTATTCTTTACTACACCGGCGTGAACTATAAGATCGGTGAGACCCATGATGGCACTGCCACCATGGACTGGATGGCGCAGGAGCAGGAGCGTGGCATCACCATTACCTCCGCCGCCACCACTTGCTATTGGGAAGGCTCCGCGAAGTTCTTCCCCGAGGGCAAGGGCCGCAAGTTCCCCAAGACCCGCATCAACATCATCGACACTCCGGGCCACGTGGACTTCACCGTTGAGGTCCAGCGTTCCCTGCGCGTGCTGGACGGTTCTGTGACCGTGCTGTGCGCCAAGGGCGGCGTGGAGCCCCAGTCTGAGACGGTGTGGCGTCAGGCCGATAATTATCACGTTCCCCGCATGATCTATGTCAATAAGATGGACATCATGGGCGCCGATTTCTACAACGTGCTGCGCATGATCGACGAGCGTCTCAAGTGCAACGCCGTGCCCATCCAGCTGCCCATCGGCAGTGAGGATACCTTCCGCGGCATTGTGGACCTGATCGAGATGGATGCCGACATCTATTATGACGATCTGGGCAACGACATGCGCGTTGAGCCCATCCCCGAGGATATGGTGGATCTGGCCAACGAGTACCATGAGAAGCTGATGGATGCCGTCTCCATGTTCGATGATGAGATCATGGAAGCGTATCTGGCTGGCGAGGAAGTCCCGCAGGAAAAGATCCGCGCCGTCATCCGCAAGGCTACCATCGATAACGAAATGGTCCCCGTCGTCTGCGGCACCTCTTACAAGAACAAGGGTGTGCAGAAGATGCTGGACGCCGTGGTCGACTATATGCCCTCTCCTCTGGATATTCCTCCCATCAAGGGCGTCAACCCCAAGACGGACGAGGAAGAGGAGCGGCCCTCTGACGACAACGCGCCCTTCGCTGCTCTGGCGTTCAAGATCATGACCGACCCCTATGTGGGCCGTCTGAGCTTCTTCCGTGTCTATTCCGGTCATCTGACCACTGGTTCCAGCGTGCTCAACAGCGTGAAGAACCAGAAGGAGCGCATGGGCCGCATCCTGCAGATGCACGCCAACCACCGCGAGGATATTGAAGAGGTCTATGCTGGCGACATCGAGGCCGCTGTCGGTCTGAAGAATACCACCACCGGCGATACCCTGTGCGATGAAAAGCACCCCATTATTCTGGAGTCCATGGAGTTCCCCGAGCCCGTTATCCGCGTGGCCATCGAGCCCAAGACCAAGGCCGGTCAGGAAAAGATGACCATGGGCCTGATCAAGCTGGCCGAGGAGGACCCCACCTTCAAGACCTACACCGACGAAGAGACGGGTCAGACCATCATCGCCGGCATGGGCGAGCTGCATCTGGAGATCATTGTCGATCGTCTGCTGCGCGAGTTCAAGGTGGAAGCCAACGTCGGCGCGCCGCAGGTTGCCTATAAGGAGACCATCAAGAAGGCCGTCGATCAGGACACCAAGTACAAGCGCCAGAGCGGCGGTTCCGGCCAGTACGGCCACGTCAAGATCCATGTGGAGCCCAACGAGTCCGGCAAGGGCTATGAGTTCATCAACGCCGTTGTGGGCGGCGCCATCCCCAAGGAATTCATTCCTGCGGTCGATGCTGGTATCCGCGGCGCAATGAACGCCGGTGTTGTGGCCGGGTTCCCCGTGGTGGATGTGAAGGTCACGCTGTACGATGGCTCTTATCACGAGGTCGACTCCTCTGAAATGGCATTTAAGATCGCCGGTTCCATGGCCTTCAAGGAGGCTATGCGCAAGGCGGATCCCGTGCTGCTGGAGCCCATCATGAAGGTTTCCGTCATCGCTCCCGACGATTATCTGGGCACTGTGATCGGTGACCTGACCGCCCGCCGCGGCCAGATCCTGGGTCAGGAAGCCCGTCCGGGCGCGCAGCAGGTGGACGCGCTGGTGCCTCTGGCCAACATGTTTGGCTATGCTACCGACCTGCGTTCTTCCACGCAGGGCCGCGGCCAGTACACCATGGAGCCTCACAGCTATTGTGAGCTGCCCAAGTCCATCCGCGATAAGATCGTGGAGACTCGCACCAAGGGTCAGGACTGATTGGGAAAAAGGGATTGATTTTCCCTGAATTATACGGTAGAATAAGCAATGCTATAGTATTTGCATTGCTGAAAGCTGATTTTCTAAATTGACAGGAGGATTCATCAAATGGCTAAGCAGAAGTTTGAGAGAACCAAGCCCCATGTTAACATCGGCACCATCGGTCACGTCGACCACGGCAAGACCACCCTGACCGCTGCCATCACCAAGTGGCTGTCCCTGCAGGGCAAGGCCCAGTTCGAGGCTTATGACAGCATCGACAAGGCTCCCGAGGAGAAGGAGCGCGGCATCACCATCAACACCGCCCACGTTGAGTATGAGACCGAGAAGCGTCACTACGCTCACGTTGACTGCCCGGGCCACGCCGACTATATCAAGAACATGATCAC
>CAKSVQ010000202.1 GCA_934504065.1 uncultured Dysosmobacter sp. | reverse complement strand
ATATGCCCAACGCTTTTCTGACCCCCAACATCATTGCCCGCGAGGCGCTGATCGTTTTGGAGAACAATCTGGTCATGGCGAATCTGGTTCACCGTGACTACTCTGACGAGTTTGCCCAGATCGGCGACACTGTCACCATCCGCAAGCCCGCCAAGTTCACCGCCAAGAACTTCACCGGCGCCATCTCCCGGCAGGACGCTTCTGAGGGCAGCGTGCCTGTGAAGATTGACCGTCACCGCGACGTGTCCTTCGGCGTTACCTCCAAGGAGCTGACCCTGGATATCAAGGACTTCTCCACGCAGCTGATCTCTCCCGCAATGCGTGCCATTGCCCAGGCCGTGGACGAGGACCTGCTGAATGAGGTTTCCAATATCTCCGCCACCGTCAGCGGCACTGCCAGCCCCACTGATCTGAAGGACATCGCCGACATGTCCAAGGCCCTGGACATCGCCAAGGTCCCCATGGATCAGCGCCGCCTGGTTCTGGATCCCAACCATAAGTACCGTTATGCTCTGACCGATAACCTGTCCAAGGTTGCCTATGCCGGCAACGGTGAGACCCTGCGCAATGCTGAGCTGGGCCGCCTGTATACTCTGGACACCTACATGGATCAGAACTGCCCTGGCTCTCTGGCAACCACTCCCGGTACTGCCACCAGCTTCAAGATCACCGGCACGAAGGGCGCTGTCAAGGTTGCCCTGTCCAGTGTGACTGCCGCTACCGCCACCGTCAAGAAGGGTGACTGCTTCATCCTGGACGGCTACCGCTACCATTTTACCGCAGACGCCGCCGCCGCGGCCGGCGCTGTTGCTGAGGTCGGCATCGACGCTGAGCTGGTGAAGGACTACCAGGAAGCCACCGCGGTCTACGTGGCCAACAAGATCCATTCTCTGGCCTTCCACCGGAATGCCATCGCCCTGGTCACCCGTCCTCTGGCTCTGCCCATGGGCGCTTCCAAGGCTGCTATCGTCAGCCACAACGGCCTCGGCGTCCGTGTGGTCTATGGCTATGACCAGGATACCAAGACCGACACCGTGTCTCTGGATATCATCTACGGCATCAAGACGCTGGATGAGACCATGGCTGTAAAGCTGGTGGGCTGATATGGTAACGCCGGAACGCCTTGAACAGCTTAAGAAAATTCTTGGCGTGACCGACACTGCCAAGGATGACCTGTTCACATTCGAACTGGAACTGGTGGAAGACCAGATTTTGGCCTACATCAATCAGGATGTCTTGCCGGAGCAGCTGGAAAGGCCGTTGGTCATGATCGCAGCGGCACACTGGAAGTCCGCTGGATACGGTAAGGAACAGGTCGCCGCCGGGCCTGTGACATCTGTAAAACGCGGCGACGTTACCACGTCCTTCGCAGCGGCGGCCGGTGCTGATGCGAGCTCCGGTACTTTCGAACTGGGCGGCGGAGACGGTTTCTTTGGTTGGAGAACCACTCTGAACGCCTATCGAAAGCTGAGGTGGTAATCATGCGAAAGCTGAGGTGGTAATCATGGGATTTGGTATCCCCACCGCTGAACGTGCGGCTCTGGAGGTCACCTATGAGGATACAGCGGTCATCAGCCGGATGGGAACAAAACAGGTGGGGGCTATCGATAAGATGGCTCCCACCCCTGTATATTCCAGCATCCGGTGTGCCTTGAGCAGGAAATCAGACAGCAGCCGCCAGACTGCAGCGCAGCAGGATGTGGAGTATGACTGTGTCCTGTTTGCCGCACCTGAGCTTGATGTAAAGCCGGGGGATGGCGTGGCCGTTTCCCGTTTCGGTGTTGAGGAGCTGTTTGAAGCTGTCGGCCGCCCGGCCAGATACGCCACGCATCAGGAGATCTTCCTGAAAGGGCGTGACCTCCCGTGAGTGTTGATTTCAGCGGCATCACGGAGATGCGGAAACGCATGGAGGCTCTGGCGGACGATATGCCGAAGATCATGGAGCAGCTGGTGATCGGTGAGGGCGTCTATGCGGTAGGCCAGGCGCGCCGGATCTGCAAAGAGGACGGCATCGTCAACAACGGTACCTACCGCATGAATTTTCATGCCGGAGACAAAGCCCTGTCGCTTGGAGCCAATGAGAAGGCTTATGACGGCGGAAAAATCAGGCGGTCTGGTCCGCTGTACAGCATCGATGTTTATAACAACCTCGACTATGCGAAGCATCTGGAGTACGGCTTCCGCTCGCACTTCGTCCCGGGGTACTGGGCGGGGCATACCTTTGTGTACCAGCCTGGATTCCCAGGCGGTATGTATGTCGGCCCCTATAATGGTTTCGTCAATGGGCATTTCACTCTGCGACGAGCCATCCGGCGCACAAAGCAGACACAGGATGCGAGGTTGAACAGAAAGTTCAATGCCATTCTGAATCAGAGGATCAATGGAAAGGGGGACGGCACCGGTGACGCTGAATGATATTGTCCAGGCTGTTGCAGGCTCTCTGAAAGCCGTCTGGCCATCAAGAAAGGTCTATGCTGATGAGATCCCGCAGAATGCGGACGGCGCTTTCTATGTGGCCATGGAGGACGTTGAGCAGACCCGCGGGCTGGATCGTCAGCAGCGCCGCACTGTCGGCGTGCAGGTGCTCTACTTCCTCCGCAGCAAGGACACATTGGAGTATCTGGAGTGGGCGGATAGCATGTTCGACCATTTCAGGATGCTGGATGTAGGAGGCCGACAGGTGCATCTTAGCAACCAGAGCGCACGGAATGACTCGGATGGCAGGTACTATCAGTTTCTGTTCGATATTGACCTGCGCTTTGTAGAGGCGGCCCCCGCTTCTGAGCCGATGGAAACTCTGAAAACTGAGGAGGTCGTGCAGTAATGGCGACGAAGAAAGGGGCTGCCGCAGCTGAAGCCCCCGCATTTGAAAAAAAGCAGCTGGCAGCGTGCCAGGACTTCCGGGAGCAGGCAGACCTCGTGAACGCTCTGCTGGAAGACGGCAAGCTATACACAAAAGACGAGGCAAGACGCCTCGTCAATAAATTTCTGAAAGGACAGGTGAAGTAAATGCCTGTTGGTGGCGGCACCTATACGGTGCAGAATAAGATCCTGCCGGGTGCGTACTATAAGTTCCACGCTTCCGGCAATACCGTGTCCATGGGCACCCGCGGCATCGCCGCTCTGCCTGTGGAGCTTTCCTGGGGGCCGGAGAATCAGATCTACTCTCTGGCTGCGGGAGACTTTAATCAGCTGGCGCTCAAGGAGCTGGGTTATGACCCTACTGCCGATGAGCTTCTGCTGATCCGCGAGGCGCTGAAACGCGCGAAGGCCCTGTTGATCTACCGTGTGAATTCCGGCGGCACGAAAGCCG
>CAKSVQ010000201.1 GCA_934504065.1 uncultured Dysosmobacter sp. | reverse complement strand
GTTGTAATCCGTGTCATACTTGTTCATTTCCTTTTTCTGTAAATTATATCTTCTCGTCATCTGACATCTATATGCAGGTATTTTCGTTATCTCAGTCAAGGATTCTTCCATCTATTGATATTGTTGCAACCTGCCATGGTATAAACTTGCCGCTGCCTTGAAGTGCTTTCTTTGTGGCCATCTCCAGACCTCCGCAACATGGAACTTCCATGCGGACTATTGTAACACTTTGTATATCATTTCGCCTGATAATCTCTGTAAGTTTCTCTGAATAATCGACACTGTCAAGTTTCGGACAACCGATCAGTGCCACATGTCCCTTTATGAATTTCTCATGGAACGATGCGTAGGCATAGGCTGTACAGTCTGCTGCTATGAGAAGCTTTGCACCATCGAAATAAGGCGCATTCACCGGTGCAAGCTTGATCTGTACAGGCCACTGTGAGAGCTGGCTTGGACACTCGTGATTATAAAATCCGCCCGCCTGCTGATCAACTGTTTTATCAGATGTATGCTCCGACTCTCTACCAGCTTCTGTCTGCCCGTAAGCCCCCGTCTGCACTGCTTTATCTGCCACACCTTCGACTGTTCCATTTAAAGCTGCTGCCGGTCTTCTGAATATTTTTCTTGCCATAGAACCAGGACATCCGGAATGTACCGGATGTTTTCCGCTGTTTCCTTTAGGGTTTACATCTCTATGAATCACTCCAGAGCCCGTTTCACCGCTGACATCTACTGAAGCCTGCTTTGCCTGCTTGTTCGCAATGACAGCCGCCTCATCATACGCAGCTGCGTCCCTCTCCACAAATGTTATGGCTCCTGTAGGACATGCCGGCAGACAATCACCAAGTCCGTCACAATAATCGTCCCTGAGAAGCTTTGCCTTGCCATTTACCATTCCTATAGCTCCCTCATGACACGCATTTGCGCAGGCTCCGCATCCGTTGCACTTGTCCTCATCTATCTGTATAACTCTTCTTATCATATATGGGTCCTCCTATCATTTATCAGCAGTCCACTTGAAACTGATCCTTGAAATATCGCTTCTCATGTGCCACTATTATCTGTATTTCATCACCATTATATCCAGATGATTCATTTGTGTATGTTGAATTTTCAACATTTGAAATGGTATACTTTTTATAATATAAGAGAACTTTATATAAAAGATATGCAGCATCAGCTCTCGCCAAAGGTGATTGTTAACGAGCTGATGTTCAACACACACGAGGTACTCATATGAATCAATATGTAAACATTTTGTTAAAATCCAGTCTTTTCTCCGGAATATCCGCCGAGGATACAGATTCAATGCTGGACTGCCTTGGAGCAATAATAAAGAATTTTAAAAAAAACGAGTGCATTCTCATGGCGGGGAATACAACGGAATACATCGGCTTGCTGCTGACGGGCAAAGCGATAGTTATACAGGAGGATTACTGGGGCGGTCAGAGTGTCATGTCCGCCATCCTGCCTGGGCATACATTTGCAGAATCCTACGCCTGCAACCCTGGCTCCATACTCGATGTCAGCGTATATGCCGAAGCCACTTGCTCTGTAATGTTCCTGAATGTTCAGAAAATGCTCACTACCTGCCCGGTTACATGCGGCAGACACAACCAGATGATAAGAAATCTCCTGTGTGATCTCGCCGGCAAAAACCTGAAACTCGGTGAGAAATCAAAGCACATGAGCCAGAAAACAACGAGAGATAAGCTGCTCTCATACCTTTCATCCGAAATGCACAGACACGGCGGCAACGAATTTGACATACCATTTTCCAGACAGCAGCTCGCCGACTTTCTGTCAGTGGACCGCAGCGGCCTGTCGACTGAGCTTGGCAGAATGAAAGATGAAGGTATGCTGGATTTCAACCGCTCACATTTTATTCTTAAGACTCCTGCCCAGGGGTGGACTGATGTGTGATGTTGTTGTATCATGTAATAAACAGTTTAGGGAAATTCATGGCAAACGGGGGACTTTCCCTAAACCATAATTTATCTACACATAATATATTCAGGAGGGATTTCAATGAAACCAATAAAAACTATCAAAAACGGATGGAACAAATTCACTGTTGTCGTAAAGGATAAAGACTACTCAACAAGAGAGGCCGTACTTTTTGCGATCTGCACATTCCTCACAGGACTTGTGCTCGGAATGCTCTGCTCACCTAGAAAGAACCAGACCTTTGGCTCATACAACGGAAACTGCAGCGATGGCGGATGTAACTGCGACTGCGATTACGATGAGGACGATTTTGAGTAGGCTGTGATTCACTTCCTATAGCAGTTTCAAAGTGTCTTCAACACAAAAACAACCACTTGATATACACCATGATATCAAGTGGTTGTTTCATTAGTAATTATGCTTCCTAAAAATCTGTTTTATTTAAATATTTAACATATCTATAGCGGCTGCAGCCGTCTCCTCGTCATATCCCTCTTCGGTCAGCTGACTGACTGTTGTGTAAGCATTCTCCTCTGTAGACTTTTCCATATAACAAAGCAGGCTTTTAAGTTCTTCTGTAGGACTTCCTTTTGTGCCACGGGTATACAGATACAATGTTCTGACACCATCCTCATATGGCATATCCGGCTCCTCAACATACCTGTTCTTCACTGTATAAACCATGCGGTCAAGTCCAAACGGATCGTATGTTGTAATAAAGATCACAACAACATTTCTGAGGCAACTGTAGTCCTCACCTGACGCAAGATTTGCAGAATCGATCTTCGCATGATAAAATCTTGTTCTTTTCGGGATTGCTTTAATCTCCATACTTCTTGTGTGACAAAAGACTTCCCACCAGGAAATCATCCATCAAATTCATTTCTTCAAGTTTCTTCATAAATCCTCCTTCCCATAGTACATTAAATACTACAGACCAAGAGAATTCTGCATATACTCTGCTGCTTCAATGCACTATGCTAAAAATGTAAATGTGATAATTAAAAGCATAGAATTCATTGAATTGATAAAAGATTATAAGATCGGCATCCGCCAATTGAATCTCGGAATATATGCTTTGGCCTGAGTGTAACAGAATTCACTGCCAAATTCAACTACAAATTATTAGTCTCTTATATCTCTTATATCTTCCAGCTCACCGCAAGCTCCCTCGAGTCCACAAATCTCCTGTAGATTCCGTCCTGCTTCATGAGCTCCTCGTGGGTTCCCTTCTGGGCTATTCTTCCCTGATCCACCACAACTATCTGATCCGCATGTCTTACGGTCTTGAGTCTGTGGGCGATCATGATGATCGTCTTCTCCTTTGTCAGTGCGTCCACGGCAAGTGTGAGCTCCTTCTCGTTCTCAGGGTCGACATTTGCTGTCGCCTCATCAAGAA
>CAKSVQ010000200.1 GCA_934504065.1 uncultured Dysosmobacter sp. | reverse complement strand
CGCCTCATCATGCGCCACCTGTCCTTTTGCGACGGCGTCAGCCAGCTGGAGCTGGTCCGCGCGACCTCCCTCAAGGCTCCCACCATCAGCGTCACGCTCAAAAAAATGGAGGAAGAGGGGCTTATCCGCCGGGAAACCAATGAGGATGACCAGCGCGCCGTCCGCGTTTATCTGACCGAAAAGGGCAGGGGACACGACGAATTCGTGCGGGAAAATCTGCTCCGCGCCGACCGGATTGTCATGCGGAATTTTTCGGAAGAAGAATACGAGGTAACAAAAAAAGTATTGCTCCGGATGCGCGATAATATTCTTTCGGATCTGTGTGCTTCGGGAGTTTTTCCGGACAGACCGCCGTTTCCCCCTAAAAAGGACGCGGATGGACCCGGCAACGCCGCAGAGCGTCCGGCAACTCCGGGGAAAGGAACTCTTTGATTTCATATGAAAAAACTGATAAAATATCTGAAGCCGTATCGCTTTCTTGCCATCGTGTCGCCGCTTATGATGATCGGCGAGGTGCTGGCGGATCTGCTGCTGCCGTATCTGACCACGTTTCTGGTCAATTACGGCATTGAGGGGATCTCCGTCACCGATCCGGAGCACGGGAGCGAGATTGCTTTCCGCCTGATGACGCTGTTCGGAGTCGGGGACGGAGAGCGTATGAAGATCATTCTTCTGTTCGGTATCCTGATGCTCTGCATTACGCTCGTCGGCGGCTTTTTCGGTGTCCTCTGCGCCTGGACCGCCGCGACTGCGGCGCAGGGATTTGGCAGAGACCTCCGCCGCGACGCCTTCGGGCGGGTTATGTCGCTCTCCATTGAACAGACCGACCGCTTCACGACCGGCTCCCTTGTCACGCGGATGACCAACGATGTTTCCATGATTGTGGATTTTGTCGAACAGATCCTCCGGATGTTTGTCCGTGCGCCCATGTTCCTCGTCGGCGGAACCGTCGCTCTGCTTTTGCTCAACGTAAAATTCGGATTTGTGCTTGCCTGCGCCATCCCGATCCTTCTGGTCATGCTCGGCGTGATCCTCTTCCGGGCGGTGCCGATCTTTGATAAAGTGCAGAAGAAGCTCGACCGCGTCAATTCGATCGTGCAGGAAAACGTCAGCGGCGCAAGAGTTGTCAAGGCGTATGTCAGGGAGGACTACGAGGGGGAGCGCTTTGACAAGGCAAACCGCGAGCTGCGGGATACCAATTATTCGGTTCTGCGCCTGCTTTCGGTCATCTCTCCTGTCCTGACCGTCATCATGAACTTTGCGATCGCGGCTGTCATTTTCATCGGCGGCTGGCAGATCCGCATCGGTGAGGCGGGCATGAGTGTCGGCACGATTATGGCGGCAATTACCTATATCACGCAGGTCATCATGTCGGTGATGATGGTGACCATGATGTTTCAGTCGGTGTCGCGTGCGCTGGCTTCGGCAAAGCGTGTCAGCGAGGTGCTGGAGACCGAACCGGTGATCCGCGGCGGCAAGGTCGGCGCGGGGAACGGAATCGCGGACAATTCCGCCGCAGAAAACTCCGCCTCAGATGGACTTACCGAGGGACACCCCGCCGCAGGCGACGCACTTGCGGGGTCTGACCCCGTTCCGCCGACGCAGCCGGCGAAATCTGCCACAGCGGTCCAAAACGACAATGCGCCCGACCGCGTCATCCGCTTCTCGGATGTTTCCTTCCGTTACCCGGGGACGGCGGGCGACGACGTGCTCAAGCATATTGACCTCACGGTCAGACGCGGTGAGGTGCTCGCCGTCATCGGCGCGACGGGTACGGGAAAATCCTCGCTCGTCTCGCTCATTCCACGCTTTTACGACCCCACGTCGGGAGAGGTATTTGTGGACGGGGTTCCGGTCGGGGATTACGATCTGACCGCGCTCCGGAAAAAGATCGGCTTTGTCATGCAGAAGAGCGAGCTGTTCTCCGACACGGTGGAGAACAACATCAAATGGGGCAAGCCCGACGCGACCCGTGAGGAGGTCGTCTCTGCGGCGCATACCGCGCAGGCGGACGGCTTTATTGAAGGGTTTGCAGGCGGCTTTGACAGTTTCATTGCCGAGAAGGGCGCGTCGCTCTCCGGCGGACAGAAACAGCGGATTTCCATCGCGCGGGCGCTCGTCCGTCGCCCCGAAATCCTGATTCTCGACGATTCCACCTCGGCACTGGACCTCTCCACCGAGGCAAAGCTCCGGAGGGCGCTCCGCGAGCGGATGAAGGGAACGACGGTCATTCTCATTGCGCAGCGGATCGCGAGCGTGAAGGAAGCCGACCGCATTGCGGTGCTGGAGGCGGACGGCAGTATCCGCTATTGCGCGCCGCATGAGGAACTCTTACGCGTATCGGAAACCTATCGGGACATCTGCGCGTCTCAGGCGCGCCAGCTCCGTCCGGAGACCCCCGGCACGCCGGCGAAAAAGATTCTGACGGGAGGCGAGGAAGCATGACGGAAGCAGAGAATCACGCAATGCAAAATTCCATAGAAGGCAGCCCCGCGACAAGCGCAGGTAACTCCGCCGTACCCGGCAGCCCCGCGACAAGCGCGGGCAACCCCGCCGCGCCCGGCACTCCCGCCGACACCCCCGCAGGCGCACAGCCTCCCCGTACTGCCGCTCCCGGTGCACAGCGCCCCGGTATGGGCTTCGGTCCCGGCAGAGGCGGTCCCGGCGGACCCATGGGCGCGAGAATGCACGCGGAAAAGCCCAAGAACCTCGGCAAAACCGTCGGTCGGCTGTTCCGTTATATCGGCAAGAGCCGGTTCGTGCTTCTCCTGATGCTCCTTTTCATGGTCGCCGTCACCGTGGCGGATGTCCTGGGACCGATGCTCCAGCAGAAGGCAATCGACACCATCACATATGACACGGCAACGGGCAAGCTCGCAGTGGATTTTCCTCAGTTGGTACGCTTCCTTCTTTTCATGGTCGTGCTCTTCGGCGCGTCCGCCGTGCTGTCGTTCTTCATGAACCTTATGGCGATGAAGCTGTCGCAGAACACGGTCTACACGCTTCGGAATGATCTCTTCCGCAAGCTCTCGCGCCTGCCCATCCGCTACACGGATACCCATAAGCACGGCGACATCATGTCCCGCATGACCAACGACTGCGAAAACGTGTCCAACGCCGTCAGCCAGTCGGTTTCCACGCTGTTTTCGGGCATTCTCACCATCACCGGCGCACTTGTCATGATGCTGTATTACAGCCCGCTCATGACGCTCGTCGCTGTCGTGACCATTCCGCTTACGATCTTTGTTTCGGGACGGCTTGCCAAATTCATGCGGAAGTATTTCGTCCGCCAGCAGGAGCTGCTCGGTCAGATGAACGGACAGGTGGAGGAGGCGGTCACGGGCTACAAAACCGTTGTTGCCTACGGAAAAGAACCGGAGGCGGTGGAACGC
>CAKSVQ010000199.1 GCA_934504065.1 uncultured Dysosmobacter sp. | reverse complement strand
CCAGGATGGCCCACTTGGCAGAGCCGGAGGGCACCAGCAGATTGATGAAGCTGGTGAGCAGGATGATGCAGACGATCATACCGAAGCCGGTGAAGCCCGCCTTGGACAGGGCGTCGGCGCCGGAGATGGCGAACACGGTGCCCAGCTTGGTCCAGTTGAACAGGTTGTTGAACTGGCCGCAGAAGAAGCAGAACACGACGTAGGAGCCCATGAGCTGCATCTGGTGGGTCATAGCCTTGTTGACGTCCTTGCTGCTCTGGAACTTCTTGGTGGTGAAGCCGAACGCGAGGCCAGGGAGAATAAAGAAGAAGAACAGGATAGGGATCAGGTTGGAAATCAGGGGGGAGCCCACCAGCGCGCGCTTGCCGGTGTCGGGATCGATCTTGGCCAGGGGGCCGAAGAAATAGCCCACCAGAACAATGGCCAGATAGATCAGCATGACCAAACCGGCGCGGCCCAGCCCCTTCTTCTCCTCAGGAGTGACGTCCTCCACGGTGATGTCCACCATGGCCTTGGAGCGGTCGTATGTGCCGAAGCGCTTATCCACGATCAGGTTACACACCAAACCGATGACGATGGCACACATGAAGGTGGACACGAACATGAAGAACCAGTTACAGGTGACGTCCACATGGTACACGCCCTCGCCCAGGAAGCCGTCCAGCGCGTTGTTGGTGATGCCCTGGAGCAGAGCGTCGGTGCCGGCGATCATCAGGTTGGCGGAGAAGCCGCCCTGGGCGCCGGCGTAGCCGGCGATCATACCCACCAGGGGGTGCTTGCCGATACCGATGTACAGGATGGCGGCCAGAGGCGGGATAACGACCATGGCGGTGTCGGAGGCCAGGTTGCCAATGGTGCCCACGAAGCCGATGACGAAAGGCAGCAGCTTGGGGGACACGTTGCGCAGCTTGTCGTTCAGGAGGGCCACGATCAGGCCGGACTCCTCGCACATGCCGATGGCCAGAGTCATGGTCAGCACCAGGCCCAGGGGGGCGAAGCCGGTGAAGTTGGTGACCATGTTCTTCAGGAACCACAGAAGTCCGTCTTCAGAAATGGGGTTCTGGACGGCCACGACCTCATTGGTGGCGGGGTTGACCACAGATACACCCATCAGACCCAAGACACAACTGATGATGGCGACGATGAAGAACAGATAGATAAACATAATTGCGGGGACGGGAAGCTTGTTACACGCGCGCTCAAGAATATCCAGGAATTTGTCTAACCAGGTTTTCTTAGCGAGTTTCACTTCTGGCATATTGCTTTCTCCTCCTCCGTATTTAAGTTTAAATGCATAATTCCCGTCATAAATATTCACACCCTCCTTTTGGCACCGAAGTTGGTATTATGCATTGTGTACATATATTATCATATTTTTAGCAATAATCAAGTTAAAATTCCATATAGATTTGCGATATTTGGTTTTATTTATTATTGACAATTTTTTTCCAGTGAATTTTGTTGTTATGCTGAATGTCATTTTTCCTCTTCCTTTTTTGCAGGAAATGTGTTATTTTGTGCGTAGAGAGCAGAGGGAGAAATATGCTCTGCATACGGAGGGATCTTATGGATAAGCTTTTTGGCAATTGGTACTCATCCAGCGGCTTCACCGCATGGAAGCTGCACACGCGGGAGGATTACATCAACTTCGCGATCGTCGTCCTGATCGGCATTCTGGTGTTTGTGCTGGCCCAGCGCCGCATCAATAAGCACCGCAATTATCAGGACTCCCGCGACCGCGTGGCCAAACGGATGAAGAAGCTGGGCGGGCCCGGGGCCGAGTGCTATCTCGATATGACCGTCCACTCCAAGCGTGACGCCCGGCCCTGTGAGTTCCTCCATATCTGCGGAAACTGCGTCTATGTGGTCAAGGTCTTCTGGTGGGGGCTGAACGTCAGCGGCAGCGCCAATGCCCAGCGCTGGGCGTTCACCTCCGGCAAGGAAGTCCGCTACGAACCCAACCCCCTGCCTGAGCTGGAGGAGACCTGCGTGTCCCTCAACCGGATGTTCGTCCGCCGGGGTCTGACCTGTGTGCCCGTCAAGCCCCTGATCGTGCTGGCGGATAACTTCGGCTCGTCCCACAGCCATGTCTCCGGCACCGACTGCATCGTAGCCTATCAGGATCTGAAGAAGTGGCGCAAGGCCAATCCCCTGGACAGAGCCAAAGGCTTTGATATCAAGAAAGTCAAGAAGGCGCTGGAGGCATCCTTCGCCGCCAGTGATCTTTCTGATAAATAACAGGGCGCGCACCCATTTTGCCCCCGTGATTTGAAAGGAGAGTATAGAATGATGATCAACGAGACCCGCCTGCTCAACGAGTTTCTGGAGTTTGTACAGATCGACAGCGAAAGCGGCAACGAGCACAGGATGGGCGAAAAGCTCGTCCAGGTGCTCAACGGCCTGGGGATCGAGGTGACCTGCGACCGCGCCGGTGAGACCTTCGGCTCCAACGGCTTCAACGTCTTTGCCCGCCTGCCGGGCGAAGGGGAGCCCATCGTGCTCTCCGCCCATATGGACACCGTCGTCCCCGGCGTGGGAGTCAAGCCGACGATCCGGGACGGCGTGATTTATTCCGACGGCACCACCGTTCTGGGTGGCGACGACAAGAGCGGCATCTGCGGTATTTTAGAGGCCGTCCGCGTGATCCTGGAAAACAAGCTCAGCCACCGTCCCGCGGAGATCATCTTCTCCATCGGCGAGGAGGGCGGCATGAAGGGCGCAAAGGCCTTTGACTGCACCCAGCTGGCGGCCCGCCGGGCCTATATTTTCGACTCCAGCGGCGATGTGGGCAAGGTCATCGTAGAGGCCCCCGGACAGATCAAGATCTTTGCCGATGTGATCGGCCGCCGGGCCCACGCCGGGCTGGCCCCTGAGGAGGGCATCAGCGCCATCCAGGTTATGGCTGCAGCTATCTCCCACATGGAGCTGCTGCGCATCGACAGCGAGACCACCTGCAACATCGGCACCATCAAGGCGGAATACGCCACCAACATCGTGCCAGACCGGTGCAGCATGATCGCCGAGGTGCGCTCTCGCGACCTGGATAAACTCAACGCCCAAGCCGCCCACATCCAGTCCTGCCTTCAGGAGGCTTGCGACCAGTTCGGGGCCAAACTGGACTGCAAACTCGTGACCAACTACGTCTCCTACCGGGTGGATCCCGAGGGCGAGACAGTGAAGCCCTTGCTGGCCGCTTTCGAGCGCTTGGGATGCAAGGCAAACGTCACCCAGGGCGGCGGCGGCAGCGACGCCAACATCTATAACCAGAAGGGGCTGGAGGCCGTGGTCCTGGGCACCGGCATGACCAAGGTGCACACCACCTCCGAGTACATCACCATCGAGAATCTCAACAACACCGCAAGGCTCGCCCTGGATCTGCTGACTCACTGAGAGGGGGGCGGAGCATGACCTTCGACCGTATCGACATGGCCCAGTTTTCCCAAGATCTGATCGA
>CAKSVQ010000198.1 GCA_934504065.1 uncultured Dysosmobacter sp. | reverse complement strand
GCCCGGAGCTGAAGGAGGTCCCGGTTTCCAACTTTGTGGGCATGACCTACGGCAGCGAGCAGATGATGGACTTGCTGAAAAAATCCAAGCTGACGTGCACGGATGCCGATGTGGAAACGGTTTACAGCGACCGTCCGGGTGGCGAGATCGTCTGGCAGAGCCTGACCCCCGGCGACACGGCAAAGGAATGGGATACTATTCAATTTCAGGTCAGTTCCGGTCTGGCGTCGGTCATTCTGACAGAGGATATTCCCCTGCCGCAGGATGGCCGGGAGCAGGTGCTGGTGGAGGTTTACGTGGGTGACGAGACCACGCCGCAGTATCGGGAGACCCTGAACTGCTCGGACGGTTATGCCAGCGTTTCCCTGAGTGGCTCCGGAACTCAGAAGATCCGGGTCTATTTTGACGGCGCGCTGGCACAGGACCTGACCCACACGAAGACCTTTGGCTGATATGGAGGGACGGATTCAAAAAGCCCTCAGCGGCTTCTATTATGTCAATACCGGGACCGAGGTGCTTTCCTGCCGCGCCCGGGGAAAGTTCCGCCGGGAGGGAATATCCCCTCTGGTGGGCGACCGGGTGGAGGTGCGGGAGCTGGGCAATGGCGAGGGCTTCGTGGAAGCGATCCTCCCGAGGAAGAACGCCTTTGTCCGCCCGGCAGTGGCCAATATCGACCAGCTTGTGGTGATTGCCTCCGGGGCAGTCCCGCGGACGGACCCGTTTTTGATCGACCGGGTGGCCGCCATTGCGGCGCTGAAGGACTGTGAGGTCATTGTTCTTCTGAACAAGTGCGATCTTGACCCGGCCGACGATCTTTATGCGATCTATCAAGCGGCCGGATTCCAGACGCTGCGTGTCAGTGCCGAAACAAGGGAGGGAATCGCGGAACTGCTCCCCTTGATCGCTGGAAAGCTATCCGCCTTTACAGGAAATTCCGGCGTAGGGAAATCCAGCATTCTCAATGCGCTGGACCCTGTGTTCCACATTCAGGTGGGCGAGGTCAGCGATGCCCTTGGCCGGGGCCGCCATACCACCCGCCACGTGGAGATGTTTCATCTTTCCTGCGGCGCGGATGTGGTGGATTCGCCGGGATTTTCCTCCTTTGAAACGGACGAGTTGAATCTGGAGCTGAAAAACCACCTGCCGGAGACGTTTCGGGAATTCCGCCCGTATCTTGACCGCTGCCGCTTTGTGGGGTGCAGCCATACGAAGGAAAAAGGCTGTGCCGTGCTGGAAGCGCTTCGGAGCGGCGTGATCCAGAAAAGCCGCCACGCAAGCTACGTGCGGTTGTATGAGGAATTGAAACCGCTGAAAGAATGGCAGGAACGAAAAAAATAAGCAGGCCGCCGAGCGCATTTTGCGCTCGGTGGTTTTTTCGATGCCGCTGCGCAGTCGGTCGAACATTGGACGGGCAGACCCAATATACTGGAACAGAGAGGGGGCGCGACGTATGTTTCATCGGGACGGCGGCTGTTTGATCCTCGGTATCTGCGCCGTGGCGCTGGGCGTCGGAATCTTGATCGCTGCCATCTTTCCTGTGGGGGCGCTGCTGTTTCTGGTGGCGTTTTTGCTGATCGCGTGCGGCTGCGCCTGCTGCAGACGGTAAGAAAGGAGCGTTGGAGTATGAATATTGTGGTGTGGAAGTCCCCGAAGGCCCTGCGGGGCATCCTGCGGAAATTATTCGGCATCCGAGAATAAGCGCTCCTGGCAGCGCATAGAGTGGAGCATGAACTGCCGGGAAAGGATGGGGTCCTTCATGGAACTGGAACTGCAAAAAAAGACACTGGATAACTATGAGAAAAGCGGGGAACTGACGCTGACACAAGAGGAAACGGCGGAGGTCATCGTTCCGGATTACTGCCCGGATATTGCCCGCATCATTGCGGCGGAGGGGAAGGTCTATCTGCATAGCCGCGAGCTACGGGAGGGGAAGGCCTCCGTCAGCGGGACGGTACGGGTAAGCGTACTCTATACGCCAGAGGGAGAGGGCGGTATCCGCACGCTGGAATTTACCATGCCTTTTCACGCGGAAAGCGACAGCCGCACGCTGGATGGATGCGTGTTTCTGGATGCGGACACCCGGACGGAATTTCTGGAATCCAGGATGATGAATCCCCGTAAGGTATTTACCCACTGCAAGCTTGTGACCTGCCTGACTGGCTATCGAAAAGCGCCCTTGTGCTTCAGCACGGATCTGGAGACGCAGGAGCCGATGGAGAAGCTGCAGGAGCAGCAGCGGCTTACGCTCTTGACACATATCGCGGAGAAGGATTTTACATTCACAGAGGAGATGAACCTTTCCCCCGGACGGGAAGGCGCGGCAGAGCTGCTGGCCAGCCGGGTCTGCAGCTGCGTGACAGAGAGCAAGGTGGTGGGCAGCAAGCTGATTTTCAAAGGTGTCTTTTCCATCAGCCTGCTCTACCGTGGGGTGAACGGTACTTACGACACCGCCTCCAGCGAGCTGCCCTTCTCGCAGATCATGGAGGTAGAGGGGGCGGCGGAGGGTTGCCTTGCCGCGCTTCGCCTGCAAGTGACGGGGACCGACCTGCAAATTGACGGCGCGGATGCCGAAGGGCGGCAGATCGCCCTGACGCTTTATCTTCACGCAACGGCGTTTTTGCGGGAGGAACAGGAGGTCACGCTGCTCTCTGACCTGTATTCCACGACCTATGAGACCTCCTACGAGGCATCGGCGCTGCAATTCACCGGATTTTATGAACCCTTTACCCGCCGCCATACCGTGCGGGAGGTTTTGGAGATTGGTGTTGTGGCAGATTCCATTTTGTCGCTTTCCGCCCTCTGTGGGGCGGTATCTGTCAGCCTGGAGGGCGAGACTGCCGTGCTTCGAACGGAAGTAGCCGTGCGGGCGCTGTATTTGGATGAGGGCGGTGTGCCGCTAGTGGCAGAGCGCAGCTTTGAGGTAACGAGTCAGCTGGAACTGCCGGAGGATTGTAGGATCACTGCCAGAGCGGATTGTCCGGACGATGTGCAGGGCGCTGTGGGGGACCGGGGCATCGAGGTGCGCTTTAGCGTGGAGTTCTCCGCAGAGGCGGAGTCCTGCGTGAAAAAGGTCTGCATTACCAGCGCGAAACTGGATACGGATGCGGTCCGGGATGTTTCCGGCGCGCCGTCACTGGTGCTGCGGTGCATGGGGAAGGAGTCTGCGTGGAGCCTTGCCAAGCAGTATCACACCACGATTGCCATGATCCTTGCGGCAAACCAGCTGGAGGGAAATGAGATCCCCAGCGACCGATTGCTGTTGATTCCCAGAAAACGGGCATAAAAATGGAGCCTGCTGTGTGCAGGCTCCATTTTTATGTTCATTGGTCGGTATAGTGGGCGAGGAACTGCTTGGTGCGTTCCTCACGGGGGTGGTCGATGACTTGATGCGGGTCTCCTTCTTCCACGATCAGGCCGCCGTCCATGAAAATGATCTGGTCGGCCACGTCCCGGGCAAAGGTCATTTCGTGAG
>CAKSVQ010000197.1 GCA_934504065.1 uncultured Dysosmobacter sp. | reverse complement strand
GCCGTCGTTGAGGGCGGTGAACCAGCCGGAGGCGAAGATGTTGTAGGCCATCATGATAAAGCTGATGGCAGCGATGTGGAAGCCGTGGAGCGCGATGGCGGCCACATGGGCGTTGCCCTTGGCAAATACCTCCACCACCGCGCCGCCAAAAAGGTAGCTGGCGGCAGTGACAACAGCCGCCGTGATGCCCAGGGTCCAGACACTGATGCGGAACAATTTGTGCAGCCGGGCCTTATCGCCCCGGCCCAGGTTATAGCTGACAACGGAGGAGATGCCATTGATGTAGCCGCGGAACAAGCCGCCGAAAAGCCCCTGGGCATACCAGATGATGGTGAGGGACGCCACGCCGTCAGAACCGCCCAGGTCCATGAGAATGCGGTTAAAGAGAATGGTGACCACCGAAAAGGCCAGCACACTAACCATCTCCGAAGAGCCGTTGCCGCAGCTTTGCAGAATGGTTTTCCACCGCCATTTTGGCCGGACAACATAAAGCACCTGCTTCCGGTTGATGCAGAACCAGACGGTACCTACCACTGAGGGGAAGGCATAGCCGATACTGGTGGCGATAGCCGCGCCCATCAGCCCCCAGTGGAACACCGCCATGAACAGCCAGTCCAGCACGATGTTCAGCACGCCGCCGATGACGGACAGCAGAGCGCCCAAGCCTGCCCGTCCCACGGTGATGAAGCTGAGCTGGAACACCATGCCGAACACAGCAAAGGGAATGGACAGCAGTACCGGCACCATGTATTCCCGGCAATAAGACAGCAGCGCGTCGTCAGAACCCAAAAGGCGGCACAGCGGGTCCAGAAAGACAAAGCACAGCGCCGACAGCACAATGCTGAATGCAAAGGCGGTTACCATTAAAAGCGAGAAGTCCTCACGGGCCCCCCGTTCCTTGCCTTCGCCCAGCTTTTTTGCCACCAGTGCGTTGCCGCCGGTGCCGAACATGATGCCCAGTGCTGAGGCAAGATAGGTCATGGGCAGGGTGATATTGATGGCGGAGAGCGCGTTGGTGTCCACCCAGCGGGCGGCAAAGATGCCGTCCACCGTGGTATAGAGGTTGGCAAAAATACTGGAGAGGATCGTCGGCAGGGCGAAGAGCAGCAGCCAGCGGAGACTGACCTCATGTTCCAGCTTGGTTTGCGTTTCCATAAAAGCTCCTTTTTTGTATCATCGGCAAAATAGTGGGATAGTCATGACTTGGGACGAAATGCCTGAAAAGAAAGGGGCGTCAAAGCCCCTTCATTGCTTCTCTGCACTCGGTGACATACCGCCTGGTGGCGGAAAGCAGCACGGCACGTTCCTCCTCTGTCAGACGGCTCATGGCCAGCTGTTCGCTTTGCTGCACCCTTTGCAGAATAGGCTCCACCGCAGTCCGGCCAGCCTCCGTGAGGTGAACGGTTTTATTCCGGCGGTCCTCCGGCAGTTCCCGCAGCTCTACCCAGCCTTTTTTATAAAAAGAGGTAATGACCGCGTTTACCGTCTGCTTGGGGAGAAAGCACTGCTCAGTCAGTATTTTCTGGGTGCGGTTTCCGTTCGATAAATGGCGCTGAGGATGGAAAGACTGGTAAAGGACAGTCCTACGGATTTGGCGTATTCCTCGTAGGAGGCGTTCCATGTCTGCAAATAGGAACAGTATTCGCAGATCTGCGCCTGAATATCCGAATGCATGGTATCCCTCCGTTTGTCCCAAAAGCATTTCGTCCCAACACGCACTAATACACTTCGCTTTAGGCCGCTTGTCAATTTATTTTTACAGGGCAGCCTTTGATGTGCCCGCACATAAATGGGTTGCTTTTTGCTTCGGAGCATGGTAGGATACAATTGCTTATCAGAGGACTTGCGATTTCAGGATCGTTGAAGTGGGATAAGACCGTTATAGGCCTTACCCCACTTTTGTTTTGTAATGGGGGAAAGCCTACAGGGCTTTGCCCCATTTTTTCTTTTGGAGGAGACCAACATGAACACAAACCTGAAAACCTTGGTACGCTACATTCTTCCCGCGCTGGGCGGGCTGTTTGTGACCTACCTCTACAACGTAGTGGACGGCATCTTTGTGGGGCAGGGCATCGGCTCCGCCGCCCTGGGGGGCGGTGAATATCGCCGTGTCGTTCATCACCACCGTGGTGGCGGTCACGGCCATGTTTCCCATGGGCAGCGCTACCGTCGTTGCCATCCGCATGGGGCGGGGGGGACAAGGCGGGCGCCAACCACGCTTTCATGACCGCCCTTTCCCTGACGCTTCTCGGGGCGGCTATCCTGATGACTGTGGGCATGGTGTTCGCCCGGCAGATCGTGGACATCAGCGGCGCAAGAAACCTCAGCCCGTAGATGCGGGAAATGGCGGCGCAGTATCTGTTCTACTACTCCGCCTTCTCCGTCCCCATTCCGATGGGGACCTGCCTGTCGGTGTTCGTCCGAAACGACGGCTCGCCCACGCTGTCCTTCGCAGGCATGTGTGCGGGCGCCGCGGCCAATATCTTTCTGGACTGGCTGTTCATCTTCCCATTGCAAATGGGCATCGTGGGCGCAGCCATCGCCTCTGGGCTGGGGCAGGTGCTGACGGTGCTCATTCTGCTGGTCCACTTTCTGCGGCGAAATGGCGATCTGCGGATCCATGCGTCCAAGGTCAGCGGCGCACTGATGGCAAAGGTCTGCAAGCGGGGCGTGCCGGAGGCGGTCACCCAACTCACCACGCCGGTCACCGCGCTGTGCTACAACCTGATGCTCTCGCGGCTCATCGGGGACATCGGCGTTTCCACCTTCAGCGTTCTGAGCTTTATCTACTCGCTGGTCAACGCCATTCTCTCCGGCGTAGCGCAGGGGCTGCAGCCCCTATGGGGCCAGTGCTGCGGCAGAAAAGACGGCGGAGGAATGGCGTGGTACTTCCGCAGCGGCCTTATGATCAACATCGTGCTGTCGGTGCTGATCTACGGCGGGCTGTGCTTCTTCGATGTGCCGGTCATCCGCATTTTCAACAGGGAGCCGGAACTCATAAAGGAAGCCACAGCGGCGCTGCCGCTGTTCGCGCTGTTCTTCGTTCCCATGGCGCTGAAACTGATCTACACAGCGTACTTCTTTTCCACGAAGCGCACCGGCATTGCCGACGCTATCGCCGTCAGCCGCGGCATCGCAGTAAAAGTGCTGATGATCTTCTGCCTGCCGCTGCTCTTCGGCACGGAAGCCATCTGGCTCGCACCGTTTATTACGGAGATCGTGACGCTGTGCGCCGCCATCGCGCTGAGCAGGGCCAGCAAATTGGTCGATCGGTGAGATGATGGAAATTTCTACAACGATCGTGGCGGAACGTTTCAAAACGTTCCGCCACGATTGTCTCGCCTCTGGTTGATTACGCGCTCACCTTTATGATGCGATCATGCCCAGACCTTTTCTTTTCTGATTCCCGGCAGGTCACAGATCCTTCAGCTTATTCAGATCCATGATGGCGCCCTTGGAGCCGGAGGCGGCCAGCTTGCAGTACAG
>CAKSVQ010000196.1 GCA_934504065.1 uncultured Dysosmobacter sp. | reverse complement strand
TCAGGGCCAGTCCCCCTACAAGTCCCCCACGGACATGGGCGTGAACATGGCGGGCAACTGCATTGTGGACGACGAGGTCTGCCGCGCCGCTTCCCGGCAGGAAATTCTGCGCCGCTACTATACCGCGTGTGTGGAGCGGCTGCAAGGCAAGTGCGGTGATGAGCCCGTGCGCAAGCTGGAGCTGGTGATGCGGCAGGCGGACGTGACGCCGGAAATCTGCCCGGCGGTCTCTGCCGCGCTGGTCAAGGCCGAGGCCACCCACGGCCCCGCCGGGGCCATGGTGCTGCCGGATGGCCGGGTGGTTACCGGCAAGACCTCGGACACGCTGGGCGCCGCCTCCGCGCTGTTGCTCAACGCGCTGAAAGCCATGGGCGGCATTGGCGACCAGTTCGAGCTGATCTCCGCGCAGGTGCTCGAGCCGGTGTGCCGCCTGAAAACGGACTATCTGGGCCACAAAAACCCCCGGCTCCACACGGACGAGGTGCTGATGGCGCTGGCCATCTCCGCCCTGACCAACCCGCTGGCGGAGCTGGCGCAGCAGCAGCTGCCCCTGCTGCGGGGCTGCGACGCGCATTTCTCCGTGGTGCTGTCCGATGTGGACGAAAAGCTCTTAAAGCGCCTTGGCATCAACGTCAGCTGCGAACCCTGCTACGAGACGAAAAAGCTTTATCATAAATAATAGATAATCTCCGCGCTCCGATTTTGGGGAGCGCGGAGATTTTTTTGCTTGTAATTCCGGCCGGGGTGTGCTATACTCCCTCCTTGACAGGTGCCATCTCCCTGTCCAAGCGCCGCTCTGCGGCGTTCGTTCGGTCAGCTGATGCTGTCCGTTCTCTAAACAAAAAAATGGAGGTCGTCTGCCCCTTTGGCAGGTATTGCTGTGTTGTTGACCTCCACCCCAAATCAAGGAGGTCTTTTTTCATGTCCAAATCCCGTTTCACCACCCGCCAGCTGGCCACGGCCGGCATCATTGCCGCCATTTACACCGTTTTGACGCTGGTGCTGCCCATCCCGCAGTACGGCGGCGTGCAGCTGCGCGTGGCCGAAGCCATGACGGTGCTGCCGTTCCTGTTCCCGGAGGCCATTCCCGGCCTTGCCGTGGGGTGCTTCCTTGCCAATCTCCTCGGCTCGCCCTATGTGCTGGACTGGGTTTTCGGCACGCTGGCCACGCTGCTGGCGGCCCTGTGGACCTCCAAGATGAAAAACCGCTGGCTGGCCCCTCTGCCCCCGGTGGTGTGCAACGCCGTGATCGTAGGCGCGGAGATCGCCTATTTCTCCACGCTGGACGGCGAGGCCTTCTGGCCCGCGTATGCTTTCAACGCCGTCAGCGTTGGTCTGGGCGAGGCCATTGCCTGCTATGTGCTGGGCACGCTGCTGATCTCCGTGCTGGAGCGCACCCCCGCCCTGCGGCATAAAAAAACAGCATAAAAAACACAAGCGGAGGGGGCATCCCTCCGCTTGATTCTTAAAGACAGCTCTCCACTTGCCACCCGCTTCAGCCCCGCACCTGAAACCACAGCCACAGCGCGGCGAAGACGATGGGCTGGTGCAGAAGATACACCAGCAGCGAATGGCGGCCCAGCGCCGTCACACCCGGCAGGCATAACTCCGATGGCTCGTCCGGCCGCAGCAAATACAGGTAATAGCCCGTGAAAAAAAGGAACAGCCACGGCAGCAGCGGAAAATAATCCGTGGAGAAAAAATCCGGCGGCGGAAAGCCGAAGATCGCGGTGAGGTGGTTCCGATACAGCGCCTGCGGCAGGCGGCACAGCTCCACCCCCTCAAAGCCCAGCGCACCGCGGTCCACATCCCGGGTCAGAAAAAACAGCAAAAAGCTGCCCGCCGCCCCTGCCCGGGCAGGAATGCGCCGCAGCAGCGGCTCCTGGGGGATGCTTAGCAGCATTGCCGCCCCCAGCAGCGACAGTACGCCCCAGAAAACGATCCCATCCGGCATGGCGGCAAACGTCACGCAGGAAACCAGTGCGCCGCCGCCAAAGGCCATCAGCCCCCGGCGCAGGCGGTGGCTGCCCAGATGCACGCAGTAGCCCGCAAGCAGGATGAAAGTCCAGCAGATGCTCTGCTGCCAGAGGTAGGCGCCGAAGGAACGGTACCAGCCCCAGTCCTGCCCGAAAAGATAACATAGGTCCCAGCAGGCATGATAGCCGATCATGCTGCAAAGCGTCAGCCCCCGCAGCGTATCCAATCCCGCGTACCGTTTCATGTCCCCTTCTCCTCGATCCGTCTGTTCTGGGCTTATCTTAACGTGCCTGCGGCCAGGTGTCAAGCCACGTGTCAAAAAGCCTTTTAACAGGCTATGGCCCGGTTTTCAAAAAGTTTTTGAAAAATGGCAAATCAGGGCTTGACTTTTTCCGTCGCTCTGCTATAATAACAATGCTGTCGCTGATCGGCAGAAACAAGTGAACAAGCGAATGAGCTTGACCACGATGGAGAAGTCGCCTAGTTGGTCGAGGGCGCATGATTGGAAATCATGTAGGCCCCTAAAGGGTCTCGAGAGTTCGAATCTCTCCTTCTCCGCCAGAAAAGCAACAGATTTGAAATCTGTTGCTTTTTTCTTTTTATTTTTCAGGAGGGCCAGCTATGAAAAAATTTCCTTTGAAAAAGGCCGCCTATGTACTGGCCGTGGCCGTGTGCGCCCTTGCGGCCGCTTTTTTCCACCTGCGCTATCCGTGGAACGACGCCGTTCTTCAGGAGATCGCGTCCTACCCCGCGGACCAGCCCCGCAGCATTCAGGTCTCCGGTGAGGTGGCGCAGGGCAAGACCACCCTCCGCTATGAGGGATATCTCACCGACGCGGCGGGAAACCGTGTGGACTTCCGGCAGGAGCGCACCTTTGACTTTGTGTTGGACCGCACCCCCTTTGCCGCCTGAGAGAATCCCGCCGCAAGTTCTCATCCATAAAAAGCGGCAGCTATAAAAAATTTTGAGCAAACAACAAGGAACTGCTTGGGCAGTTCCTTGTTGTTTGCTCATATTATAAAGGTTACAGTCATACCCACAAGAAGACAGCGTACATGAACGCAAGGTCCCGTCAAGATTTATGCGCAAAATTGTTTGCAGGCTCCGGCTGAATGAAGTCAGCCGGCAATAGAGGCATCGTCCATGGCCGCCTCCAGATGCTTCATGTTCATGTATTTCTTGCAGCCCCACTGGGTGCCCGCCACATGGCGGAGCCGGGCGCAGACCAGCATCAGGGCGGAGTTGCCGTCAGGGAACGTCCCCACCACGCGGGTTCTGCGGCGGATCTCCCGGTTCAGCCGCTCGATCACGTTGTTGGTGCGGATGCGCGTCCAGTGCTCGCTGGGAAAATCGCAGTAGGTCAGCGTCTCCTCAATGCCGTCCTCGACCTTTTTGGCGGCCTCCTTCAGCTTCATGGCGCGCAGCTCGGCGACCACGGCCTTCGCCTTCTCGCGGGACGCTTTCTTGCTCTCCTGGGCGTGGATCGCCTTGAGCATTTTTGCCACAATTTTGACCTTGGATTTTGGCAC
>CAKSVQ010000195.1 GCA_934504065.1 uncultured Dysosmobacter sp. | reverse complement strand
TCGACGGCAAGGCCCGGGTGACGGTGCGCAACGTGGGTGACACCATCCCCGCCGAGGAGCTGCCGCTGCTGTTCGAGCGCTTCCATAAAAGCGACAAGTCCCGCAGCGAGGACAAGGACGGCTACGGACTGGGGCTGTACATCGTCAAGACGATCTTGCAGCAGCATAAGGAAGATATCAAGGTGACCAGCGAGGACGGCGTGACCACGTTCACCTTCTCGCTGACCACGGAATGAGGGAATATGGAGCAGGAGACAAATCACATCGGCGGCGAGGTGGTGGAGGTCTACCGCCAGCCGGAGCCCCGGGAGGTGGTGGAGGTCTATACCCGCCCCCTGCCGGGGGCAAAAGCGGAGCAGGGCCCGACGGAGAAAAAACTGCGCCCCGTGAAGCGGAAGCGGCGGTTTTGGATATTGATCGGGCTTGCCTGCGTGGCGGTGACGGCCATTCTGGCTGCGGCGCTGGGGCTGCTGTTTTTCCGCTTGACGGTGCAGCTGCCGGACGGGGATTACACATACGGTTATGGCGAGGACTATTGGCCCGAGGAAAGCGGTTACGGTGAGGTCACGATGCCCGCATGGCCCACGGGGCAGGGCGGCACGCTGCGGGTGGAGCAGATCCACGGCGAAGAGCTGACCGCGCAGGAGATCTACCGCCGGGTGAATCCGGCGGTGGTGCAGGTGCGGGTGCAGGTAGGGCAGCAGGTGGCCATGGGTACCGGAGTCATCTTCTCGGAGGACGGGTATCTTCTCACCAATTATCATGTGGTGGAAGGCGGTTCCGAGGGCTTTGTGGTGCTGCCGGACGGATCGGGGTATTCCGCCTGTTATGTGGCGGGTGACCCGGAGACGGATCTGGCCGTGCTGAAGGTGGACGGCCACGATTTGCCCACGGCGGAGTTCGGCGAATCGGATTTTCTGACGGTGGGCGACCCGGTGTATGCCATCGGCAACCCGCTGAGCTATGAGCTCTGGGGCACCATGACCGACGGCATTATTTCCGCCGTGGAGCGGGAGGTGCAGGTGGACAGCCGCTCCATGACGCTGATCCAGACCAACGCCGCCCTGAACTCCGGCAACTCCGGCGGCCCGCTCATCAACCAGTATGGACAGGTGGTGGGCCTGAACGTCATCAAAATGAGCTCCAGCCGTTTGAATGTGGAGGGCCTGGGCTTTGCCATTCCCTCCGCCACCATGGAGCGGGTGGTAAACGACCTGCTGACCACCGGACAGGTGCAGCCACAGCCGCTGTTGGGGCTGAGCGTCCTGCGGGAGGCGCAGCAGCTGGCGGACGGCAGCAGCGGATTGCGTGTGGAAGAGATCATCTCCGGCGGCGCGGCGGACCGTGCGGGCGTTCAGGTGGGCGACTACGCTTTAGCGGCGGACGGCTGCGCCCTGAACCGCAGTCAGGACCTGCTGCGGGTGCGGCGGAACAAGCGCCTTGGCGACACGATGGACCTGACCCTCTGGCGGGACGGGGAAGTGCTCACCGTCACGCTGGAGCTGACCGATGCGGTGGAATAAAACGAAGAAAAGGAAATCACCCCGGGCAGCTGTATATCAACTGCCCGGGGTGATTTCCTGTGAAAAATTGAGATCAGGCGTCCTTTTTCTGCGGCAGCAGCAGCGAGACGCCTGAGAGCAGCAGATAAATGCCGAAGGGGCGGCGCAGCGCGTCCACATCCAGCGCGGTGGCGATCCACGCGCCTAGCGCGGCGGCAGTCACGGCGGTGGGAATAGCGGCGCGGAGGGTGGGGCGGTCCAGATAGCCGCCCCGCCAGTGGCACACCAGCGCACTGGCGGCGGTGGGCAGGAAAAACAGCAGATTGATCCCCTGCGCGGTGCGCTGGTTCACGCCCAGAAACAGCGTCATCACCAACAGCAGCAGCGTGCCGCCGCCCACGCCCCACGCAGACACCACTCCGGCGCCCAGCCCGCACAAAAAGGGAAGCAGCCAGACTGTCACAGCAGATATTTCACCCCCGCATAGAAAAGAAAGGCGGCGAACAGCCCCTTGAGCAGCCGGGTGTCCACCCGGCCATACAGCCGCCCGCCCAGCCATCCGCCTGCCAGACCGCCTAGCAGATACGGCGCGGCGGCTGCGATGGAAACGCCGCCCCGCAGAAGATATACGGCGGCAGACACCGCGCACACCGGGAAGATCACGCCCACGCAGGTGGCGTACAGCCGCCGCTGGGAAAGGGCGCCGAAGCGGGAGAGAATGGGCAGGAACACCATACCGCCGCCCCCGCCGAACAGTCCGTTGGCAAGGCCGGCCGCCGCGCCTGCGGCACAGGCGGCAAAGTGGGTGCGCTTCAGGATAACCGCCTCCTTTTTCAGGATGTAGCGGAACGGCCGAAGATGGTAGGGGCCGTTCCGCGCAAGGGTCACTTCAGCTGGAAGCTTTCGCAGTCGGTGCACTTGATCTCGGTGGGGTTGACCTCGTGGGTGCCCACCTGAATGGCGTTCAGGCCGCAGTGGTCGGAGTCCTGACAGTGGTGGGCACAGTTATTGACCGTGCATTTGATGCTCTGGTTGGGGGTGCATTCGCAGCCGCCGTTGGTGCAGTCTTTCATCATGGAAGTCCTCCTGCAAAAAAAAATATTGGCTTGCGCCGATAGCTATTGTGCACCGCGGCGGACAAAGTATGCGGACAAAATACGGATGGAATGGGTCGATCTCTTTGCATAATATATAAAAAAACGGGAAAAAGACGCATAAAAGCGACAGAAATTGCAAAAAACGGAAAATAAAAATCCATTTTACAGAAATGCTTGACGATTGACGCGCACCATGCTATAATTTTCAACTGCGCGGAAGTATTCTGCGAATTTTGCCATGCGAATCAGGAGGAAATCCCGTGTTGTCGGAGCTTGCTTCCAAAGAAAAGGTCATCGGCGTGAAGCAGTCCCGCAAGGCCGTCCGGGAGGGGCGGGCAAAACGGGTGTATCTTGCCTGTGACGCTGACCCTGCCATCGTCCGGCCTGTGGCGGAAAGCTGCCGCAGCGCGGGAATCCCAGTGGTGGACGGGCACACTATGGCCCAGCTGGGCCATGCCTGCCGCATTACGGTGGGCGCTTCGGTGGTCGCCGTCCTTTGATCGTTTTTTTCGGAATAGCCGCAAGGCTTTCCGCAAAAAATAGAGACTGTCCGCAATTCGGCGGCGGTCCAAAATATGTAAGAAAGGAGAACATCAATGCCTACTTTTAACCAGCTGGTCCGTAAAGGAAGAGAACAGGCTACCTACAAGTCCACTTCTCCCGCTCTGCAGTTCGGTCTGAACACCCTGAAGACCAAGACCACCGATCTGCCTTCTCCCCAGAAGAGAGGCGTCTGCACCGCCGTGAGAACCGCGACCCCCAAGAAGCCCAACTCCGCTCTGCGTAAGATCGCCCGTGTGCGTCTGACCAATGGCTATGAGGTCACCGCTTATATCCCCGGCGTGGGTCACTCCCTGCAGGAGCACTCCGTCGTCATGATCCGCGGCGGCCGTGTCAAGGACCTCCCCGGCGTCCGTTACCACAT
>CAKSVQ010000194.1 GCA_934504065.1 uncultured Dysosmobacter sp. | reverse complement strand
GTCCAGCCAGACATAGACCACATGCTTGGTATCAAAGTCCACGGGAATGCCCCAGGAGAAGCTGGTGCGGGAAACGCACAGGTCCTCAAGGCCCGGGTCGATGAAGTTTTTCACCATTTCGTTGACGCGGCTGCGGGGCTGGAGGAAGTCAGTGTTTTCCAGCAGGTCCCGGATGCGGTCGGCATACTTGCTCAGGCGGAAGAAATAGGCCTCCTCCTCCGCGTCCACCACGGGGCGGCCGCAGTCGGGGCAGCAGCCGTCCTTGAGCTGGCTCTCGGTCCAGAAGGACTCGCAGGGGGTGCAGTATTTGCCCTTGTAGGTGCCCTTATAAATGTCGCCCTTGTCGTACATCTTGCGGAAGATCTTCTGCACGGCGGAGACGTGGTAATCGTCGGTGGTGCGGATGAAGCGGTCATTGGAGATGTTCATCAGCTTCCACAGGTCCTTCACGCCCCGGGGGCCTTCCACGATGTTATCCACAAATTCCTTGGGCGTCACCCCGGCCTCCTGCGCCTTGGTCTCGATCTTCTGGCCGTGCTCGTCCGTTCCGGTGAGGAACATCACGTCCTCGCCCTTCAGGCGGTGATAGCGGGCCAGCGCGTCCGTGGCCACAGTGCAGTAGGTGTGGCCAATGTGCAGCTTGTCGGAGGGATAGTAAATGGGGGTGGTGATATAAAACTTCTTCTGTTCCATGGGTCGTTCTCCTTTTTAACAGCCGCTCCGAATGGAAGAGGGGCTGGAATTTAACGTAAACACATCCTTTTATTATAATCCGGTTTCTGGCGGATTACAACATTTCGGGCGGGATTTCAGGCGGGATTTTCCTCGTCGAGATGGGCCTTGCGCTTCCAGCGGCCGGAAAGATAGTATACGACCGACAGCGCGAAGCCCACGATCCAGCCCACGCCCACGCCGTAATACATATAATCCGGGCCGTAGTGGTCGGCGAACCAGTATACGGCAGGCACCCGGACAAGGATCAGGGAAAAGATTACATCCGCCATGGCAAACACGCTGTCGCCCGCGCCCCGCATGGCGTTGTTCAGGCAAAACATGACGGAAAACAGGAAGTAAAACGGCATGATGCTGCGCAGATAAAGGGACCCGGAGCGGATGACGGCGGGGGTGGAGGAAAAGGCCCCCACCAGTGTGGGGCCCAGCGGTATGAGCACCAGCATCACCGCCGACCACACCACCGACGCGGCCACGGTGACGCGCACGCCCTGCCGGGCCCGGTCCAGACGGCGGGCGCCGATGTTCTGCCCCACAAAGGTCGTCACGGCGTTGGAAAGGCTCTGCACGGGCAAAAAGGCCAGCGAGTCCAGCTTGGAGCCCACATTGTAGGCCGCGGCAAACTCCTTGCCGAAAGAGTTGATCTTGCTCATCACCGTCATGGCCCCCACGGCCACCAGCGACATCTGGATGCCCGCGGGCAGACCGATGCCCATGATCTGGCGGAACAGGGCGCGGTCGAAACGCAGGCAGAAAGGGTGGATGGCGATGGCGGGATAGTGGCGGTTGATATAGAACAGGCCGTACAGCCACGAAAACGCCTGTGAGATGATCGTGCCCAGCGCCACGCCCAGCACGCCCATGCCGCACCCCAGCACGAACACCAGATCCAGCACAATGTTCATCACCGCCGAAATGGCGAGGAACAGCAGCGTGGTGCGGCTGTTGCCAAGGCCGCCCAGAATTCCGGCGTTCAGGTTATAGCCGATGGTGCCGATGAGCCCCGCGGAGACCACGGTGAGATAGACCCACGCCTCCGTCCATGCGTCGGCGTTGACCTGCATCAAAAGCAGGATGGGCTTTACCGCCCCCAGCGCCACAAGGGTGATGGGCACGGCGGAAACGGTGAAAGCGGTATACACGGTGTCCAGCGCGTCCCGCACCCGCTTCATGTCCCCCGCGCCATAAAACTGGGCAATGACCACGGTGCCGCCGTTGGAAAGCCCCATGAAAAGCGAGGTGAACATGAAGATCACGGGAAAGCCCACGCCCACCGCCGCCAGCGCGGCGTCGCCCGCGTAATTGCCGACCACCCAGCTGTCCACCATGTTGTAAAGCTGCTGCAAAAAGCTGCCTGCCAGCAGGGGCAGGGCAAAGAAAAAAATATGTCCGGCGGGGCTGCCCGCCGTCATGTTGCGCATGCCGTCTTTCATTATCGCCTCTCCGTTTGCGTTCTTTTCTTTCATTTTACCCTTATGTTACTCCTTTTTTCCCGTCGGGGCAATGCATAACTTGAGTTTTCTCCGGATGTAGGATAGAATACGGTAAAAAAGCAGTTTTTCGAGAACAAAAAACGGATAGGAGAAACGCGATGAAACTGGTATCATGGAACGTCAACGGCCTGCGGGCGTGTCTGGGCAAGGGATTTCTGGATTTCTGCGCCTTTGCCGACGCCGACGTGATCTGCCTGCAGGAGACAAAGATGCGCCCGGAGCAGGCAGCCTTTGACCTGCCCGGCTATCACCGCTTCTGGAACAGCGCCGACAAGGCGGGCTATTCCGGCACGGCGGTCTTCACCCGGCAGCAGCCTCTTTCCGTCACCTATGACTTTGGCGAGGACGAGCACCGCCATGAGGGGCGGGTCATCACGGCGGAGTATCCGGCCTTTTATCTGGTGTGCTGCTACACGCCCAATTCCAAGGACCAGCTGGCCCGGCTGGACTACCGCATGAAGTGGGAGGACGACATCCGGGAATACCTCTGCCAGTTGGACGCGAAAAAGCCCGTGGTCTACTGCGGCGATCTGAACGTGGCCCATGAGGAGATCGACATCAAAAATCCCAAGTCCAACCGTATGAATCCCGGCTTTTCCGATCAGGAGCGGGAGAAAATGACCAAATTGCTGGAAAGCGGCTTTGTGGATACCTTCCGCTGCCTTTACCCCGATAAGACCGGGGCCTATTCGTGGTGGAGCTACCGCTTCAACGCCCGGAAAAACAATGCGGGTTGGCGCATCGACTATTTCATTGTCTCCCAGCGGCTCAGGGACAAGATCCGCAGCGCGGACATCTGGAGCGAGGTGCTGGGCAGCGACCACTGCCCGGTGGTGCTGGAATTGGATATTTAATCGGTTACGGGGCAAAATTTTCTTAGAATGGCGCTTGCAATTTCACGAAAATGTTGTATGATGTGTGTCGAGAACATATGACAACGCCGGGACACCCCGGCAAGAAAGGAAGCAGAGCTATGGCAGAGGCAATGAAGTTTGGTCAGCAGTCGTTTGAGGTCAAGCTGCCGCCCCAGCAGATCGCGGCAGAGCTGGAGCCCAACCGGGTGGAGCTGCCCCAGCGCACCCCGGCGGAGCATATCCGCTGGGCACTGGACCATCCCATCGACTCCAAGCCGCTGAAGGAACTGGTAAAGCCCGGCGAGACGGTGTGCATCATCATTTCCGATGTGACCCGCCGCTGGCAGTCGCCGGAGACGTATATCCCCGTTTTGATCGCGGAGCTGGAGGCGGCGGGGGTCCGGGATGAGGTTATGCTCATCATCTCCGCCACAGGCACCCACCGCGAGCAGACC
>CAKSVQ010000193.1 GCA_934504065.1 uncultured Dysosmobacter sp. | reverse complement strand
ATTTTGGCTTTTATTCCAGCATTTTGTATGTTATCATTTGGCGTCACCTAGGCTATGAACGAATCACCCCTCGTGAAATGGTTCAGATGGTAAATCAGCTTGAGGGGAAGTTTGCGGACATATTCCGTTCGATGGAATAATCGTGCGTGTTTAAGACATCAGACCCGCGCTATCCATCTGGATGTCGTATTGACCGCCACCGATCATGCAAACTTTGGCTTCCCGCCAATACTTTTCAATCTTGCACTCCTTGCACACGCCGTTGCCGCCGTGCAGGTCTATGGCAACGCTGCAGATATCCTGCGCCAAGGATGCGGTGTAGGGCTTGATCATCATAAAGTCAGGCGCCACGTTCTCCCCACGGTCAGCCATATCCGCAAACATATAGACCATGCCGCGGATCGCCTCAATCTTCATCTTCATCTCCGTGATCCGGGTGCGCATCGTCTCATGGTAGTAATAGTACGGGATGCCATTGGGCATCAGCCTCTGCTTGGCGTAGGTCTTGGTCGCCTCGTAGGCTGCCTCTGCGATTCCCAAGGCGCAAGCCCCTTCCGCGATCAGCTCAGGGCGGGAATCCCAAGCGGCAAGATGCATATTTACCGGGCCGACACGGTATTTGTCAGGGACGCGGACATTGTCAAAGTAGATGGAACCGGTGGAACTGCCACGCCAACCGATTTTATCTTCGATATGCTCCACTCTGGCGCCCTTCGTTCCTTTGGGAACAAAGAAACCGGTAGCACCATATCCCTTGCTGAGATCCATTTTATCAGTTTTGGCAGAAACGATGTAGTAATCGGCTGCGCCGACATTGGTGCAGAAAATTTTTCCGCCATTGATAATCCAGTCGTCGCCATCCTTGACCGCCGTGGTTTTCCAGCCGGTCATATCGGAGTTGCCGCAGGGCTCAGTCATGCAGCACACACCGACAGCTTTTCCCTGTGCCGCTTTGGGCAGCCACTCGTCCCGGGTGGCTTTGTCATTGAGCTGCATAAGGCTCATCAGAGACAGTCCCGTATGACTCATGATAATCTGTGCCAAAGCAGGCAGAGTTTTACTGATCTCTTCTGCCACCAAGCAGAGTGTGGTGGTGTCCAACCCGGAACCTCCGAGTTCTTCGGGAATGCCGATGCCCAACAACCCAAGCTCACCGGCTTTGCGGAACAATTCCAGAGGAAAGCGATCTTCCCGGTCGATCTCCTCAGCCAAAGGAGCACAGTCTTTCTGGGCGAACTGGCGTGCAATTTCCATGACAGCGGCACGATCTTCATTCAGATAAAACGGCATAGCTTTTTCCTCCTAAAAATGTTAATTCATATGAAGCAATTGGCGAAGCTGTTCTGGATAACGGTGCGGAGCTTTCTGTCAATGCCGCGGTTAGCATGCGCCTATAAACGACGATCGAAGAAAGCGCCGCACCCTTTGCCTACAACAGGTTCTGCCAACAGTCATATACCAATTGGATGTATACGGAAGCTCATTTTTCCAAAATCTGTTTTGAATCGGGGATGTCATTCGTACGTGTTGCCATTGAGCGGAGCTGCAGCGATGCCTTCCTTCTGTTGGAACGGGGGACACGGCGCAATTCCTTCCATAAACGACTCAAAGCGATTTTCAAAGTCCTCTACCGTCCAAACGGGGTCGTTTTTAGACCGAGTGAAGAAACGGATCAACTCCGGCTCGGCAACAAGCTCGATATCATCGCTGACTTTGAATGTTTTTCCGTTGATGTTGGCGGCTGCCGGGCTGGCCAGATAGCTGTAGAAAGCGGCGCATACCTCCGGATTGGGAAGATTCAGGCAGTGCTTAAGGTTTTTCTCGGACATGGTGCCGTATAGATACCATCCCGTCATAGCCTGCTCCATCACCGGCTGCTGCACAACATCCGTAAGCCGTGTGTTAACATCAGGAAGAACGACATTCGCTGTGATCCCGTCATGACCGTAGCTGCGGGCAAGCAGTCTGGTGAAGCCATAGACAGCGGATTTGACGCTTGTATAGGTCGTGGTATACCGCCAGCTCCACTGAAGCGCAGTGATAGAGGACGTGTTAATGATTCGCCCGTATCCATTTTTCTGCATATGGGGAATCGCTTCACGGCAGGTGTAAACGCTGCCGCACAGGCAGGTTCGGAAAAGCTTGATTGCGTATGCTTCATCAAACATCGCGAGATCGTCGCCGCTGGGGATGCCCGCGTTGTTCACAAGGATGTCAATAGAGCCGAACTCCTTCACGCAGGTATCGACCAGCTTTTTGCAGACTTCTTCTTCGGCAGCGTCACCATAAACAGGGATCGCAATACCGCCGGCCTGTCGAATCTCCTGCGCCACTTTTTCGGCGTCAGGTCCGTCAGAGTTGGGCTTGCGGTTGTTCACGATAACTTTGGCTCCTTCGGCAGCCATGGATAGGGCAACTGCGCGTCCCATGCCTTGGGATGAGCCTGTAATAACTGCCGCTTTACCTTCCAAACTTTTTTTCATAGATATGACCCTCCCTTTCCGCTGCGCTTCAAGGCACCAAAGGTGAATGAAACCCTCTTGGCTTGTGTGGCGCAGCACAATATAATTTGTTTCAGAATGGTGGCATCCCGGCGTAAGGCAATAGAATCATCATCGTTCTGTTGCTTACGCGCAGATGTTGTGGCAAAAGCCTCGGTCTATTATGGTGTACAACAACGGTTCAGGTCTGGGCTTGATTTTTGTATGCTTTTTCAATTTTTGCGGTTTTTTGCCCCAATTTAGATGTTTTAACCATCCTCCCCATTATGCTCTCGCCCGCTTGATTTCCTCCACCAACACGGGAATCACCTCAAACAGGTTGCCCACCACGCCGTAGTCTGCCACATCGAAGATGGGGGCGTCGGGATCCTTGTTGATGGCCACGATGCAGTCGGAGTCGCTCATGCCCGCCAGATGCTGAATGGCACCGGAAATGCCGCAGGCGATGTACAGTTTGGGTCTCACAACCTTGCCGGTCTGACCCACCTGATGGGAGTGGGTAATCCAGCCCGCGTCCACGGCAGCGCGGGATGCGCCAACGGTGGCGCCCAGCGCGTCTGCCAGGGCTTTGATGGTATCGAAGCCCTCAGGACCGCCCACGCCGCGGCCGCCTGCCACGATGATTTCAGCGCCCTCCAGGTCCACATTCTCTCCGCCCATCTCCTTGATAAGCTCGATCACCTGAGTGCGGATCTGGTCGTCAGCCACATGGATGTCTTCCTTCACGATCTCGGCGTTGGCGACGCCCACGTCGCCCTTCTTGAACACGCCGGGACGAACGGTACCGATCTGGGGCCGGTGGTTGGGGCACAGGATGGTGGCCATCAGGTTGCCGCCGAAGGCGGGACGGGTCCACGCCACGTTGCCGGTCTCCTCATCGATGTCCAGAGCGGTGCAGTCGGCGGTCAGGCCGGTGTGCAGGCGGCAGGAGACACGAGGACCCAAGTCCCGACCGTTATTGGTGGCACCGATGAGCATGCTGGTGGGGGCGTACTTCTCCAGCAGGGTGCGCAGGGCGATGGCGTAGGCGTCGGTGGTGTAG
>CAKSVQ010000192.1 GCA_934504065.1 uncultured Dysosmobacter sp. | reverse complement strand
GCGCCCCGGCTCCCGGAGGGCGGCGCTCACCGCCTGCACCAGCGCGAGCTTGTTCATTTTGGAGTAGCCCTTGACATAGTAATTCTTGGCCAGTTCCTTCAGCTTTGCCGCGCTTGCTTCCGCCAACACCGCTTCAATAGTGGGCTTTCCCGCTTCACTCAGTACCATAGTTCTCTCCCTTTTCTGAACATCGCTTGCCATTCCGCCCCGTGGAGGCCGATGCGGTTTTTTATCTATCTGTCAGCGGAACCGTGCTCCACTCTATTCAGTGTAGCACATTTTCCCCAAAAATGAAGCGCAAATTCCATAAAACTGCCTTACTTTATGATTTTCGCCCAAAACAGCGGCACACCTCTTCAGAGGTGTGCCGCGTCAGTTTTTTGGCTTTATCCTTTGCTTAACGTCTCAATGATCTCCGCCCTCTGCTTCTCCGTCAGGCGGGGATAGTCCGCAAGGACGGCGGTCAGTTCCTCGCCCCGTTCCACTCTCCGCCGCACTACGCGGCACACCAGCGCCACAGCCGTACTCATTCGCCCTCACCTCCGAACATCAGCGCCGCCACCAGTTCCTCCAGCTCCTCCAGACGAGTCTCCTGTGCAGGATACGCCGCCCGGTAGTCCGCCCGCAGTGTTTCCGAGCAGTCCGCCTTGCTGGACAGCTCATAGCCCTCTGCCAGCGGTGCGTATATCGTCCCATCCGCAGCCGTCACGCTGTCCGCTGTGTAACTCTGCGCGTTTTCGACGGTCAGTACGGGCTGATCTGTTCCGATTTCATAGAAATACAACGTCATTTGCTTCACCTCAGATGAATTTTCCGCTCTTAATGATCGCGTTCATTCCGCCCTTTGTGTTATACGCACCGCCTAATGTATCCGGGACGTGATCCCCCAGCAGCGCAAGCCCGCCCAGAAGGAGATAGACTCCAACGGCGTTGCCGCTGTAATCCGCAGTGGGATTGTCTCCATAAACGCCAACGAAACCGCCCCAACTGGTAGAGACCGCACATTCCAGATTATGGAATGCACAGTCTGCCAGCACAGCATAGGAATTGCAAAAAGCGCCGACGCCTCTTCCATTCTTGGCACGGCCGTTAAAGGAGCACGCTTCCGCATATACCATGCTTTTTTGACAAGGGAGGCAATATCTATATTCGTTTGCCGTCTCGTCCAATTCCCACTTCAACTTTTCCATCTGCACCAGAAGCCTGCAATTCAATACCCGGAGTTCCCTTTTAAACACGCAGTCTCCCAAATTGTTTGCCCGGAGCATGAGACTGCCGCAGCCGTAGAAGCCATTCACAGAAACTTCTTCCGAAGCTGTTCCGCTGAGTGTGATGACATAATGCTCAGTCAGCAGACGGGGAAGGGTATCAAGGTAAGCTTGCAGCTCCGATGCGGATAAGGAGACGTCGCGGCGGGGTGCACCGGTAGCCAGCACCTTCTGACGCACCGGCGCGCAGTCGCTTTCGGTGATGAGACCGGCAGGGGAGCAGAGCACTGTTGCGCCGCCGTCCTTGCTGACGGTCTGGCGCAGGTTAAACCGCAGCACCGTGTCGTTTCCGGCCTGAATGGTCACAGGCTCGTCCAGCCGGTAGACGCAGTAGAGAATTTCACCCTCATCGGGGTCCTCCGCATAAATGCCAAGCTCCGTCAGCGTGTATGAGGACTCCAATCCTACCGCAGCCAGCGTCACGGGCAGAACGGCGGTACTGCCTGCGCAGCGGGCCTCGCCCACCGCCAGCGTCTGCCGGATCTCCGACAGTTGGGCGGCATTGGGGACGTCCGTGGTATGTCCGCTGCCGCCCACCACACGGGTCACCCGCAGGCAGGCGCCCGCGGCGGTTTTTGCCGCCAGCGCAAGACCTTTGTTCGTATATGTTCCCTGAATATTCATAGCCTGTCTCCTATCTCAGCCGCCGGATGCCCCGTCTGGGACGCTGGGGCAGGGGAGCCGTCACCACCGGCGCGGAAGCGGGCAGACGGCTCTTCACGTCCTCCGCCAGAGATGCCTGATACGCTGTGCGGAATTCCTCCGTCCGGCGGTCTGTGTCGCCGTCGTCGCCCCCCGCCAGCAGCGGCGCGAAGGACTGGGGCACGCCGCCCCGCTCCAAGGCGGCTCTGGCCCGCTCCACCTGCTCCCGGCGGAGCTTTTCCGCCCGCAGGGTTTCCAATTCCTGCTTTTCTTCTTCGTTCATATATTATTCCTCCGTCTCCATGGTTTCCTCGGCCTTGCGCCGCAGTTCCTCCTCCGCGTCCTTCACCCACGGCAGCTGTTCCAGAATGGTGCGCTTGGACAGCAGGGGAGAGAGGGACAGCAGCGTACCCGCCAACGCCGTGTGATCCTGCGGCAGATTCTTGTAAAACGTGACCTGCCCCTGTTCCAGCGCCACCGGCGTCCCCAGCAGGGCAAAGCCGCCGGAAAGCGCCGTCAGCAGACGGTGCAGGCCGTCCAGAAAGCTGCGCTCCTTGGCAAGGCGCACCTGTTCGATGCCCCACAGCTTGTACTGCATCGCCACGCCGGAGGCGTTCCCGGCGAAGCGCTCGTCGGAGAGATCCGGCGTCATGCTCAGTTCCAGAATACTGCGGCGCAGATTGCTCTCCAGCTGGGCGAGGGCCTCGTGGTTCAGATTCTTCACCACAAATTCCGCCCGGCCTCCCTCCGCCAGAGAAAGGATGCGGGTGCGGTTGGCCTCGTCGATGTCACCTTGCGTTGTTCCCTGCATCCCGTACAGGGCGAGGAAGGCGTTGGCCACCGACTGCATATCGTCCATGGCCCCGGAGAGCAGCAGGTTGTATGCGTCCAGCAGACCCGTCACCATCTCGAAATCGCCGCAGGTCTGGCAGTTGTTGTTGAAGGGCACCAGCGCCAGATGCCCCGGCAGATTTTCCTCCGGCGCGCCCAGAGCCACCCGCTGACCGTCCCATGTGAAGGGCGTGACCCGCTCCTCCTCGTAGAGCATCCCACATACGGTGTCATCCGGGCGCTTGAACAGCCGGACGGCGGCGCGGAGCGGCTCGCCGGCCTCGCCGCCGCGGATGCAGAAGCAGGTGAGGGGGTCGCACCGGCATACCCGCACGCCGGACTGCTCCAGCCACACCAGCGCGAAGCCCTCGCCGCAGATGCTCATGTCCCGGCCGATGTCAAAGAGCAGGTGATCCATGGGCAGGTCGGCATAGATCCGCCCCTCCTCCGGGCGCTCATAGGAAAGGGTAGGGGGCACACCGAGGAAATACCCGGTCTGTACCTCCGTGATGTAGCGGGGGAAGGGCACCCGCAGCAGATTGTTGGGCCGTCCCCGGACGGCCTCGCCCTTGGGCACGGGCTGCTGGCCCTCGTAGTAGTCCCACAGCCGCTCCCTGTGGGGACGGACCCGGTACAAAAAGTCCGACACCGCCCCGGTCAGAGCTTCCTCCGTCAGCGCCCCGGCGCAAATGTAGTCCTGTTTCAAATACGCAAACCTCCTCACGATCGCAAAACCCGGCCGGAATGTTCCGCCGCGCACCCGTTTCACCGCGTTGGGCGGCGGCCTTGGCCCCGCCCTGTATGACTTTCTTCGGTGACGGCCTGTGCGCGGCCCGGTGAGCAGACAGTCTCGGATACCC
>CAKSVQ010000191.1 GCA_934504065.1 uncultured Dysosmobacter sp. | reverse complement strand
ACCCTGACCTACGCGCTCCAGATCCGGATGTACACGATGGCAATGTATCTGGTCGGTCTGACCGCGATCTATGCCTACCGCATCTCGCGCGGGGAAGCGACCAAAAAGAACTGCATCCTGTTTGCCGTTTTTTCGATCGCGTCGGCGTATACCCATTATTTCGCACTCTTTACGGTCGCGGCGATCAACGTCATGCTGCTCGTCCGCACGATTCTGCAAAAGGATTCCGTCAAACGTTGGCTGGTTCTCGGCGCCGCGCAGATCTGTGCGTACCTGCCGGGGGCGTATGTATTCCGGCTCCAGATCAAAACGGGCGGCGCGGACTGGATCCGTCTTCTCTGGCCCGACACCGTGTACAATCTCGTTTCCTATCATCTGGTCGGGGACGAGCTGTATACCTTTTTTGAAACAACAAAGCAATACCGCTACGGCGGGCTTGTGTTCCTTGCACTTTACGTTCTCGCGGGTATCGTGCTGTACAGGCGGACCCGGCGCGCGGCGACCGACTCCGATGAGGGGAACACGGCAAAAACGCGCGAAGCCGTCCGCTGGTCGCTCTATGCCTATTTCGGCGTGGTGCTCTTTTCCATGCTTGTGTCGCTGGTGCGCGAGATCTTCTATATCCGCTACACCATGGTGCTGTTCGTGTTTACGGTTTTCGTGATCGCGTATCTGATCGCCACATCGAAGGGTACATGGAAAAAGGCGGTCGCGGTGATCCTGCTGGTTGTGCTTGCCGCGTACCCGGTTTACGGCACTTTCCGCCTCGCATACGACCCGTCTGCGGACGCAGTGACGGACGCGCTGGACGACAAGGTGGAGGAGGGCGACATCTTCTTCTTTGAGGGGGCGGATGTCTTTGTCGCAACGGTGCGCTATCCCGGCAATATGCAGTATTATTACAACGGTGCCCACTGGAAGGTGGAGAACACCTACCGTTCCTTCGGGCCCAATGCACGGGTGCTGGATTCCCTCGACTGCCCCGAAATCAATGAGTTCCGGGGACGCGTCTGGGTGACGCGCGGTGCCTGCTACGACTATCTGATGAGCCTCGGCGACTGCCGCGAGGTGACCTCGACGGGGAAGATTCATCTGAAAAATCACAATTATAATTTTGAGTTTGTTCTCATTGAAAAGGGAATGAACTGACGCTGTACCGGCTCCGGCAACCGACGCGGAGCGGAGAATTGTTTTCCGTTTTTGCGGCGTTGTCCGGCAAATGGCGACGCATGGGGAAACCCGCCGCGCCGTCGGTCACGGGTTATCAAAGCATCAAGGGCGACCGCCGGTCGCCCTTGATTTTTATATTGAAAATCCCTTCAGACCGCAAGGTCTGAAGGGATTTATGTTTTCAGAAGGGGATTTTCCGTCTGCCGGTTCCGGTGGGATCGTTTTTTATCCGGGGACGGGAAGAATCCGGATGCGGAACGCGGAGGAATTACGCGGAAACGGGGACGTTCCGCGTACGCGGGGGGGGCGAGGGACGGCATAGGACTCGGAGTCCGCGAAACCGGTGGAGCCCCGTGCCCGCGCGCCGCGGCTTGCCGCGGCGGAACGGGACGCGCCAAAGGCGCGTCCCAAAACGCGAGAGGCGGCGGAGCCGCCTCTCGCGTCCGCGGGCGCGGGAACGAAGAAATCACGCCGAGCGTCCCGGGGAGTGCCCGTCCCCGCGCCTCCCCCCGTTCCGCGCTCGCTCCGGGGCGACTTCCGCCTCCGCCGCGCCAACTCCGGCGGCGTGTCGAGGACTTGCGGGTTTGCGGAGCAAATCCCGCGTTTTCCGCGGAGCGAAAACTCCCGCCGCCCCGTCTCCGCTTCGCTTGCTTACGCCGCTTTCCGGAGAATCTCCGGCACCTCGCGGAGCATATTCGTGATAAAAATGCCGTATCCCGTCGTCGGATCGTTGATGAGCACATGGGTCACCGCCCCAACAAACTTACCGTCCTGAATGATCGGACTGCCCGACATTCCCTGCACGATACCGCCCGATACCTCAAGCAGCTTCGGGTCGGTGATAGTCACCGTAAAGCATTTGTTGCCCGTCGCAGAGCAGTCGATCGCCGACAGCTTTACTGCATATTTCTGCGGTTCCCCCGCATTCATGGTACACCAAATATACGCGTCGCCCGCGCGTACCTCCTCCGGCTTCGCCACCGGGAAGGGACCCTCCGGAATGGAGGCAGGCTTCTCGGTCAGCATCCCGAATACACCGCAGTGACTGTTGCCGATCAGTGCACCGATCTTTTCCGCACCGAAATATCCCTTGATTTCTCCCGGTGTTCCCGGCTGTCCGCGCACGATCTGGCTGACCGTCACGCCGGTGATGCTGCCCCGCTTCATGGGGATCAGCTTGCCTGTGTCCGTGTCGCAGATGCCGTGTCCAAGCCCCGCAAAGGTCGTTCCGTCCGAAGTGAGAAAGGTGACGGTCCCGATGCCCGCGCCGCTGTCGCGTACCCATACGCCGGTGCGGTACTTGCCCGCACTGCCGCTCGGTGTCAGCTTCATTGTCATAGTGCGCGTGTCCCGCGTGAGGGTGACCGTGATTTCTTTTCCGCCGGAATCCGCGACCAGCTTTGAGAGATGGTCCGCGCCCTCCACGGTTTTTCCGTTGATCCCGGTGATGACGTCTCCGATGCGGATTCCTGCTTTTGCTGCCGGGTTTGCCTCGCGTCCGCCTTCCTCGTCGGCAAACCCGACGACAAGAACACCGTTCACGAAAAATCTGACGCCAAACGGCATTCCGCCGGGATAAAGCAGTACCCTGTCGCCGCTTGCCGACACGGGAACCATGCCGAAAAGCGAGAACAGCATCACCGCCGCCGTCAGGATTGCCGCACACCTGACGGGTCTTTTGTTTTTCCCTGACTGTAACTGTTCACGTTTCATAAAAGGACTTCCTTTATTCTGTAATCTGTATTCCGGGGAGCTCCGGCGTCCGGCTTCCGGAACGGACGCAGGCGCTCCTCACTGTCCCGGCGGGCACGACTGCCGCAGCGGGAGTAACCATATCATCAAGCATTGTAAAAAGGGCAGATGGATCCCGACCGCGGTTTTACCGCGGCAGTTTCCGTCTGCTTTTATCATGTCCCGCGGGCGGTGTTTCATGTCTTACAATATTGCTCATAGCGTGCGGAAATTGCCGATTGTCTGCCGCCGCAAAGACTGCGTGACTGCATCAAAGCGGCAAACAGCGATCGTTGCGTCGGTATGTACCGGGGAAATGTAAACAAATCGGGAAAAACTGCGTTTGTCCCTTGATTTTTTCTGGAAAACGTGTATAATTAGTTTACAAACTAACTAATTTTTGATCCGAAAAACGCGAACATCATCGTGACATCTGCCGCAAGCCCCCGCCGCACAAGCCCGTTGCGTGCACGTTGCCGCAAGCGCCGCCTTCCTCAAAACCGATTACCGAAAGGAGTGCATTTCCTTTGAAAAAAGATCAGAAAAATACTTCCCGCCCCACGGAATTTCCGCCGCCCCCGCCGCCGTGTCCCGATCCGGAGCAGGTCACCCCGCCCATGCTGGTCAATGAGATTTCCAGGCTGTTCGGCGCGTGGATGCGGACGAATTCCGGAGAGACGGTCGGCGTGATGTCCCAGAAC
>CAKSVQ010000190.1 GCA_934504065.1 uncultured Dysosmobacter sp. | reverse complement strand
GGCTTTTGCAGCGCCACCGCGATGTTGACGGTCTCCATCAACTCCCGGGAGGCCACGTAAGATTGACTGCCGCTGAAAGTTTGCATAGTAGTTACCTCATGATTTTAAGATGAAAGAGGGCCGCAAGCACGGCCTTTTTCAAAAAATTAGCATAGAAACGGCAGGATTGTCAAGGGCGGCGGTTGCGGCGGGCTGGAAAATGCAGTATAATTATATCGTGCTATTTAAATGGAGAAAGAGGAAGGAAGCAAAGACCATGCCAATCGGAATTCTTGTCAACGTTGCCGCCGTGTTTCTCGGCGGCATTTTCGGGGCCGTCGCGGGCTCCCGCATCCCGCCCCACATCAACCGCGCCCTTACCACGATCTTCGGCCTGTCGGCCATGCTGATCGGTATTTCCATGATCGGGCAGATGAACGCCCTGTCCGCGGTGATCCTGTCCCTGATCCTCGGTGGGCTAGTGGGCGAGATCGTGAAGCTGGAGCGCTCGGTGAACCGGGGCATCACGGCGCTGGCGGAGCACCTGCCGGGCAGCGCCATGAGCGAGGAGCAGCGGGACAATATCATCAGCATGATCGTGCTGTTCTGCTTCAGCGGCACGGGCTGGTTTGGCTCCATGAACGAGGGGCTGACCGGGGACCACTCCATCATGTTCGCAAAGTCCATTATGGACTTTTTCACCGCCGTGATCTTCGGCGCCACCAGCGGCTATATGGTGGGGCTGATCGCGATCCCGCAGTGCGTGGTGTTTCTGGCACTGTTTTTCATGAGCCGGATGCTGATGCCGCTGATGACGGCGGGCATGATCGGCGACTTCAAGGCCGTGGGCGGCATCATCACGCTGGCGCTGGGGCTGAAGCTTTCCAAGATTCGGCATTACGACGCCATGAACCTGCTGCCTGCCATCATTCTGGTGTTTTTCATCTCCTATCTCTGGGGACTGCTGCCGTTTTAAAAAGAGCGGTTGACACCGAAGACGTTCCAGTGTACATTGAAACCGAAGACCGGAGGGAGGAAACACAGCCATGATCAAAATTGCCATTTGCGACGATGATGTTTCCGCCCTGAACGATTTGCGGGTGCTGCTGGACGAATACCGGGTGGAGCGCAACTGCGAGATCGCCTACACCACCTTTATCAGTCCCGTGGAGCTGCTGGCGGAGGTGGAGCGGGGCGAGCGGTTTGACATCGTGCTGCTGGATGTGCTGATGCCGGGACAAAACGGCATTGAAACGGCGGCAGAGCTGCGGAACTACGACACCAATGCCAAGATCATCTTCCTCACCTCGTCGCCGGAATTTGCGGTGGAGTCTTACACGGTGAACGCCTATTTTTATCAGCTCAAGCCCATCTGGAAGGAAAGTCTCTTCCGGGTCATGGATTCCGCGCTGGCCGAGTGTGAGCGGGAGCAGACCAGCAGCCTGATCCTGCGGTGCAAAAGCGGCATCACCCGCTTGGAGCCGAAAAAGGTGGAATACTGCGAGGTGCTGCACCGCACGCTGCTGATCCATCTGATCTCCGGGCAGGTGCTGGAGAGCACCGGGTCGCTGGAAGAGCTCAGCGCCGAACTGATGCCCTACGGCGGGTTTTTCCGGCCCCACCGCTCCTATCTTATCCGGCTGGAGTATGTGCAGAACATCTCTTACCGGGCGGTCACCATGTCTGACGGGACGGAGATCCCCATTCCCCGGGGAAAGTATAACGACATCAAGGATGCCTTTTTAGAGGAGACCTTTCGGTCCGGCAGAGTGCTGCTGTGACGATTCGAGACATTTTCGGTACGTTTCAGACGGCGGGATACTTTTCCCGCCGTTTCTGTTTTATAGTAAGGGCACATACAAAGGCAGCCGTCCGACGGGGCGCCGAAAGCGGCTGGCGCAGGTTGTTTGCCCGGCGGACGCACTGCCTTTGGCATGGCTATGATAAAGGAGACGGATACATGATGAAAAAATTTCTTGCACTGCTGCTGGCAATGATGATGCTGCTGAGCCTTGCGGCCTGCGGCTCGGACACGAGCGCCGATGAAGAAGATTCTGCCCCCGCGCAGGAGGAAGAGCAGCCTGCCGATTCCGCCGCTGTGGCTGATAATGCCGACGCGGAGATCAGCGACGAACAGCTGCAGGCATTGACCGAGGCCTATAATGCGGTGGCTCCCATCTACAACGAGGCGTACACCGCCGCCGATGAAAACGGCTGGATGGACGACGAGCAGACCGCGGCTGAAATTCAGGCCCTCAGCGGTACACTGAGCTATGTCGGCACCGCCCTCACGGAGGACCTCACCATGCTGGACGGCTCTGATTTCGACGCGCTCACCGCTTCCCTGCAGGAGCTGGTGGCCCCCACGCAGGAGCTTTTGGATCGGGTGTCCGTGCCCTACGAGGGATAAGCAGCTTTTCGCCGCGGGCCTTTGGGACGCGGCCAACAAGTGAGACATGGTGAAGACCGCCGGAAGGCGTTTCCGGCGGTCTGAGCGCAGCCTGCTTAGGCGGCCGCCGGAGCAGATGAAAAAGCTCCGGCGGCTTTTTTCTATGGAAAGAGGAAATGGGAGGTGAGGTTGTGGCAGCTTGGATCGGTCTGGGCGCAGCGGTGGTGTTCCTTGCCCTCTGGGCGGCCCAGACCCGGCGGACGCTGGCGGCGCTGGACGCCAATGTGGCCAGCGCCATGGATCAGATCGGCGTGCAGCTATCCTCCCGGATCGACGCATTGACCACGCTGACCCGGCAGTTAGAGCCTTACGACGGCGAGGCCGCCCGACGGATGTCGGCCATGCTCTGCCAGTGCTGCGGCACGGTGACCGGGGTATCCGGCCCCGGCGAGGTGCAGCGGCAGGAGGACGTGATCCAAACGGTGATTGAGCAGGTCCGCACGGTGGCGGGGCAGCACCCGGAGGTGCGGGCGGACGCGCGGTGCACCGGGCAATGGCAGGCGGTGGAGAGCTATGGGAAAATGCTGTGCACCAGCCACCTGATTTATAACGACAGCGCGGAAAAGCTGAACCGCTGCCTCGGCCGTTTTCCGGCGGTGCTGCTGGCAAAGGCGCTGGGCATTCATAAACGCGGATATATCAAGGCGGCGCCCCGCTGCCAACGGTGAGAAATAACGGGAGGAATGATCATGGGACTGTTTACAAAAAAAGACCCCTGCGCCATCTGCGGCGGCAAGGTGAAGGGGCTGTTTCCCTGGAAGGTGGACGGAAAATATGTCTGCAGCGACTGCTACGGCGTGACCGACCTGCCGGAGGGCGCGGTGGACAAGATGACCGTGGAGGACTTCAAGGGCTATATGGCCTTTCGGGAGGAGAACCGCAAGCTCAAGGCGAAGTTCAAGACCACGGATCAGATCGACTTTGGCTGGCTGGACACCAAGTTCCTCTTTGACCGGGGGAACCGCCTGCTGTGCATGAACAAGAATCTGGACGCCACCATTTTCGAGGGGGCGCAGATTCGTTCTTTCGTCATCATGGAGGACCGGACGCCTGTGCTGGAGGGCACCGTCGAGGGCCTGCGGCACTATCCCAGCACCGTGCCGGAGCGGGCCATGGCCATGGCCCCGCAGATCGACCAGTTTATGCTGCACGTGCAGCTCATGCAGGGCGCGGAGCGCCTGCGGAGCCAGCT
>CAKSVQ010000189.1 GCA_934504065.1 uncultured Dysosmobacter sp. | reverse complement strand
ACCGCCAGTCTGAACCGGGCGCAGTTCTGCAAGATGGCGGTCTACGCCATGGACGGCAGCGGCGAGCTGGGGCGGTACTCCACCGTGACCATCTTCCCGGATGTGAAGCCCTCCCACTGGGCGGCATCCTACATCAACATGGCTTCGAAAAAGGGCGTGATCGCGGGTTTTGCCGACGGGCGCTTCCAGCCGGACAGGACCGTTACCGCCGGGCAGGCCGTGACGATTCTGATGCGGGGCCTTGGCTATCAGGACGGCGACATGGGCGGCGTGTGGCCCCAGGGCTATATGGCTGAGGCGGAGAGCTGCGGCCTGCTCAAGTCCACGGGCATCACCTCTGCCTTTGCCCCCCTGACCCGCGCACAGGCGGCCAAGCTCTTTTTAAACCTCTTCACCGCCAAAAAGGGCGGCGGAGAGACCCAGCTGTTCAGCTATACCCTCAGCGACGAGGTGCTGCTCACCGCCGTGGACGGCGGCAAGGGCACCCTGACCGCCGGAGGAAAGACCTATGACATGGCCCGGCCCACGGCGTCCACCTCGCTGGTGGGCACCCGGGGCAAGGTGGTGACCAACGCGCAGGGCGAAGCGTTGACGTTCCTGCCCGTCACGGAAAAGGGCGGCATCTCCGGCGCGGCGGTCATCATCGGCTCCAACGGCTCTGCGGCGGGGCTGAACGCGCTGGCAGGCGGAGGCAGCTACACCATCTATAAAAACGGCGCGCCTGCCTCGGCGGCGGACCTGCGCAGCTATGACGTGGCCACCTTCTCCCCGGACACCAACGCCGTGCTGGTGAGCGACACCCGGGTGACCGTCTATTATGAGGACTGCTCGCCCTCTCCCTCCGCCCCCACCACCCTCACGGCCATGGGCCGGGAGTGGAGCGTGCTGCCCACGGCGGCGGAGTCCCTTTCCAAGTTCAAGCCCGGCCAGCAGATCACCCTGCTGCTGACGGCGGACGGTCAGGTGGCCGGGGCCGCGGCGGCGGACAACACGGTGCGCAGCACTGCCGTGGCCGTGGTGAACAGCGGCGGCGACGTGCAGCTGCTCTGCGGCGGCGGGCTCATCACCGTCGGCAGCAATGCCGCCCTTGCGGGCCGCGCGGTCAGCGTTTCCTCCACGAAGAGCGGCGTGAGCTTTGCCACCCTTTCCGCCAGCAGCGGCGATCTGGACACCTCCGCCAAGACCCTTGGAAGCAAGCGCCTTGCCAGCAATGTGCTGATCTTTGACGGCGGCGAGCAGGTGGGCCTCTCCGGCATCAACCGCCACGTCAACTCCGCCAGGATCACCTACGCCCACACCAACTGGGCAGGCGAGGTGGACCTGATCATGATGAACGGCGGTACGTCCAGCGACGTGATCTATGGACGGGCGGTGGTCAGCACCAGCAAGGATACATGGATATGGAACGCCGACGCAGGCGACAATGCCCCCAAGACTGCTCAAAGCGGCTATATGGAGGGCGGCAAATGGGTCTGGAATGACGGCTATGGCCCCTATGCCACCCGGAATGAGGGCGTGAACGGCTATTATACCACCTCCAAGACCATTGCCATCGAAACGCCCAGTAAGACCTATGGCCCCATCAACAGCGGCAACGGCGTCAGCAACGGCGCGTTTGTGGCGGTTAAGATCAACCGGGCGGGCACGATGTTCGACGAGTTTAACGTGATGAGCAAGTTTACCAACGTCTTTGCTTCCGCGTGGATCGGCAAGACGGCCGTGAACTGCGGCGGCAAGACTTACGATGTTGCATCTAACGTTCCCTGCTACAATGCCGATACCGGAAAGTGGACGGATTTGGATACCGCCCGGGATTACGGCGGGACAATGAACGTCTATACTTATGACGGCGAAGTCCGCGCCATCGAATATCAGGCATAACGGACGGGACGGCGCAGGCAGATTCAGCCTGCGCCGTCCTTTGAAAACAAACGGTGAATATCTGAAAAAAGAATTGCGTTTGCCAGTCCGGCGGGCTATACTGAAGGTAAATCGGCCGGGTTTCGGCGAAAGGAGTTTTTAAAATGGCGTTTTCTTTTGATGAACTGACGAAAAAAGCAAAGGGCATGGCAAATCTGGCGGCGGACAAGGCCAAGGACGCTGCGGAGCTGACCCGGATTACCGTGGCCATCGCAGGCGAGCAGAAGGAGATGGACAAGACCTACCGCACCATCGGCGAGTGGTTCGTGAACGAGTACGAGGGGGAAATTCCTGACGCCGTGCGGGAGCTGGTGGAGGCGGTGGCCGCTTCCAAGGCGCGCATTGCCGAGCTGGAGGCCAGCAAGCCCGTCCGGGAGGAGAGCGCCGTCGCAGAGTCCCCGGAGAAGAAGTGCCCCGTCTGCGGCGCGGAGTCGGACAGCAAGTTCTGCCCCAAATGCGGCGCACCGATGGATGAATAAATATCCCTCAAACAAGTGGCAAGGCCACTTGTTTGAAGAAGTTTCGCTGCGCTCTGCGCCTCGGTTGTCCGCTTATAGCGGCCAATTCGACGCTCGCTCCGCGCAAAGTGTTTTCTGCCACGCACATGTCGCGGCAGAAAACGGATTTTCATGGCTTTCGCGTCTGCGGACGCGAAACTCTGCGAGGCTTTTCCTAATAAGCTTAAAAAAGAGCTGCGGCACGCAAAGCGTGCCGCAGCCTTTTTTTCAGGTTTCCGGTGGCTTTCGAATAACGGCTTTGATTTTTTCGTAGCTCTCGTCGCTGATGTCGTGCTCGATTTTGCAGGCATCGGCTGCGGCGCACTCCGGCGACACGCCCAGCTGCACCAAAAACGCGGTGAGTACCTGATGGCGGGCATAGATTTTCTCCGCAATGACCTCGCCGGGGGGCAGCAGAGTGATGTACCCGTCGGCGTCCATTTCAATATACCCGTTTTCCCGCAGGCGCTTCATGGCCACGCTGACGCTGGGCTTGGAATAGTCCAGATCGTGCACGATGTCGATGGAGCGCACCATACCGTTTTTCAGCCGCAGCATCAGGATGCATTCCAGATAATCTTCGGCGGATTCGTGAATATTCATAAAAGCCTCCTTCATTTTCGGGGGTTGCATAATTAGGTTAACACAAACTAACCAAAAAGACAAGTTTTTTTGCAAAGTGGACTTGACAGCAGGAGTTAGTGGTGATAAACTATGCACGGTTTGAGGGTTAGAGCATACTAACCTCACTTTCAGGCAAAAAGTTAGATTCAGCAAACTTCAGGGTTGGGAGGCGAAGAAATGCTGCCGTTGACAATGGCGAAAGCGGGCGAAACGGTGACGATCCGCAAGATCACCGGAAAGGATGACGTGCGCCAGCATCTGGCCGAATTGGGCTTTGTGGTGGACAGTGACGTGACGGTGGTCAGCGAGATCGCCGGGAACCTGATCTTACAGGTGAAAGACAGCCGGATCGCTTTGGACAAGACCATGGCGAACCGGATCATGATTTAATATAAAGGAGGAGAAACAATGAAAACACTCAAGGACGTAAAGGTTGGCGAGACCGTGACGGTGGTCAAGCTGCACGGCGAGGGCCCTGTGAAGCGCCGCATCATGGACATGGGCATCACCAAGGGCGTGGAGATCTATGTCCGCAAGGTGGCCCCTCTGGGCGATCCCATGGAGCTGAACGTGCGGGGCTATGAGCTCTCTGTCCGTAAGGGCGAGGCGGAGAACA
>CAKSVQ010000188.1 GCA_934504065.1 uncultured Dysosmobacter sp. | reverse complement strand
GACCTACTATAACGGCAGTCAGCTGGAAGCCTTCAACAGTATGGTGGAGGAGTTCAACCGCACCGTGGGCAAGGAGAAGAACATCGCCGTGGACAGCTACAGCCAGGGCAGCGTGAACGACCTGGAGACCAATGTGCTGGCCGCGGCAGAGGGTAAAGTGGGCACACCCGCCATGCCCAACATCTTCTCCGCCTACGCGGACAACGCCTATGCCCTGGACCAGATGGGCGAAGTGGTGGACCTGAGCGCCTATCTCACCCAGGAGGAGAAGGACGCCTATATCCCCGGCTACCTCACCGAGGGGGACTTCTCCGGCAGCGGCAGCATCAAGATCTTCCCCACCGTCAAATCCACCGAACTGCTCTTTCTGAACCAGACGGACTGGGAGCCCTTTGCCGAGGCCACCGGGGCGGATTACTCCGACCTGACCACGGTAGAGGGCGTGGTGGAAACGGCCGAACGGTACTATGAATGGAGCGGCGGCCGGGCGATGTTCGGCCGGGACGCCATGGCAAACTATATGCTGGTGGGCGCCCGGCAGCTTGGCTGTACCCTTTTTGAGGTGACGGACGGGGTTATGACCCTAAATTACGACCAGACTGTGGTGCGCAAGCTGTGGGACAACTACTACGTCCCCTTCCTGAAAGGATATTTCTCCTCCGGCGGGCGCTTCCGCAGCGATGACGTAAAGACGGGAAATATCATTGCCTATGTGGGCTCCACCTCCAGCTCCAGCTTCTTCCCCGGTCAGGTGGTCACCAGCGATACGGAAAGCCATGACATTCAGCGGGTCGTTCTGCCCTGCCCGGTGTTCCGGGGGGGAGAAAACTACGCCGTACAGCAGGGGGCCGGCATGGTGGTCACGAAGGCCTCTGAAGCGGAAATTCAGGCCAGCGTAGAGTTCCTGAAGTGGTTTACGTTGCCGGAGCACAATATTGCGTTTTCGGTGGACTCCGGCTATTTGCCCGTGACCAAGGCGGGGAACGACATGGAGGCGATCCGCTCCAGCGGACTGGACGTGTCGGAGGAGATGGACCAGCTGCTCACCACCGCCCTGGATACGGTAAACAGCCACCAGATGTATACGCAGGCGGCCTTTTCCGGCGGGGCGGAGGCCCGCAGTGTGCTGGAGCACGCCATGAGCGACCGGGCCGAGGCGGACCGCGCCGCGGTGGAAGAGCGGATGGAGCAGGGGCAGAGCTTTGACCAGGCCGCCGAAGAATTCTTATCCGACGACTATTTCCAGAGCTGGTATCAGGAGACCCTGACCGCTCTGCGGGCCTTTGAGGGCTGACCGAAGTTAACATTTAAGGGAGCTGTTTTGTGATGAAGCAGGACCGCAAAAAAACAACAAAACAGGGCCGTTCTATCTTCCAGACGATTCTGAGTACGATCCTGCTGGCCCTCTGCGCCGATGTGCTGCTGCTGGCAGGTGTGCTCTATTTCAGCAAGATACCTGTCCAGTTGAACCGGAATGCAGTGGAAGTTCTGCAAAAGCAGGTGGAAAACCGGAACAGCTACCTGGAGAACACGATGCTCTCCGCCCAGAATTTGACGGCCTTGGCGGATAGCATCAATACCGCCGCCCTGGAGCTGGCGGAGGCGGGGGAAATCCGGATCGAGACGCTGGAGAACAGCAGCGAGGATGCCCTCCCCCTGATGCAGGCCATCGGCGAAGATCTGATCGAAACCCTGCGCAGCAAGCCGGTCAACGGCATCTTCGTGGTGTTCAACACCAGTGATCTGAACGAAAGAGCCGATGGCGACGTGCTGCCCTGCGTCTATATCCGGGATCTGGACCCCGCCTCTCTGTCCTCTGACCGCAATGCTGACCTGCAATTTGAGTACTGCCCCTCCCAACTGGTGCAGGATCTGCGTATTACGACGGATCATAACTGGAACAGCGCCATCCCTTACACCGAGCAGGACACGAAGCAGCTGATCTTCCCCGCGTTTCAGTCCGCTTACAGCGACTCGGCTTCCCTGTCCGCGGCGGACTATGGCCATTGGACCACCAGCCTGTTTACCCTGCCCGGGGACGATCACGCCGCTATTGCGTACTCCATCCCCCTGATCCTGCCCGACGGCCGGGTATACGGCGTATTGGGGGTGGAGATGCTGGAGAGCTATTTGCAGACGCTGCTGCCCAGCGGTGAACTGCAAAACGCTGACGCCGGCGGCTACATGCTGGCCTATACCCAGAAAGGTACAGACCGGTATGATGCCAATACGGTGTATGAGGTCGTTACCATTTCCGGGAAGAAAACCAGCGCCGCCACCGGACGTTCGCTGAAACTGACAAGCTCGAAATACGGTGGATATCGCTTTCAAAACGAGGGAACTTGGTATCACAGCGCCGTGACGGAGCTGTCTTTGTACAACCGCAGCACCCCCTTCTCTGACAAGCAGTGGCTGCTGATGGGGATCGTGTCGGAGCAGCGGCTGTTTGCCTTTTCTCACCATGTGGTCGGTCTGATCATGCTGTGTGTGCTGCTGATGGCCCTGGCGGGCGTGGGCAGCAGTATCATGGCGGCCAGACGGCTGGCCCGGCCTGTTTCCAGGCTGTCGAAGAAGCTGACATCGTCGGCACAGACGAACCGCCGCAGCATCCCGGCACTGCCGTCTACGGGAATTCGGGAGCTGGACCAGTTTTCCGCGGCCATTACGCAGCTCAGCCGGGATGTGCTGGACAGATCCACCAAATTTCTGCGCATCATGGAGATGGCCAGCGTGGAGCTGGGCGGGTATGAGTTGTGCAGCAGCCCGGAGAGCGTCTATGTAACAGATAACTTCTTCACCCTTCTGGGTATGCCGGAGGAGGACCCGAAGACGCTGACCGCAGAACACTTCCGGGCGCTGCTGAAGCGCCTGGAGAACCAGTATCCCCACAAGCCGGGGGCCAACGGCGCGGAGATATACCGCATGACCCTCCCCAACGGGACGGAGCGGTATCTGCACATCGAGACCACCTGGGAGGCCAACGCCCAGGTGGGTCTGGTGGAGGATGTGACCGCCGCCACCCTGGAGAAGCTGCGCATCGAGCATGAGCGGGATTACGACCCCCTGACCGGGCTGTACAGCCGCCGGGCCTTCCAGCGGGAGTGTGAGGCCCTGTTTGCCGCGCCGGAGAAGCTGGGCTGTGCGGCGCTGATCATGATGGACCTGGATGACCTGAAGCGCACCAACGACACCTTTGGGCACGACTGGGGCGACGAGTACATTCGGCAGACCGGTCAGTGCTTTACAAAATACGCCCCCAAGGGCAGCCTGTGCGCCCGTATCTCCGGGGACGAGTTCAACATGCTGCTCTATGGCTACTCCAGCCAGGATGAGATCCGGCAGATCATCGGGGATATCAAGCAGGCGGTGCGGGAGACGGTGGTCCAGCTGCCCAGCGGCCGTGACCTGCATATCAGTATCTCCGGCGGTCTGGCCTGGTATCCCATGGACACCACCGACCTGAGCACCCTGAAAAAATATGCGGACTTTGCCATGTATCAGGTGAAGCATACAGAGAAGGGGCAGCTGGGCGAGTTTGACCTGGCGGTATACAGCCAGGACCTCTATGTGACCCAGAGCCGGAACGAGTTCCGCCGCCTGATCAGCGAGGAGCTGGTGCGCTACCACTTCCAGCCCATCGTCTCGGCAGAGACCGGGGAAGTAGAGGCGTACGA
>CAKSVQ010000187.1 GCA_934504065.1 uncultured Dysosmobacter sp. | reverse complement strand
GTGTAGCCCATGATCTTGCCGGCGCGCTCCTTGCTCTCCATGTTGGCCACGGAACCGGCGATGGAAGCGAACACCATGGGGACCACGATACAGAACATCATGTTGATAAACACGGTGCCCAGGAATGCGATGCTGTGACCGAAGTCGGGGGCGAACCAACCGACCAGGGCGCCTGCTACCATGCAGGAGAGAAGGATAACCAAAAAGCGGTAGTTCTTAGCGACAGATTTCTTATCCACGAATAGCGCTCCTTTACAATTAACTTTTAGTGAATCTCTTAGGTGCGGTGGAAAGGGGAACGTAAGTTTACAGCTTCAGGGTCTCGTCGGTGACCTCGCCTTTACAGACGATGTTGGTAGGACCAGTGAGGAAGAGGTCCTTGACCTTTTCCCCGTCCCGGACGACATCGATGGTCAGCGTGCCGCCGGCCATATCTACCTTTACATTGCTGCCGCTGACCTTGCCCAACAGGGTAAGGACGGTGACAACACTGCCGGTGCCGGTGCCGCAGGCGTAGGTGAAGTCCTCTACACCGCGCTCAAAGGTGCGCTCCAGAACGTGATCTTCTCCCAAAATTTCATAGAAGTTTACATTCGCACCCTTGGGGAAGCCCTTATACCAGCGCAGCTTCCGTCCGAATTCGCGCAGTTGGTTTTCGTCGGCCTGAGCCAAGCCCTTGTAGGGAACGGCCAAGTGGGGCACACCTACCACGGCATAGGCGCAGGGGACGATCTGCCCGTCAAGGTCTACCTTGAGGTCCAGATTTACCTCCTGTGGGTCGTTCAGGCGGACACGGTACTGGCGCTGGTCGATCCGGACGCCGGTGACGATCCCTGCGGTGGTTTCAACCGTCTGGGTCTCGCCAGCCAGGCCGATTTCATAGCCATAGCGACAGATGCACCGGGCGCCGTTGCCGCACATTTCTCCCATGCTGCCATCGGAGTTGTAGAACAGCATTTTGTAGTCGCCGCCCTGAGTGGGCTGGTCCACCACCATGAAGCCGTCTGCACCGATGGACAGATGCCGCTCGCACAGCGTCTTGGCCAGGGTGGGGAATACTTCCTGGGGCAGATGCTCTTCCAGATTGTTCAGCACTACAAAATCGTTTCCGGCGCCGTTCATTTTCCAGAATTTCATATGTTTCCTCCTTTCTGAAAGCTACACATCAGCCGCCCGGCCGCTTGGTGAGAGGTCGGAGGCCCTTTAACTGTGTCCAATTTATTAACAAGCACACGCTGTGCCAAAATTGGATATGGTAAAAACGTTGCAAAAACTGGAAAAAATCAACTTGAAATTGTAAGAAACATGAAAAACTGACAAAAAATTTTGGTTGCCTCCACAAAATTTTTAAATGTCAATCTAAAATTAACTGGTTAAACAAAAACAAAAATGGTTAAAGGGAAAGTGAGATCAACCATTTTCTGCAAGCTTGCGGCCCTCGGGCGTCAACTGACTGCCGCCCCGTCCCCGGCTGACCCGGACCAGTCCCTGACGGGACATTTCGGCCAGCATGGTGCGCAGCTCTTGCTGAGACAGGGGGAGGTAGGCCTCCCGGGCGGCTTCCAGAATTTTTTCCCGGCCGATGGCCTGGTGAAGCTGAGAGGCCTGATACAGCTGCTTCAGCACGAAGCGGAAAACGGGAGATTGCAGCGGGGAAGCTGCGGAAGACTGTACCGAAGCGGAAGCCACGGCCCCGGCGGACTGAGGAAGGGAGAAGGACTGCTGAAGCGTGGGGGGCAGATCGTCAAAGGTGATCTCGCGGCTGCCGGTATAGACCAGATACTCCACCACATTGCGCAGCTCACGGATGTTGCCCGGCCAGGAATAGCTGCGGAAAAGCTCCTGCACCTGGGGAGAGAGGACAAAATCCCCGTGAAGTTCCTTTCGGAAGTGGGCGACTAGCAGCAGCAAATCGTTCCCACGCTGGGACAGGGGAGGGATGACCACGGGCAGGGTAGACAGCCGGTAGTAAAGGTCCCGGCGGAAGGTGCCCTGGCGTACTTTTTCCTCCAGAGATTCGTTGGTGGCGGCGATGATCCGCACATCTACGTGAATGATCTGCTTGCCGCCTACCCGCATGATCTCGCGCTCCTGAAGGGCGCGCAAAAGCATGACCTGGAGGGAGGAGCTCATGCCCTCTACCTCGTCCAAAAACAGGGTACCCTTGTGGGCGAACTCAAACAGACCGGGTTTGCCGCCCCGCTTCGCTCCGGTGAAGGCGCCCTCCTCATAGCCGAACAGTTCGCTTTCCAGCAGGCTTTCCGGGAAAGCGGCCACATTGATGGCGACGAAAGGGCCGGAGCTTCGCCGGGATTCCCGGTGGATCCCGTGAGCGAAGAGCTCCTTGCCGGTTCCGGTTTCGCCAATCAGCAGGACGGGACTTTCGCTTTGAGCCATTCGCTTTAAAACTTGTTTGGTGTGCAGAATGGCCTCGGATTGGCCAATCACATCGTCGAAGCTGTATTTGGCGTAGTGGCCCTTCTGGAACAGCTGGCTGCGCAGTTCGTTCTGCCGCTCCTCCATCTCGTTAAAGCGCTGAAGAATGGCAAAGGCGCCGATACATGTGCCGTTGCGGATAACGGGGATGACTTCAATACTCAGGTTGGCTCCGTTGACCTTAACCAGCTTTATGGGCATGGGGTGGGTACACTGAAGGCACTCAGTAAAGGGGATGTAGGGGAACAACTCGGTGCAGCGGTTGCGCTCATTCATCACAAAGTTGACACCGGTCATGTCCTGGGCGTGCTGGTTACAGGCATACACCACGCCCTTTTCGTTGATGGCAATCACGCCGTCCCGCAGGTTTTCCATCAGAATGTGGAACTGACTTTCCAACCGGGTGGAACGGGCGAACATCTGGTTAAAGCCATAGTTGCTGCTGGCGATGGAGTGGAAGTAGTTCTGAAAGGGCTCCGTTTCCAAAAGGTGATCCAAGCCCAGACGGAGCGCGATTTCCACCACCATGCTGGTGGTACAGGTGCGCTGACCCAGGTTGATGGTGGTGTCGATCCAGTCGGGGACGTAGCGCTCCTCGTCCGGGGTGACGGCGATGTGGATATCGTCATGGTCCCGCAGCTGAAGGCCGGGGAAGTAGGAGATCCACTTCACGTGGTTGATGCCCAGTTGTTCCAGCTGGGAGACTGCTTCCCGGGCCATGGTGGGGGTCATATTGACGAAGAGGACCTTGCTCCCGCCAGGGATTTCCTTCAGACGGTTCAGCGTCTCCCAGCGGAAGGAGACCTCGATTCCCATCATCTGGCTGCCCGGGGGAACATGGCGGGAAAACTCCTCGGCAGAGCCGTAGGCGTCGGTGGTGGCGGCATAGATATCGGCGGGAGGAAGCATACCCGTGGCAGTGCCGTCCCAGATGGAAAAGGTGTCGACTTGGGCCACATCGCCGAAGAGAGAGCGGATATCCGCCGCATAGGCGGTGGCGGCCAGAGGGTCCATACAGATCACGGAGATTTTCTTTTTGCTCATAGGCTGTGACGCTCCTGGAAGTTTTGATTATTTAACCACTGTTTTTGAAATTATGCAAGAAAAAATTAAGAGCCTTCAAAAAACGGCGGAAGGGAATCACAGGGCAGATCGAGGCCGGGAAGGAGAAAATAGGGGAAAATCCAGCTGTGAAAAACAAAACAACAGTTTGATGTGTTTTTCTCTTGGTTCAGGCTGACAAAAATCACAGCTTAGAGG
>CAKSVQ010000186.1 GCA_934504065.1 uncultured Dysosmobacter sp. | reverse complement strand
GTGTATGCGTTCCGGTAAGGTCACCAGATCGATCTAAGGTATGAACAAGCACAGATCCCGGACTTCGGTCCGGGATTTTCTTTTACCTTACTTCCAATGTATATAGCAAGAAGCCGAAAGCAGACCGCTTTCGGCTTCTTCAGTTTTGGGAAAACTTACAGCCACGTGGTCTCCAGCAGCTCATCTTTTTTGGCGCGGGTCATCAGCTCTGCCACCACGTCCCGCACGGATTTGCCGTGGTAAAGCACCTCATAGGCACAGCGGCAGATGGGCATATCCACGCCCTCCTTCTGCGCCAGCTGATATACACTTTCCGCCGCGTAATAGCCCTCGACCACCGCGCCGATCTCTTCCATGGCCTGCTGCGGCGACTTTCCCTGACCGATTAAAATACCGGCGCGGTTATTCCGGGAATGCATGGAGGTGCACGTCACGATCAGGTCCCCCATTCCCGCAAGACCGCCAAAGGTCCGCCGGGTGCCGCCCAGCTGTTCGCCCAGCCGCGTGAGCTCTGCCATGGCCCGGGTCATCAGCAGCGCCTTGGTGTTATCCTGATACCCCAGTCCTGTGCAGATGCCGCAGCTCAGGGCCACTACGTTTTTCAGCGCCGCGGCCAGCTCCACACCCACAATATCGTAGCTGGTGTAGATGCGGAAATACGCATTCATGAAGGCGTCCTGTACAAACCGTGCCGCCGTGCGGTCCGGGCAGGCCGCCACGCAGCCGGTGGGCATCCGAATGCCCACTTCCTCTGCGTGAGTGGGACCTGAAAGTACAACTACTTTACAGATGTTTTGAGTTTCCTCTTGCAAGACCTGACTTAAGCGTAGGTTTGTGTCCCGCTCGATTCCCTTAGAGACCGTCACCAGCACCGTCTCCGGCCGCAGGTAGGGCGCCATCTTCTTCCCGGTGGCGCGTACCGCGAAGGACGGCGGCGCGGACACCACCAGATCTGCTCCCTCCAAGCACGTAAGATCACCTGTGATATGCAGCGCGTCCGGCAGGCGGACGCCCTTGAGCAGCGGATTTTCCCGCGTTTTTGCCATTTCCTCGGCTTTCTCCTGATTGTGTGACCAGAGATACGTCTCATGGCCGTTATCGCAAAGCACCTGACTGAGCGCCGTGCCCCAGCCGCCGCTGCCTAAAACCACCGCTTTCATGGCGTTCCTCCTATTTTTTATGATGGAAGCTCAGCTTGTTTTCCGTTCCGCTGAGCAACCGTCCGATGTTTGCCCTGTGCTTCCACACCACAAGGCCGCCGCAGATGAATGCCAGCACGACGATAGCCGGGGTGGGATAGCAGAACCATGAGATAAAGGGAAAGCTGGCCCCGGCCCACAGGGAGCCCAGGGATACGTACCGGGTCAGGGTGGTAAGGATCAAAAAGCCGCCCCAGACCACCACGGCCACCCGCCAATCGATCAAAATAGCGACAGTGCCGCCGGAGAGGATTCCCTTGCCGCCCTTAAAATGGAACATGCAGGGGAACATATGGCCCAGCAGACAGAAAACGCCTGCCCAATACTGAAAGAGCACCGCTGTCATGACAGGGTCTGGCATCCCAGCATCCAGAGAAAAATCTGGGCGATAATAGGTGGAAAGCCACACAGCCACTTTCAGAGCCACCACAGCTTTCAGCACATCTGTCAAAATAACAACTGCCGTCAAAGGGCCCCCAAACGTCCGGTAAAAGTTCGTTAGCCCTGCATTGCCGCTGCCATGTCCGCGCACATCATCCCTTAGAATATATTTAGAGACGATAACTGCACCGTTAAAGCAGCCGCAAAAATACGCGATTATCGCTGTGGCCAACAACTGCGCCCTTGATAAGAGCAAAAACGATAGCATTCCCTTACTCCTCCTTATCGCCCTTCTGGCGAATGGAGATTACCACTGGCGTGCCTTCCAGCCCGAAGGTGGAGCGGATGCAGTTTTCCAGATACCGCCGATAGGAAAAATGGAACAGGCGGGAATCGTTGCAGAAGATCACAAAATGTGGCGGGCGGACACCTACCTGCGTCATGTAATAGATCTTCAGGCGGCGGCCCTTGTCAGAGGGGGGCTGCACACGGGTCTGCGCATCGGCCAGCACGTTGTTCAGCATTCCAGTGGTGATGCGGACGCTGGCCTGATTGGACACGTAATCGATCATGTCGAACAGCTTGTCCACCCGCTGCCCGGTTTTGGCGGAGATAAACAGGATCGGGGCGTAGGTCATAAAGGCCAGATCCTGCCGCACCTTTTCCCGCATTTTGTCCATGGTCTTGTCATCCTTCTCCACCAAGTCCCATTTGTTGATGACAATGATGCTGGCCTTTCCGGCCTCATGAGCCATGCCGGCCACCTTGGTATCCTGCTCGGTGACGCCCTCTGTGGCGTCGATCATGATGAGACAAACATCCGCCCGTTCAATGGCCATGGTGGCCCGCAGGACACTGTATTTCTCAATATCCTCCTCCACTTTGGACTTTTTGCGGATGCCCGCCGTGTCGATAAACACGAAACTGCCCTTGGCATTGGTGAAGCGGGAGTCTATGGCATCCCGGGTGGTACCCGCCACATTGGATACGATTACACGTTCCTCGCCCAAGATCTGATTGACCAGCGAGCTCTTGCCCGCATTGGGCTTGCCGATGACCGCCACCTTGATAGCGTCGTCCTCTTCTTCCTCCTCGCCCTCCGGCGGGAAATACTTCACGCAGGCGTCCAGCAGGTCGCCCGTGCCGTGGCCGTGCACCGCAGAGACTGCGATGGGGTCACCAAGACCCAGATTATAAAACTCCTAAAAATCCGGGTTCACCGTTCCAGTGGAGTCCATTTTATTCACAGCCAGCACGATGGGCTTTCCGCTGCGCAGCAGCATATTGGCCACCTCATGGTCGGAAGCGGTCAGACCCGTCTTCACATCTGTCAGAAAAATGATGACGTTGGCGTTGTCGATGGCGATCTGCGCCTGATCGCGCATGAATTCCAGAATCTGATTATCGGTGCGGGGCTCAATGCCTCCCGTATCGATCAGCGTAAACTGCCGCCCGTTCCAATCCGTCTCTCCGTAAATCCGGTCCCGCGTGACGCCGGGAGTATCCTCCACAATGGAAAGCCGTCTGCCGATCAGCTTGTTAAAAAGCATGGACTTGCCCACATTAGGACGGCCCACGATGGCAACGATGGGTTTCATCGGCTCTCACTTCCTTTCTTGTTTTGCAGTCTTTTATTATACCCGCTCGCAGGCGGGTGCGCAAGTTAAAAAGCAAGGAGGGAAGAATTCTCTTCCCTCCTAAAGCATGCTTCCTTATTTTGCGACGACGGACTTGACAACCTTGACCTCGCGGCCATTGTAAGTGCCGCACTCCTTGCACATTCTGTGAGGCAGGTGCAGCGCACCGCATTTGGGGCAAGCAACGAGACCGGGAGCCTCCAGCTTCCAAACGGAGCTGCGGCGCTTGTCGCGTCTTGCTTTGGATACTTTTCCCTTAGGTACTGCCATTGTGACACCTCCTTGATCTTTCAAAGGCCCGGAACAGACCGTCCTTATGAGTACTTTATTTCTCCAAAAGCTTGGCCAGGACTGCCAACCGGGGATCGGTCTCCTTTTTGCAGGAGCAGGGACCGAGATTCAAATCGGCACCGCACCGGGGGCAAAGTCCCTTGCAATCTTCTGAACACAATGTTTTCGTGTCCATCCCGAGGATAAATGCAGTGCGGGCCAACTCGCCCACATCCACCG
>CAKSVQ010000185.1 GCA_934504065.1 uncultured Dysosmobacter sp. | reverse complement strand
TTGCAGCGCTGGGGCTCGTTCTGGAAGCCGCGCTCAGCGTAGAACTCCTGCTCACCAGCGGTGAACACGAACTCCTGACCGCACTCTTTGCACACTAAAGTCTTGTCTTCGTACATGATTTTACCCTCTCTTTGAAAAGAAAAATATATTGCGTTCAGCTATTGCTGAGATCGCCGGAAAGTAAGTGCTGTGCCACCTTGCGCCGAATACGCTGCACAGCGTTGTCTACGGACTTTGGAGACTTGCCGACAGCTCCGGCAATTTCCCTGCATGAAAGGCCGTCCAAATAGTACTCCAAAATCTTCGCCTCAAATTCAGACAACTGTTTCCGGACACCGGCTAAGAGGGCTGCTGTGTGCTCCCTGTCAATCAGGAAATCTTCGGGATCGCGCTGCGCCAAACTACTGGTACCAGAGGTGTAGGAATTACTGTCAAAGTCGGGAGTATCAAGCGAGATCGACTGGTTCAGCGCCTTATGCTTATCCCTTGCGGAGGCACGGAGCACCGAATACAGGCGATTGCGTATACAAATTTCGGCAAAGGTCCGAAAGGTCGCCGCCTTTTCAGGGGCATATTCCCGGACTGCCTTGATGAGCGCCACCATCCCCTCCTGCGTCAGGTCTTCACTGTCTCCCCCCGCCAGAAAAAAAGGACGGGCACAGGTGCGCACCAAACGCGTATACCGCATGACCAGCGTTTCCTCGGATATGCGGTCTCCGGCGGCTGCCATAGCACATAAAGTCTCGTCCGGCAGCTCCGCAAGGGTCGGTGATAGGGTCTCATCTAAATTGTACATATTGTATTATACCTGTCTATCCCATGAAATGTCAAGCAAATTATAAAATTTGCCCTGATTTTTTCCGTCGGCTCCGCGCTTTTTATGTTATCCTACACAAAAGCAGATTTCCCGACGTTTTTCAGTCAGAGTGTAAGCTGTTCCATGCTGCACTCCGGCGACGCGCCGCCGGGGATGGCGCGGTGAAGATGCTGATACGCCTTCTGTGTCACACACCGCCCCCGGGGCGTTCTGGTCAAAAAACCAAGCTGCATCAGATACGGTTCATACACATCCTCCAGCGTGACGGACTCTTCTCCAATGGTGGCCGCCAGTGTCTCCAGTCCCACCGGGCCGCCGTTATAATTATCGATAATTGCACTAAGCATCCGCCTGTCCACCGGGTCCAGTCCCAGATGGTCGATCTCCAGCGCGCACAGCGCTTCATCGGCAACATCCTTGCGGATCACACCGTCCGCCCGGACCTGCGCAAAGTCGCGGACGCGGCGAAGCATCCGGTTCGCAATACGGGGGGTGCCCCGGCTGCGCCGCGCGATCTCATAGGCTCCCTCCGGCACAATGTCTACATTTAAAATCCCGGCAGAGCGGGTAACGATCGTTGCCAGTTCCTCCGGCGTATACAGTTCCAGACGCAGCGTGACGCCAAAACGGTCACGCAGCGGCGCGGACAGCTGCCCTGCACGGGTCGTCGCCCCGATCAGAGTAAATTTGGGAAGATCCAGTCGGATGGAATTGGCAGACGGACCTTTTCCAACGATAATGTCCAGCACATAATCCTCCATCGCGGGATACAAAATCTCCTCTACTGCGCGGTTCAGCCGATGGATCTCATCCACAAACAGGATGTCGCCCTCATTCAGGTTGGTCAGCAATGCCGCCAGATCGCCGGGCTTTTCGATGGCCGGACCGGAGGTGATACGGATACCCGCCCCCATCTCCTGCGCAATGATCCCGGCCAGCGTGGTCTTGCCAAGGCCCGGAGGTCCGTGCAGCAGTACGTGATCCAGCGCTTCTTCCCGCTTACGGGCAGCTTCAATGAAAACGGCCAGATTTTCCTTGGCTTTCTCCTGTCCGATATACTCTTTTAAGGTTTTGGGGCGCAGCGATACCTCCTGCGCATCCTCGGCAAGAAAGGTTTTGGTTACGATCGGTTCTTCGTAAATGTCATTTCCAAAGTCAATGCTCAAACGATCACTTCCCTCTTCCCTACGGTTACTTCACCATTTTTTTCAGGCTCTGGCGGATGATCTCCTCCAGACTGAGCTGTTCCATGTCAAGCCCCTTGAGCGCAGCGCCCACCTCCTGACTGGAATATCCAAGGACGGCCAGTGCCTGCGCCGCCTCCGTTGCCTTGCTGGTAAACACGGCCGGAGCAGGCGCTCCCTTTCCGCCGGAAAAGTCCAGCCCTCCGGCAGTCTCCTTTGCCATTTTGTCTTTCAGTTCCAGAATGATCCGCTGGGCGATCTTCTTGCCAATGCCCGGCGCCGCCGTCAGCGATCTTTCATCCCCCGTAACGATAGCCATGGCCAGCGTTTCCGGCGTGCCAGAGGAAAGGATGGCCAACGCCGCCTTCGGCCCCACTCCGGATACGCCGATCAGCAGCTTGAAGCTATTAAGCTCGTTGGCGGTGGCGAATCCATATAATTCAAAAATTCCCTCACCCACGTGCAGATAGGTGAAGAGTTTCCCCCGCTGCCCCTTTTTCAGCGCCGCAAGGGTATTATTGGTGGTCTTGCAGGCATATCCCACACCGCCGCAGTCGATCACCGCAAGGTAGGGCAGTATCTCCGCCACCGTACCGTCCAGATAGTAAAACATAAGCCATATGCTCCTTAAATCGTCTCTTTAACGCCCCCGGTCTGCGGCAGGCGGGAGGTCACACTTCTGGCGTGACACAGCGCCAGTGCCAGTGCGTCCGCCGCATCGTCCGGGCGCGGAACGGCCTTGAGCTTCAAGAGTCTGCGCGTCATGTCCATGACCTGCCGCTTTTCTGCCTTACCGTATCCCGTCACTGCCAGCTTGACCTGCGACGGCGTGTATTCATGCAGCGGGATTCCGCACTTCTCTGCGACATATAAGATCACCCCTCTGCCATGGGCCACGGCAATACCGGTCGTGATATTGGTGTTGAAAAACAGCTCTTCGATGGAGATCACATCCGGATGAAGCTGGCCGATCAGATCCTCCATATCCGTGCCAATCTGATACAGCCGCCGGGAAAGCGGAAGCCCCGCCGGGGTGGTGATCGCGCCGTAGGTCACCATATGGGCCTGCCCTCGGTTTGCTTCCACCAAGCCAAAGCCGATCGTTGCAAATCCCGGATCGATCCCTAAAATACGCACAACGGTCCCTCTTTCATAAATAATCGCATTATATCAAATTTTCAATAAAATTGCAACAGCAAAAGAGGAACAAACGTACTACATAAAATCCGCACATTCTTCACGCGGACAGCTGCGGAAAAACATCCGCGCCTCTCACCTCCCGCCACAGAGCGCATACACTGGAATGAAAGCCATCCGCTTTCATTCAGTTACTTATTAGGAGGTATTGCAATGCCCGAAAAAGTTATGCCCGGCCCTGTTGCTGATCTGAACGGCATCCGGGAGGCGGTTTGCATCCATACAAAGAAAATCTATGACTCCTGCCGTGATAAGGATTGCATCGAGGATCTCCGGTTTTATCCCAAAATGCAGTATGTGGATGTGATCAACCGGGCGCTGTCCGTCAAGGGCGGCAGTGCAAAGCTGCTGTATGTATACGTGGATGTGGAGCCTGTCAGCTTCAACCGGGGCTTCTACACCGTGGATATGCGCTTTTTCTACGATGTTACGCTTCAGGCATATATGAGCGTTCCGGCCCCTGTCAGCGTGGAAGGTCTGTGCGTGTTCGACAAGCGGGTCATCCTCTTTGGCAGCGAGGGGAACGCCAAGATCTTCTCCTCTGAGGTGCGCACCGGAGAACCGGATGC
>CAKSVQ010000184.1 GCA_934504065.1 uncultured Dysosmobacter sp. | reverse complement strand
CGTACTGGGGCGGCGGCTGGGGCGGACACGCGAATCCCGCCTTCGGAAAGCTCCCCCTCGTCGGCACCGACGGAATTCGCAGAGAGATCGAAGAAAATCGGAAAAAGAACCCGGGGAAGGATCATTTCTATGACGCGTGCGTGACCGCAATGGCGGCGCTGGACGTGCTCGGCGACCGCATCAGCGCGATGGCGAAGCAAAACGCAGAAACCGAAACGGATCCCGCAAAACGCACGGAATGGGAGCGCATTGTGGATACCTTCACGCGTGTGCCGAGACAGCCCGCCAAGGATTTTTACGAAGCAGTCATGGTGTACTGGATGCTGTACAGCGTGGACGGGATCGACTCCCCCGGCAGATTTGATCAGGAAATGATCGGTTTCTACCGGAACAGCCCCGAAGCGGAGAGACGGGATATGCTCCGCCGGTTCCTTGAAGCCATGCACAACGTGCGCGGCTGGAACCTCTGCATCTCCGGCTCGGATGAAAACTGGAACGACGAGACCAACGAATTGTCCTACGACATTCTGGAAGCGGTCACAGAAATGGGCTACCAGACTCCCAATCTGACCATGCGCGTGCATCGAAATACCCCCGAAAAGCTGTGGCAGATGGCGGCAAAGAGCCTGTCCACCGGCACGGGCCTTCCTGCGATCTACAACGACGAGGTCGTCTGCGCGGCGCTTGAAGAGATCGGAATTCCGCCCTGTGACAGCCACGATTACTGCATGAACGGCTGTAACCAGATCGACATCATGGGCAAGTCGCACATGGGGCTGGAGGACGGCGAGGTCAACCTCGGCAAGGTTCTGGAACTGACCATTCACAACGGCTATGATTTCAAGTCGGGCGGTACCGAGCTGATTTCCGTTCAGACGGGCAATCCCCGCGAGTGCGAAACTTTTGAGGATTTCCTTAAAATATACTACGCGCAGATGGATTTCGTGACCGATGTTGCGGTACGCACCGCGAACGCGTCGCAGGAAGCCTACGCGCGCTACGCGCCCAACCCAATGCGCTCCTGCCTGATTGAGGGTTGCCTTGAGAAGGGCAAGGATTACAAGTGGGGCGGACCGCTTTACGGCTACGGGCAGATTCTCGCCGAGGGCATTGCCGACGCGGCAGACTCGCTCTATGCCATGAAGAAGCTGATCTTTGACGAAAAGAAATATACCATGGACGAACTGATCCGCGCGCTTGAAGCCAACTATGAGGGCTTCGACGAGCTGCACCATGATTTTGCCACCTGCCCGAAGTTCGGAAACGACATTCCCGAGGTGGACGATATGGCATCGGAGATCGTCGATCATTTCTTCCGTTACCTCAAGACCAAGAATACCTTCCGCGGCGGCATGTACACCGGCGGATGCAGCCCCTTCAACCGCGCGTCGGACAACGGGCTCGGTACCGCGGCGCTTCCCAACGGCAGACGGGACGGAGACGCCAACTATGCCGACAGCATTGCGGCAACGCCGGGGTGTGATACCCACGGACCCACCGCGTCGCTCAAGTCCATGATGCGCTATCACCAGACCGAGGCTTGTTCGGGCTTTGTCGCACAGATGAAGTTTGACAAGGCGCTGTTTGCCACCGAAAAGGGGCAGAGCGCGTTCATTACCATGGCAAAAACCTACTTTGCACACGGCGGTCAGCAGCTGTCGATCAATGTGCTTGACCGTGCGACCCTGCTTGCCGCAAAGGAGCATCCGGAACAGTATCAGAATCTGATCGTCCGCGTCGGTGGATACAGCGATTACTTCTGTAACCTCACGCCGGAGCTTCAGCAGAACATCATTGACCGCACCTCGTTTGCGGTCTGACCGGCAAAGTATGGACGCAGTCATTTTCAATGTGCAGAGGTACTGCCTCTCCGACGGTCCCGGAATCCGCACGACCGTGTTTTTCAAGGGTTGCCCCCTGCATTGCCTGTGGTGCCACAATCCCGAGTCCCAGAGCATGGGGCGGCAGCTCATGTATTACGAATCCAAGTGTACGGGCTGCGGGAAATGCCTCGGACTCTGCGACGCGCGGGAACGCGATCCCGACCGCCCGCAGTACATCCGCCGCGACCCGGAAAAATGTACGCTCTGTGGTAAGTGCGTGGAAGCCTGTTATCAGGGCGCCAATGAAATCTGCGGCAGAAGCGAATCGGTGGAGGACATCTTCTCCGAGGTGCTTCTTGACCGGATGTTTTACGGGCAGGACGGCGGCATGACACTTTCCGGCGGGGAACCGTCCATGCAGCCGGAGGCTTCGCTCGCGCTCATCCGCATGGCAAAGGACGCCGGCTTCGGCACCGTGATCGAGACCAGCGGCTTCGGCAAGCGGGAGTTCTTCCTTGCGGCAGCGGACCTCGGCGTGGTCTTCTATTTCGACCTCAAGGCGCTGGATTCCGATAAGCATCGGAAGCTGACCGGCGTTCCGAACGGGGAGATTCTCGCAAATCTTGATTGCCTGATGAAAAAAGGCGCGCCGATCGTGCTCCGCCTGCCGCTCATCCCCGGCTTCAACGATTCCGACGATGACCTTTGCGCGCTCGCGCGTTTTCTGAAAGAGAACGAAGGCAGATACCTCCGTGCGGAGATTATGAAGTATCACAACCTCGGCTTCAGCAAGGCAAAGGCGCTTGCCCGCGCCTACGACGCGCCGGCGGACAACGCGACGGAGCAGGATGCCGACCGCTGGATGCGGCTTCTGACCTCGCACGGCGCGGGAAACGTAGTGTTTTCCTAATTATCGGGGTATACCAACACGACAGCAGCGATTATTCCGGACGTGCGCACTTGCTTGTCCCGCACGGCGCGAAGAACATAGTGTTTTCCTATCTGCCGACGACGTTCCGGCGTTGCACGGAGTTTAGCCCCGGCAGGCGTGCTTGTGCCGATTCGGGGCGCAGCTGCTCTTTGACGGCACGCCGTTTCTCAATTTTATCAGAACATTTTTATACAAAGGAGATATATTATCATGGTAAAATCACTGACCGATACCTATACCCTTTCCAACGGTGTCAAGATTCCGTGCATCGGATTCGGCACCTGGCAGACCCCGTCGGGCGATGTGGCGCGCGAAAGCGTCAAGGCTGCCATCGCGGCAGGATACCGCCACATTGATACCGCAGCCTGCTACGGCAACGAAGCGGACGTCGGCGCGGGCATCCGGGAATCCGGCGTGAAGAGAGAGGATATTTTCCTCACCACCAAGCACTGGATCACCGAGCGCGGCTATACCAGGACGATCGCCGCTGTGGAAGCGTCCCTCAAGGCGCTCGGAACCGATTATATCGACCTCTACCTCGTCCACTGGCCCTGCGTCGAGAAGACCTACCCCAACTGGAAGGAAGTCAATGCAAGCACGTGGCGCGGCTTTGAAAAAATGTACAAGGACGGCAAGATCCGTGCAATCGGCGTGTCCAACTATCTGCCCGAACATATCATGGCACTGGAAGAGACCGCAGAGATCAAGCCGATGGTCAACCAGATCGAATTCCACCCCGGCTACTATCAGCCCGAACTGGTCAGATGGTGCCAGGCGCACGGCATTCTGGTGGAAGCATGGTCTCCGCTCGGCTGCGGTGCAGTGCTGAGCGATCCCACGCTTGCTAAGATCGCCAAGAAGTACAACAAGAGCGTCGCGCAGATCTGCATCCGTTTTGCGATTCAGTCCGGCGTGCTTCCCATGCCCAAGTCCACCCACGCAGACCGGATTGCCGACAACGTAAAGGTGTTTGATTTCAACCTCTCCGAAGACGACATGACCGCGATCAAGACCATGC
>CAKSVQ010000183.1 GCA_934504065.1 uncultured Dysosmobacter sp. | reverse complement strand
TGAATCCGTTTTCTGCCGCGACCTGTGCGTGGCAGAAAACACTCTGCGCGAAGCGAGCGTCGAATTGGCCGCTGTAAGCGGCCAACCGAGGCGCAGAGCGCAGCGAAGCTTTCTCGAAAAAGTGGCGGAGCCACTTTTTCGAAAACCAAAGCCACGGAGCGAAAGCTCCGTGGCTTTGGTTCATTTCATCAGTTCGCACACAAGGTCGGTGTAGCCGGAGGGGTCATCCAGCGGCAGCCCCGCGATGAGCAGTGCCTGATCGTAGAGCAGCTCGGCGTACTTCTTGGCCTTGTCCGGGTCGGCGGTAACGGCGACTTCCAGCGCGGCAAAGGCCGGATGCTCCACGTTCAGCTCCAGAATACGGTCGGCGTGGATGCTGCTGTCCGGCTGGACGGCGCGGAAATACTTCTCCATTTCAAAGCTCACGCCCTCCCCGGCCGTCAGGCACACGGGATGGGACTTCAGGCGGGTGCTGGGCTTGACCTCCTTGACCTTGCCGGAAAGAGTCTCCTTTACAAAGTCGAAGACGGCCTTGTGGCTTTCGGCGGCCTCCTCGGCCTTCTTCTCGCCGCCCTCTTCGATTTCCTGATCCAGAATGGAGCGCAGCTCCTTGCCGTCCTGCGCGTGGATGGTCTGGGCGCAGAACTCGTCGATGTCCTCGGTGAAGTAGAGGATCTCCATGCCCTTGTCCTTTAAAAGCTCGGTCTGGGGGAGCTTGTCCACCTTGTCCAGCGTTTCTCCGGCGGCGTAGTAGATATACTTCTGGTCCTCCTTCATGCGGCCTACGTATTCCGCAAGGGTCACGGGCTTTTTCTCCGTGGAGGAGTAGAACAGCAGCAGTTCACTCAGTTCATCCTTGTGGGCACCGTATTCGCTGACCACACCGTATTTCAGCTGGCGGCCAAAGTTCTTCCAGAAGGTCTCATAGCTCTCGCGATCGTCCTTGAGCATTTTTACAAGCTCGTTTTTGATCTTCTTTTCCAGATTGGTGGCGATCACCTTGAGCTGGCGGTCATGCTGCAAAAGCTCCCGGGAGATGTTCAGGCTCAGGTCGGGGGAATCCACCACGCCCCGGACGAAACGAAAGTGCTCGGGCAGCAGGTCGGCGCACTTGTCCATGATGAGCACACCGTTGGAGTAAAGCTGAAGCCCTTTCTCATATTCCTTGGTATAGTAGTCATAGGGCGTGGCACCGGGGATGAACAGCAGCGCCTTGTAAGTCACAGCGCCCTCGGCGGACACGGCGATGACCTTCTGGGGATCGGTGTAATCGTGGAACTTATCCCGGTAGAACTTGTTGTATTCCTCCGGCTTCACGCTGGACTTGCTGCGCTGCCAGATGGGCACCATGGAGTTGAGGGTTTCCACCTCGCTGTAAGTTTCGTATTCCGGCTTGTCGTCCGGGGAGCCCTCTTTCTTGCGGGTCTTGGTGACCTCCATGCGGATGGGGAAGCGGATATAGTCGGAGTATTTGCGCACCAACTCCTGAATGCGCCACGGCTCCAGGAATTCACTGTACTGCTCGTCGTCGGTGTCGGCCTTGATGTGCATGATGACATCCGTTCCGGCGCTGTCCTTTTCGCACTCCGTGATGGAATAACCGTCCGCCCCGGAGGACTGCCACATATAGGCGGTGTCCGCGCCGAACTTCTTCGTCACCACGGTGATGTGGTCCGCCACCATGAACGCGGAGTAGAAGCCCACGCCGAACTGGCCAATCACGTCGGTGTCCTTGGCGTCGTCGCCAACCTCCTGCTTAAAGCGGTAAGAGCCGGAGGAGGCGATCACGCCCAGATTGTTTTCCAGATCCTCCTTGTCCATGCCGATGCCGTTGTCGCTGACGGTGAGGAGCCGGGCGTCCTTGTCCGTCTTCAGCTCGATTTTGAAGTCTTTGCGGTCAAGGCCCACGGTGTTATCCGTCAGGGCCTGATAGCACAGCTTGTCGCAGGCATCGCTGGCGTTGGAGATGATCTCCCGCAGGAAAATTTCCTTGTGGGTATAAATGGAGTTGATCATCAGATCCAGCAGCCGCTTGGACTCCGCCTTGAATTGTTTCTTGGCCATAAAAGGTCACGCTCCTTAACTTTATTTTATTTCAAACAGTAAATATAGCATAGCCGTCCGCGAAAATAAATGACCAATCTGTAAATTCTGCCAGAAAGCGGTTGTCTAACGGCAGCTTTTCGCGTAAAATACCACTTAGAAAAAAGATCGAGCGAAGGGAAGTTCCATTATGCGCTTTTTCCAGAGAATCGGAGATGCCGTAACGCGGCTGATGTATGGCCGCAACGGCGTGGATCAGATGTGGCGGATATTGTTCGGGGGATACTTGGCGGTATGTATTCTGCGGGCGATCCTTGTGGGTGTGACAAAGTCTGCTGTATTGGCCTGGATTCTTGATCTGCTGACAACGGCGCTGGCTGTTTATCTTCTGTTTCGCATTTTCTCCAAGAATCTGCCGAAGCGGCGGGAGGAGAACCAGCGGTTTGTCAACTGGTGCTGGAGTGTGAAAAGCCGCAGCGAGGGGGCCAGAGCCCGCCACGCCGACAAAGAGCACAAATACTTCACCTGCAAGACCTGCGGCACCATCTGCCGGGTGCCCACGGGAAAGGGGAAGATCATCATCACCTGCCCCAAATGCGGCGGGCAGATCCACGCAAAAAGTTAAAAGGCCAGAGTTAGAAGCCCTGAGCAGGCTCCGCGGAAAAGCGGAGCCTGTTTTTTGTGCTTTGGCGTTAAAATGGCGCCAAAATAGCCTGAAAAGCCGTGAAAAAGAGGGGGTGACCTGTAAAGACAGGGATATGGACTGCTGTGGGAGGAATGACCGCCTGTTAAGGCGAAGTGCACAAAGGTGGTGCTTCTAACTGTGCAAAACCAACAGGTAGAATGGTAAATACTAGAAAAACACTCTATAGAATCCACAATTTTTAGCAGTTTATTCACAAATTGTACACAAATTTTAACATACCCTCTTAACAAAACAGAAATAAGCGTGTATAATAACTATCATAATAGCACGGCAGAAAACGTGCGCCTTGAGAAAAACCGGACAGGGGGAGCCCATGGAAATGACGAAGCAGGAGCGGCTGGAACGGCTGCTCAACGCCTATTCCCATCATTACGATATTGCCCGCGATGTAACGGTGGACGGCGGCAGCTTCCCCGCGACCGCGACCTTTTTCCTGCGGGATGAGAATTACCTCATCAGCAAAAAACACGTGCTCAGCGCGGTGGAGAACCATGAATACGTGTATTTTTACCTGACGGAGCACCTCACCGCTGCCGCGCTGCAAGAGCAGATCGACCTGACGCTGCGGGTGGGAATGAGCAATATCAAGCCCCATAAGGAGCATATGTCCTCTTTCGTCACGCTGGTCGTTCTGGCAGACACCATTGACCCTGACGCGAAAGCGCTGCTGAAAAAAACGCGCTATCGCAAGGATTTCTGGCTGGCACTCCATGGCTGGATGGAGTATCACATAGCAGCAATGGAAATTGAAACCAACAGCTTCCTTTCCAATCCAGCCGGGCGGGAAGCACGCAAGCTCCTTGAGGCGAATTTCGCCCCCAAGGGGAAATAAGAAGGGAGAGTATACACAATGAATGGTCTGATTCTTCTGATCGTCGGCGTCGTTGTGCTGCTGTGCGGCTATATTTTCTATGGCCGCTGGCTGTGCAAGCAGTGGGGCGTGGGCGAGAGCAACGAAGAGACCCCCGCGCACACCATGGAAGATGGCGTGGACTATGTTCCTGCGAAGGCCCCTGTTCTGATGGGCCATCATTTTTCCTCCATTGCCGGTGCCGGCCCCATCACCGGCCCCATCAGCGCCGCGGGCCTTGGCTTCGGCTGGCTGGCCTGCACGCTGTGGATCCTGATCGG
>CAKSVQ010000182.1 GCA_934504065.1 uncultured Dysosmobacter sp. | reverse complement strand
GTTGCGGACTTTTGCGAAAAGACGGAGGAAAGTCTGGGCACGGTGGTCTATTCCGTGGAGCCGAAGGTGGACGGCCTGTCCGTGGCGCTGGAATACCGGGACGGTATGTTCGTGCGGGGAGCCACCCGGGGCGATGGCCGTGTGGGCGAGGACGTGACTGAAAATTTGAAAACGATCCGCTCCATTCCCATGATGCTGCCGGAAAAGCTGCCCCGGCTGATCGTGCGCGGCGAGGTCTATATGTCCCGCGCGGTGTTTGAGGAGATCAACGGCATGCGGGAATTGCAGGGTAAGTCCCTGATGGCCAATCCCCGCAACGCTGCCGCAGGGTCCCTGCGGCAGCTGGACCCGAAGATCTGCGCCGAGCGGAAGCTGGATATTCAGGTCTTTAATTTGCAGCTTGCCGAGGGGCGGGAGTTTCTCACCCATGCCGAGACGCTGGACTATCTGGCCTCCCAGCGCTTCCGGGTCATCCCACATAAAACGCTGACGGATACACAGGCCGTGCAGGCGGAGATCTTCCGCATCAACGACGAGCGGATGGACTATCCCTTTGATATTGACGGAGCGGTTGTAAAGGTCAATAACCTGTCAGACCGCGCTGTGCTGGGTTCCACCGCGAAATTTCCCAAGTGGGCGGTGGCTTTCAAGTACCCGCCGGAGAAAAAGCCCGCCAAGGTGCTGGACATTGTGGTGCAGGTGGGCCGCACCGGAGTGCTGACGCCCAAGGCCGTGCTGACGCCTGTGCGGCTGGCTGGTACTACGGTGACCAATGCCACGCTGCACAATCAGGATTATATCGCGGAGAAGGACATCCGCGTGGGGGATACGGTGATCGTGCAGAAGGCGGGCGAGATCATCCCCGAGATCGTGGAGGTGGTGCGCGAGCAGCGGCCCGAGGGCACAAAGCCCTATACCCTGCCGGAAAAATGCCCGGTGTGTGGCGCGCCCGTCGTGCGGGACGAGGACGGCGCTGCCCTGCGCTGCACGGGAGCGGAGTGCCCTGCGCAGCTTCTGCGCAACCTCACACACTTCGCCAGCCGCAATGCTATGGACATTGACGGCTGCGGCCCTGCCATTGTGCAGCAGCTTGTGGACAGCGGCTTGATCCACAACGCGGCGGACCTCTACCTGCTGCATGCATCGGATGTGGCGGGACTGGAACGGATGGGTGCAAAATCCGCCGAGAACCTGATCCGGGCCATTGAAAAGTCCAAGGCCAACGATCTCAGCCGCCTGCTGTATGCGTTGGGCATCCGGCAGGTGGGGGAGAAGGCCGCCAAGATCCTTGCTGCGCACTTTGGCAGCATGGACGCGCTGATGGCGGCAACGGCTGACGAACTGACGGAGATCGACGATGTGGGCGGCATCACGGCCCAGTGCATCGTAGAGTATCTGGCACAGCCCCAGTCGCAGGACCTGATCGCGCGGCTGCGGGCGGCTGGAGTGAATATGGAGAGCACCCGCCAGCTGGTGGACGAGCGGTTCAAGGGCATGACCTTTGTCCTGACGGGGACGCTGACCCGCTTTGACCGCAAAACGGCGCAGGCCCTCATTGAAGAGCGCGGCGGCAAGGCCGCGGGCTCCGTGTCGAAAAAGACCACGTATGTGGTGGCGGGCGAGGCCGCAGGTAGTAAGCTCACCAAGGCGCAGGAGCTGGGCGTTGCCATCCTCACCGAGGATGAGTTTGCAAAGATGCTGGAATGATATCGTCGAACAAGTGGCAAAGCCACTTGTTCGAGAAGCAAAAGGCGGAGGTGCACTGCACCTCCGCCTTTTCTGATTTTTCTGCTATGCGGTTATTTTGCGGCTTTTCGCTGCTTCATCAGTGCCTCATAGTCCCGCAGGGCGGCCAGAGCCTCGCCGGAGAGGGGGAACAGCGCGATCATGTTGAACACCGTCATCAGAGCGATACCCACGTCGCCCAGGTCCCAGACAAAGGTATAGGCCGCCATGCAGCCGATGAACAGCATGGCCAGCGCAAGGAGCTTGTAGGCGGTTTGAGAGGTCCAGTTGTCCCCGCAGAGGTAGGCGACATTGCTGCGGGCATAAAACAGAATGCCGATAAAGGTGGAGAAGCTGAACAGCAGCAGCGTCAGGGCGATGAAGACCACGCCGAATTTGCCGAGGTGGTATTCCATGGCCGCCCGCAAAAGGTCCATGCCCTGCAGGCCGCCGATGCGTTCCTCCGGGGCCAGCAGCATGATCATGGCAGAGCAGCTGCAAATGACGATGGTATCCAAAAACACGCCGAAGGCCTGCAGCAGCCCTTCCTTGACAGGCTGGTCAATGTCTGCCGCAGCTGCGGCGCAAGGCGCGGAGCCGCTTCCTGCTTCGTTAGAGAAGAGTCCGCGCTTGATGCCGTTCATGATGACAGCACCAAGGCCGCCCGCTGCCGCCTGCCGCAGGCCGAAAGCCTCGGCAAAAATGCGCTGGAATACCGAGGGCAGCAGCGCCGCATTTTTGAAGATGATAAAGAGTGTGATGAAGAAATAGCATCCCGCCATGATGGGAACGACCACGTCCAGCACCTTTACCGTGGCGTTTTTGCGCAGAACAATCACGGCAGACACCGCCACCAGCGCAATGGCCGTGTACAGCGGGGGAATGTGAAAGGCATTTTGCATGGAGGAGGAGACGGAGTTGCCGACGACCTGACTGATACCGCACCAGCAGATCAGGCCGGAGATAGCGAAAAGCACCGCGATGAGGGACCAGCGGCGGTCCTTTTTGCCGATGCGCCGGGTCATCAGGCTGTGGATGAAATAGGCGGGGCCACCCCGGTAGCCGCCGTAAAGGGGGTCCTTCTGCTTATAAAGCTGGGCCAGCGTGGCCTCAATAAAGGCAGTGGCGGAGCCCACCAGCGCGGTGATCCACATCCAGAACACAGCCCCAGCTCCTCCGGCGGAAACGGCGGCCACAACGCCCGCCAGATTTCCCATGCCCACACGGGTGGCTGTGGAGACAATTAACGCCTGCAAGCCGGAAATGCCTTCCTTTTTGGCGTGATCCTCCTGCTCCAGCGTGATCCGGATCATTTCCGGGAACAGCCGGACGGGCAGAAAGCGGGTGCGGAGCGTAAAAAAAACGCCCGCTGGCACCAGAATCAGCACCAGAAGGGAAAGCCCAAGGGAAGCGCCGCCGGGTAAGGGGATGGTGATAAGGTCGCCCCACATGAAATCGTAAATCGCATAGAGCAGCTTCATGATTGATCTCCTGTATATCCTTTATTTCTTTAATGCAGATTCCATTGTACATGAGAACCGTGCGTTTGTAAATGTTTTTGTGGGAGAGACGCGGGAAAGTACGATCTTACAAAGATTCCGTATATTTTTGCATATTTTGACTCTTGCAATCGTTTCCGATACTCCGATACGGTGTACAATAATTTGTCATCACACAAATTTTGTAAATCGGAGAGACGCTTTTTTCGGCGCCTCCATATTGTTGTGGCTGTGGCCGGAAGGACACGAAAATACGCTCTTCGAGCAGACAGGCAGGAGAAATGGGTATGAACAGGCGCTGGCGTTTTTTAGAGGGAAAAAAGATCATCACCTGTTTCTTCATGGTGCTTGTGGTGCTGTGTGGGATGTTTCCGGCGGCTGCTCTGGCCGCGGAGCAGGAGGAAAAGACCGTCCGCGTGGGATATGTCAACGCGCTGAACGGCGGCGAGGTAGACGCCATTGTGGCCCCCGACCTGTCCGTGAGCTATGACTGTATTGCCATCACCAGCATCGGCTTCAGTGATTATTATTTTGCGGTGTCCAAAAAGCGGCCCGACATTCTCTCCGAGCTGAACAAGGCACTCTATGAAATCCAGGACTCCGAAACGGACTACAACGGCCGCCTGTTTTCCCGCTACTATTATAAGACGGCCAGCGGCCTTGCATTCAATGAAGAGGAAAAGCAGTGGCTGGCGAATCACAACAACACGCT
>CAKSVQ010000181.1 GCA_934504065.1 uncultured Dysosmobacter sp. | reverse complement strand
TCGCAAGCGACAGTTACCCCGACCGAACGTTTAAAGGGACGGTGGGCTTTGTGTCGACCGTGGCGGAATTTACGCCTAAATCCGTGCAGACCGAGGCGGTGAGAACGTCGTTGGTGTACGAAGTACGGGTGACGGTGTCGGAAGCGGCGGACTTTCTGCGGCTCGGAATGCCCGTGACGGTCACCCTCACGGCGGAGTAACCGCATGACGGCAGCGCTTACCTTCACGCACGTCACCCGCACGGAAAAAGGAGCGGCGGCGCCCTTGCTGCAGGACGTCTCTTTTGAAGCGGCCGAAGGCGAACTGACGGCGCTCGTGGGAGCGGACGGCGCCGGCAAAACGACTTTGATGCGCATTGCGGCGGGGATTCTCGCGCCGCAGACGGGCGCCGTGTCGGTGTTGGGCGAAACGATTCGCGTCGGCGGGACGCAGGCGCAGTCGTTGATCGGCTATATGCCGCAGAAATTCGGGCTCTATGAAGACTTGTCCGTGATGGAGAATTTCCTGCTCTACGCGGATTTGTTCGGACTCGGGGAGACGGAGCGGCAGGCGAGGTTCACGGAACTTCTCGCCATGACGGATCTCACGAAATTTACGGAACGCCCCGCCGGAAAACTCTCGGGGGGCATGAAGCAGAAGTTGGGGCTTGCCTGTGCGCTGTTGAACCGTCCCAAACTGCTGCTCTTGGATGAGCCGAGCGTTGGGGTGGATCCTTTGTCGCGCCGGGAACTCTGGGCCATTCTTAAAAAGAACGTGGGCCCGGGGAAGATGAGCGCGGTGGTGGCGACGACCTACATGGACGAGGCGGCGCTCTGCGACAACGTGCTCCTTTTGGAAAAAGGCGTGTTGCATTTAAGGGCGGCGCCCCGGGTGATTGCGGCGGCGGCCGCGGGACGCACCTGTCTCGTGAGCTGTCCGGGGGTGAAATTAAGGAATCTGCAGGCCGTGCTTTCCGACGATGAACCCCGGGTGCTCGACGCCGTACCGAGTGCAGGGGGCGTACACGTGCTGCTTGAGGACGGCGTGACGCCCGACGGTTTGGCTGAGGCTTATCCCGATTGTCGGGTGACGGCGACGGCACCGCAGTTGGAAGACGGGTATTTGGTGCATCGAACTCAATTTTTAGGCCGCACGAAACCGGCTGCGGGACTAACGGGAGAAAAAGCGACGGGAGTCGTTGCCGATCCCGTGATTTCGGCTTGCAACATCGTGCGGCGCTTCGGGACGTTTACGGCGGTCGATAAAACGTCGTTTGACGTGCATCCCGGGGAAATCTTCGGACTTCTCGGGCCCAACGGCGCGGGGAAAACGACGACTTTCCGGATGCTCTGCGGCCTGATCGACGTCACGGAAGGCGAACTGACGGTCGCGGGCAGCAACGTGCGGGAGTCTCGTACCGAAGCGCGTCGGCGCTTGGGGTACATGTCGCAGAAGTTTTCGCTCTACGGGACGCTGTCGGCGGAAGAAAACCTGGCCTTTTTTGCGGGTGCCTGCGGACTCGATAAAAAAGACGCGGCGGCGCGCATCGAAACCCTTCTCACGGCTTTTGACCTTACCCGCGTGAGGAAGCATCCGGCGGAGTCGCTTTCGGGCGGCATCAAGCAGCGCCTGGCGATGGCCGCGGCCCTTCTTCATCGGCCGGCGATTTTGTTTTTGGACGAACCCACGAGCGGGGCGGACGTGCCGACGCGGCGCCAGTTTTGGCGTTGGATGACGGAGTTGTCCGCGAACGGCACGACGATCATCGTGACGACGCACTTTATGGAAGAAGCGCAGTACTGCGACCGCCTCATCATTCAGGACGCGGGGAGAACCATCATTGCCGGCCCGCCCGAAGCCGTGCGGGCGGGGGCGCCTTCGATGGATGCGGCGTTTATCCGCGTGGTGGAGGACTTCCGGCGGAAAAAGAAGGAGGCGGCATGAGTCGGCAGTCGGATTTTTGGCGCCATACGGCAGCACTCACCGTAAAGGAAGTGCGACAGATCGTGCGCGACAAGAGCGCGTTTCTGCTGGGAATCGTGATGCCCGTGACGCTCATTTTGCTGTTCGGCTACGGCATTACGTTTGACATTCGGGACGTGCGCGTGGCGGTCGCGGACGAAGCGCATACGGCCGAAGCGGCCTCGGTGACGATGGCGCTCACCCATAACCCGATTTTCAGGATAACGCCCGTCCGAACCCGCGCCGAAGGCGAAGCGCTGGTAAAGGACTTCTCGGTTGAGGGGCTCCTTGTTTTGACGCAGAAGGAAGGGGCCTTGACGGAAAGTCTCACAGTGGACGGGATTGACGCCACGCGTGCCGTGATGGTCGGGAACGCCGTCACCGGGGCGTTGGCGGTGATCGCCGCCAAGTCACAAAGGGCGGCAGGCGTGACGGTGAGCCCGAGGCTCTGGTTTAACGAAAGTGCGGAAAGTCGGCGGTATTTGGTGCCGGGGCTGATGGTGGTCGTCCTTACGTTGACCGGCATGATGCTGACGGGGTTGGTGCTTGCGCGCGAATGGGAGCGGGGGACGATGGAAGCGATGATGGCAACGCCCGTGTCGCCCTTGGCGTTTTTAATTTCCAAGACCGTGCCGTATTTCGGGCTCGGCATGACGGGGTGGGGGTTGTGTTTGGCCGCGGCCGTCTTTCTTTACGACGTACCGGTGCGGGGTAGTTTGACGATCGTCGCCGCCAGTTCCGTGCTGTACCTTCTGATGGGTTTGGGGCTGGGACTTTTTATTTCCGGGAAAACGCGCTCGCAGTTTCTGGCGAGCCAGGTGACGGTGCTTGCGGGTTTTTTGCCGGCGGTGATTCTCTCGGGCTTCATTTTTGACCTCCGAAGCGCTCCTCAGTGGGCGAACGTCATTGCGCATGCGTTTCCGCCGGTTTACTACATGGAATTACTGCGGGTGGGCTTTTTGACGGGCGGGATGCAGACGCTCGTCATTCGGGACTTTGCAGTGCTCTCGGGGTTTGCGGCGGTGTTTCTTTTCTTGGCGTATCGGATGTGCGCCAAAAGGATTCGGCAATGAGGGAAGGGCTTTTTTCTGCGTCGACGAAAGCGGTCGTCAAAAAGGAGTTTCTCTCCGTTTTAAAGGACAAGCGCAGCCGCATGATTCTCGTCTTGCCGGTGGTGATGTACATCATTTTGTTCGGGTACATTGCGAGCTTTAATTTGGAGCGGATTCCTTACGCCGTGTGCGACCTTTCGCACTCGGCGGCGTCTGCGGAACTCGTGCGTTCGATTGAAGCGGGCGGACTATTCCGGCGGCAGGCGACGTTGACGAGCGTTGCCGAAGTCAATCGCGCCGTTGAAGAAAACGACGCTCTCATCGTGGCCGTCATTACGCCGGATTTCGCCCGGCGTCTCACCGAAGGCCGGGAAGCTCCCGTTGAGGTGATCGTGGACGGGCGCAATTCGACGACGGCGCAACTCGCGGCAGGCTACCTGTCGACCGTGGCCGCGAACTTCAACGCCGAATATTTCGGAACGGCTCCCAAATTGACGCTGAGGCTTCTTTACAACGTCAACAACATCACGCAGTGGTTCATTATGCCGGGATTGATTTTAATGATCGGCATGCTGCAGACGGTGGTGTTGGCCGCCTTGGCGATCTCACGAGAACGGGAGCAGGGGACGTTTGAGCAGCTCTCGGTGACGCCTCTGACCACCGGACAGATACTCTTTGCGAAGACCTTGGTGCCGTGCGTGATCGGAGCGTTTCAAGGGGGGCTCATTCTCGCGGCGTGTCTGTGGTGGTTCGAGATTCCGTTTGCGGGGCGTTTCTCGCAGCTTTTGGTGATTGATGCGGTGTTCCTCTTGGCAGTCGTGGGCTTGGGACTCGCGATCTCGGCAGCGGCGAAATCCATGCAGCAGGCGCTCTTACTCGTCATTGTGTTCCTGGTGCCGATGGTACTTTTGGGCGGACTCTTTACGCCGGTGGAAAATATGCCTG
>CAKSVQ010000180.1 GCA_934504065.1 uncultured Dysosmobacter sp. | reverse complement strand
TCGAACCCCCGGCCTTCTGGTCCGTAGGTTGTCTCAAGGGCAAATCGGAGTCGTTTCGGCTCCGATTTGTGCTTTTTACCACCGTTCGCTCGGCGGATTTTCCATTGTTTCCGTCCAGCCCTGCCCGCTCCAATCCTATTCTGGGTCAAAACTGGGTCAGATGTTAGCCAGCAGATGTTAGCCAGCAGCTTTTAGCGGAGTTTTTGCTTTGGCCGTTGAGTCAAACTGCATACCGCGTTCGTTATTTGTTGATAGACCCATTTGCTGCGGGTTTTGTGATTAGAAACGTATCCGCCATGACTTGCAAGCGCGTTCCAAAACCCTCAGTGGCTTCCACGGGATACCGCAGCTCCACAGCGTACATGGCATTCTGGCCGGAATAGAAGAATACTTCCAGCATGGATCTGCCTGTGCCGTCTGTACCGCCAATGCCGCCTTGCTTATCTTCAATCAATTGAAAGCCCGTGTTTTGCTCGCGTTCCCATTCCTGCGCCTCCACTAAATTCCGATACCCCAAATGGCGAACGGTCAGAGAGACATCAGGATTGATGGTAGAAATCCAACATTTGGCCAACATATCATGCTCCAGCATTCGGTGATATTGCCAACCATCGTGCGGAATGTAGAGAGAATATTCCAGGTCACGGAACAAATAGGCGGGAATCGATTCTTCCAAGCCTTCCACTACGAAGTTCAGATCCGTTTGCTCCGGTCGGGAGGAAGAAGTTTCGGAGAATGCAGACCAATCCGCAGAGAAGAACGCCTGCTGTCCACGCACATTGTAGAGTACAAAGAACGGCAGTGTTTTCGGCCCCTGACCGTCCCAAAATTCTTCCGCACCGCCGCGCAACCAGTCCACAGCCGCCTGGGGCAGTTTAGATACCGAACATCCCGGCAGATAGATGCGAATCTCGTCTACATCATCCAGACCGTAAGGCTCTGCGGAAACAATCTTTTGGCCGTTTTCATAGGCAACAGCATTGGACTTTTCGTAATCCAGAGCCGTCACGCGGGTGGAAAATTCCAAGTCCCCGATTTTCCGCGGAGCGTCCATGCTGCCCATGAAAAGGCAGCGGTAGATTTCACTCACATCCGCATCCTCGTAAATGCCGGAAAAGGTCCCATCCCCGTTCCAATAAAGCTCCGTCTGCCAGCCACCGGCACCGCTGAGAAAATGAAAGGTGGCAGGCATAGAGGCAAACAGGTTTTTCGCTGTGATAGAGGTTGGCGATGTGACTTCGGGTATGCGGGCATATTCCTCGAAGGTGAAGTGGTCCAGATGGGACACGGCAGCGGTTTCTGTTCCGTGGTCGGTATCGTAGCGGACTTCAAACATACCCGTATCGGGGTTATATCGCTCGGCGGTAGAGTTGAAGCCCCAGTTTTTCCAGTTGGCAGGCATCACCATATCAAGCTGTTTGTGCTCTAAATCCAGATAACCTCGCTCAATGAGATTGCCATTCCGGCGGTACACATAGACACTTTCATGACCGTCAGCTCCATACTGGCAGTTGCAAACCAGTTCCGTGACGTCGTCCCCGTCCAAGTCTGCGATGTGGTCGTCGATTGTAAAGCCGAAGCTTTCTGCAATGCGGAAAGACGTATCAGAACCAGGAATCACGGCATAGTAGGTACGCTCAATAAAGTTTGGTATCGTTTCTTCTTCGGTATACCAGCAATCCAGTCCCATGAACTCTACATATGAAACTGCTTGAGAGTTATCCCCGGAGAGCGGCGATTTGCAGTTCCATACAATGTCGGTATCTCCGTATTGGTGCAGTTCTCCATCCAGCGTAGAAATCAACAGCTTGCTGCGAGACAGCAATGCATTGACCTCCTCGGCAAAAGCCGCCGCTTCGATAGGCCATGGATTCTCGCTATCCGGATTCGTGTTGAACTCTACTTCTCCAGACGCATAAGTGGTTTGCACTCCGTTCAGGAATGTATATATTTCGTAGGAATAATCAGCATAGCCTTGGAACACGGAGGGATTATAGCGGAGGATTCCGTTCACACCGTTATCCTGATAGAGGAAATATGCATCCCACGCTGTGTGCGGCAAGCCAAGTTCGGCACTCCAAAGAGTGGAGCCGTCTACTCTGATAATCTGAACAGCATAGCGTTCATTTGGAGTCAGTTCCTCAGTTAAAAGCCGTTCTGCGACCCCATCACCGTCCAGATCAGCCAATTCGATTCCGTCTGGTACTTCTTCTTTGGGATTCGTCAGAAAGCACACCGCTGCCGCGATGCAGGCGATAACAGCCACAGCAACGACCCGGAAAGCAGGCTTTTTGTAGTTCAGCACACCCTTGATCCGCTCCTTGACGCCTACCTCGCCAAAGGCCAGCGGACAGGCGGAAATCTGATTCCTATGGGTGCTGCAGGAGAGCAGCGCTATGGAATAGGCTTTCTTCGCAGCTGTGTCCATGTCGCGGATGACCTTTTCATCGCAGGCCATCTCAATATCCCGGCAGAGCAGAATGTAGGCCGCCCAGCACAGGGGATTGAACCAGTAGACCGTCAGCAGCAGCCATCCCAGTGGTTTCCACCAATGGTCACAGCGGGCAAGATGCGCTCGTTCGTGGGCGACAACGCTACGGGTCTGCTCCTCGTTCAGTCCGGAGGGGAGATAGATGCGTGGGTTTACAACGCCAAGGATAAACGGCGAGGAAATGGCGTCGCAAAGATAAATGTGATCCTGAATGTGGAGCGATGCGCTCACGCGCCGACGCAGGCGGAGATAGCTGACGGCGGCATAAATCAGCAAGACCGCCACACCGATACCCCAGACGATGCCGGCAACCGCCGTCCACACATACAACGGGTTGACGTTGTTGGCGGGCGCACCGGCAAAGGCTTCTCCAATCGCGGGATTCACAGCGTTGTCAATGACCATTATTCCGCTATGGATCGTTGGATGCTGCGCGTACTGCACCATCTCGGGGGAGATGGTTTCACTGCTGGGCAGCAGGCTTAAAGCACTTTCAATGGAAAGCGGGCAGAGCAGCCGGACAGCCACCAACGCCCAGAGAACGCAGTTGATCCACTTGGGAGCACGTTTCAGAACAAGCCGCAGAACCATGACCGCCAGAATCAGCCAACCCGCGGAAATACTCATGTTGAGCAATTTCAGGAATAGAGCGGTCATCTCAGTGCTCCTTTCCAAAGCGGTCGATCATTTTCTGAATCTCAGCGATTTCGTCTGCGCTCAATGCCTTCCGGGTGGTAAAAGCCGCCAGAAACGCAGGGAGGGAACCGTCAAAGGTATCTTCCACAAATTTCTCGCTCTGCACGGCGTTATAATCACCTTGTGAGAGAAGGGAAGTTACCGTGCCGTTTTCGTTCTGAAAAATACCGTGTTCGCAGAGCTTTTTCAAAACCGTGTAGGTCGTGGATTTTTTCCATTGCAACTCCTGTTCACACAGCTTTACCAGTTCGCCGGAGGTCAGCGGCTCGTGCTGCCAGATGAGTTCTGCAAAATGCGTCTCAACAACGCCCAGTTTGTAACCGTCCATATGTGCCACTCCTTTTTTGACAGTCTACTTGCGATAGACTCCTGATGCTTGAAGTCTATCACAAGTAGACTGTACCTGTCAAGCACATTTTGCACCGCTGAAGTCAATGATGACCATCCGACCTCAGAAAACGGCAAATTAGCCACTTTGACAAGCGGTCGTCCAGCGTTTCAACAACACGCAAAGCACACTGAGGGTAGTGATACCCCCCAGCCTTGCACGTTCAGAAAGTACTGCGCACAGAGTGAAAAAAACAGCAACATCACCAAATTGCAAACAGATCACGCAGCCCAGCGGGGCCGCGATGCCTCGGAACAGCGACACGCATAAGCGCATCGCTGTTCCGAAGGCTCTCTGTGTCCTTCAGAAGCGCCTCTGGCCAAGACCCAAAAGCGGCAAAGTTTGCCGTTCTAAGTCCCGGCCACGCAGGGTTTCCGAACCGTGTGAAACGCTCCGAGGGTAGTGATACCACCCCCACCTCGCACGTTCAGAAAGT
>CAKSVQ010000179.1 GCA_934504065.1 uncultured Dysosmobacter sp. | reverse complement strand
GATGCTCTACGGCTCCAATGTTCTGGTGCTGGATCAGCCGACCAACCATCTCGATCTGGAATCGATCACTGCCGTGAACAATGGCCTGATCGATTTCAAGGGTGTGGTGCTTTTCTCCAGCCATGACCATGAGTTTGTTCAGACCATTGCCAACCGGATCATGGAGTTTGAAAACGGAAAACTGCTGGATAAAATGGGCACGTATGAGGACTATATCGCCTTCCGCCGGGCAGAAAACAGCCTGTAAGCCTTGTTTTTGGAAAATCTGCTTTTACCCTCTATGCAAAAGCGGAAAAATACGTTAAAATACAGTTGTTAAGTCTGCAAAAGAAAGACGGAGGTTAAAGGATATGGCAAAGCCTGTTTATAAGCGTGTTCTGCTGAAAATCAGCGGCGAGGCTCTGGCCGGCGGCAAGGGCTCTGGTCTGGATTTCGAGATGATCGGTCAGGTCTGCGATGTGATCAAGGAATGCCTGAATATGGGTGTTCAGGTGGGCATGGTCATCGGCGGCGGCAATTTCTGGCGCGGTGCGAAAAACAGCGGCGGAAAGATGGAGCGTACCCGTGCTGACCACATGGGAATGCTGGCCACGGTGATGAACTGCCTTGCTGTGGCGGATGTGTGCGAGCAAAAGGGAATCCCTGTGCGTGTGCAGACCGCTATTGAAATGCGTGCGATCGCGGAGCCGTACATTCGCGGCCGGGCGATCCGGCATCTGGAGGAGGGCCGTGTGGTGATTTTCGGCGCGGGCACAGGAAATCCCTTCTTCTCCACGGATACCGCCGCAGTGTTGCGGGCGGCTGAGATTGGCGCAGAAGTGATCCTGCTTGCCAAAAATGTGGACGGTGTTTACAGCGCGGACCCTGTGAAGGACCCCACTGCGGTAAAGTATGATACCATCAGCTATGATGACGTACTGGCACAGCATCTGATGGTCATGGACACCACGGCCACGTCGCTGTCGATGGACAATCATATTCCTGTTCTGCTCTTTGCCCTGAAAGACCCGAAGAATATCATCCGTGCCCTGTGCGGCGAGAATGTGGGCACGATCGTCAAGGAATCCTGACCGCGCCTGAGCGCCTTCCCATAATCAACCAACTGTGAAAGGATGGAACCCATTATGTTGAAAGACGAATACAAAGTATACGAAGAGAAAATGAAAAAGAGTATCGACTCTGTTGCAATGGATTTTGCCTCCGTGCGCGCCGGACGGGCGAATGCCTCCGTGCTGGACCGCATCATGGTGGACTATTACGGCACTCCCACGCCCATTCAGCAGATCGCGGCAATTTCCTCTCCCGATCCCCGGGCGCTGGTGATCTCTCCGTGGGATTCCAAAGCGCTCAAGTCTATTGAAAAGGCTATCCAGAATACTGATCTGGGGATCAATCCGCAGAACGACGGCCGCTGCATCCGTCTGACCTTCCCCCAGCTCACGGAGGAGCGCCGCAAGGAGCTGGTCAAGCAAATCCATAAGTATAACGAGGCTGGCAAGGTCGCTGTGCGCAATATCCGCCGCGACGCGATGGAAAACTTCAAAAAGCAGGAGAAAAAGTCCGAAATTACGGAAGACGAGCTGAAGCAGGTGGAAAAGGATCTGCAGAAGCTGACGGACGACAGCTGCAAGAAACTGGATGAACTGCTGGCAAAAAAAGAGAAAGAATTGATGGCGGTCTGATGGCAATGCTATTGAAAAACAATGATACGGCGGGGCAGGCGAAAAGTCTGCCTCGCCACATTGCGATTATTATGGATGGCAATGGGCGCTGGGCACAAAAGCGGGGCTTACCCCGGACGGCCGGACACAAGGCGGGGGCGGAAACCTTCCGCCGCATTGCCACGTATTGCAAAAATATCGGCGTAAAGTACCTGACGGTCTACGCATTTTCTACCGAGAACTGGAAGCGCTCTGCCGACGAGGTCAGCGCGATCATGGCACTTTTGAAAAAGTATCTGCAAGAAGCGGTGGATACGATGGAAAGAGACCATATCCGTCTGCATTTCTTTGGAGACATGACCCCAATCGCTCCGGAGCTGCGCGCTCTGGCGCGGGAAACGGATGAGATCACAGAGCATCTTTCCTCCGATGATTTTCAGGCAAATGTGTGCCTGAATTACGGCGGGCGGGATGAGATCCTGCGGGCTGTGCGGCAATTTGCTGCGGATTGTGTGTCCGGCGAGAAGAAACCGGAGGAACTGAGTGAAGCCGTGTTTTCCGATTATCTGGATTCCAACGGGATCCCTGACCCGGAGTTGATTATTCGTCCCAGTGGTGAGCTGCGGCTTTCCAATTTCCTGCTGTGGCAGTGTGCGTATTCTGAATTTTATTTTACGGATGTGCTCTGGCCCGACTTTGACGAGACGGAATTGGACAAAGCCATTGCAGCTTATCAGGGCCGGGATCGTCGGTTTGGGGGAGTGAAGAAATGAGTTCACTGCAATCCCGCGTGTTGGTGGCAGTTATCGGCGTGCCTGTGCTGGTTTGGGTGGTGCTGTTTGCGCCGACTTTTGTGATGGCGGCGGCCTTGGCGCTGTTGGCCGGGATCGGTGCGCTGGAGCTGCAAAAGTGTGTGGGTGTCGGAAACAAAGATCAGGCCTTGCAGGATCTCAGTTTTGTCTCTGGCGCGGCCGTTGTCGTCTGGCAGGCTTGGCACCCGGATTATATGGCGATCCCACTGGTAGTTCTGGTGATTTCCATATTCACCTATGGCATCGCAAAAGCGGGAACGGTGCATTTTGCCCAGCTGATGGCCGCCAGCTTCGGCGGCATTGCCATCGGATATTCCTTTGCCGCTTTTCTGCGTCTGTATGCCTCCGGCATCCATCGGGCATATCTTCTGCTGCCGTTTTTGCTCAGCTTTGCCTGTGACACTTTTGCTTACTTTGTCGGGCGGGCCTTTGGAAAGCACAAGCTGGCGCCAAAGGTCAGTCCCAAAAAGACGGTAGAGGGTTCTATCGGCGGAATGGCAGGCAATGTGGTATTTGGTTTGGCCTTTGCCTTTGTGATGGACCGCTGGTTTGGCGGCAGCATCGGCTATGGGGCGATGGCCGTTCTGGCGCTTGCTTGCAGCATTGTGGCGCAGATCGGTGACCTGAGTTTTTCCCTGATCAAGCGGGAATATGGGATCAAGGATTATGGCCGCTTGTTTTTGGAGCACGGCGGCGTGCTGGATCGGTTTGACAGCGTTCTTTTTGTCACCCCGGTCATTGAGATCATTTTGAATCTGGTGAGATGATCAGCTATGAGTAAAACGATTTCGATTTTAGGTTCTACCGGCTCTATTGGCCGCCAGACGCTGGACGTGGCAGAGCAGATGGGCCTGCGCGTTGCGGCGATTACGGCTTATTCGCAGGTGGAGCGCATGGAGGCGCAGGCGCGGCAGTTCCATCCGCGCCTTGCTGTTTTGACTGATGAAGCGGCGGCAAGAGACTTGGCCGTCCGTCTTGCGGATACCGATACCAGGGTTGTCGGCGGCTTTGAGGGGCTGATGGAAGCGGCGGCGCTTCCGGAAGCGGATACCGTGGTCACAGCCGTGGTGGGAATGGTCGGTCTGCGGCCAACGCTTGCCGCGATTCAGGAAAAGAAGCGGCTCGCTCTGGCCAACAAGGAAACACTGGTATGCGCTGGAGAACTGGTCATGGATGCGGCAGATGCTGCCGGGGCCGAGATCGTTCCGGTGGATTCCGAACATTCCGCTATTTTTCAGTGTGTGCAGGGCTGCGCTGACCGCCGCGAGATCAAGCGGCTGATTCTGACCTGTTCCGGCGGTCCCTTTTATGGCATGACTTATGATGAAGTGGGTAAAATGAAAAAGGCGGATGCGCTCAAGCATCCTAATTGGAAAATGGGGCCGAAGATCACAGTGGATTGTGCTACCCTGATGAATAAGGGACTGGAAGTGATCGAAGCCATGCGGTTGTACCGCCTGCCGCTGGAGCAGGTGGATGTGGTGATTCATCGGCAGTCCATTGTGCATTCACTGGTAGAGTATCAGGACGGCGCTGTGCTGGCGCAG
>CAKSVQ010000178.1 GCA_934504065.1 uncultured Dysosmobacter sp. | reverse complement strand
ACAGTCCATCAGATAGTCCCGCTTTTCAATGATGTTGCCCCATGCGGCCCAGACGGCGGGCTGAGGGGAGAGGGAGAGCAGATAGCGGAATGCCTTGCGGTTTTCCGCGTGGAGCAGCGGGTTGAGGGCAGGCTCCATATCGTCAGGTCGGGTAGCCCGCTGGGCGTAGACATTGAACATCAAAAAGCTGTCGTACCCATTGGAAAGGGCGATGCGCTGGGCAGACTGCAAGGTGGGGTCCAGCGCGTCCGGTGCGGCGGTGGAGGGATTGATCCCCACGCAGATCAGGGGGCATTTGCCCCGGGTGCCCAGAATGTAACGGTATTCGGAATAGGCGTTGGGCACATACAGCCAGCGGGAAACGTCATAGTCCGGCGAGGGCTGCAGCGCCGCCTGCAGGGCGGGCTCGAATAATTCCAGCGTCAGGGTGTCTGTGGTCGCCTTGGGAATGTGGGGCATGGTAGGGGCCTCCTTCGACAGTTTGTTACAGGATACCACACCGGACGGAAAAACACAACGGGGGTATGCTTCCGGGAAAAACTGTGGTATGATAGCGGCAGTACGAAAAAGGAGAGAGCCTATGCTGACGGTTTTGATGGGACGGGCGAAAACAGGAAAATCAGACGCGGTGCTGCGCCGGATCGCCGAACTGGGCGATAGCGGCAAGCAGATCTTGCTGGTGCCGGAGCACGCCTCCCATCAGGCGGAGGTGGATCTCTGCCGCGCCTGCGGGCCCACTGCCAGCCGCCATGCGGAGGTTTTGAGCTTCCGGCGGCTGAGCGACCGGGTGCTGGCCATCACCGGAGGCGCGGCGCAGGTGACGCTGGATGCGGGCGGCAAGCTTTTAACGCTGCAAAAGGCGCTGATGGAGGTCATGCCATCATTGACGGTGTACCGCCGTCCCTCCCGGAAGTCGGCGTTTTTGCAGCAGCTGCTGGACCTGTTCGACGAGCTGCGGTGCTATGAGATTACACCGGAGACGCTGTATGAGCAGTCCCAGCAGATCACGGGCGCCACCCGGGAAAAGCTGAGCGACCTGAGCCTGATCTACGGGGCGTATGAGGCCCGGCTCCGCCGCCCCGGTCTGGACGCGAGGGACCGGATGACCAAGCTGTGCGATGAGCTGGGCAGGTCGGCCTATGGCGAGGGGAAGGATATTTTCATCGATGGCTTTACCTATTTTAACGCGCAGGAGCGGCGGGCGCTTTCCACTCTGCTGTGGCAGGCTCGCTCTGTGACGGTGACGCTGCTGGGCGAGCCGGACAGCCGGGAGGAAATTTTCGAGGTCAGCGTGAAAACGCTGGAACGGCTGCGGCGCATGGCACAGGAAGCCGGAGTATCTGTGGAGGTGCGGGTGCTGCGCCGCCGGGACGACACGGCGCTGGGCCATATCGAGCGGTGCTTTTTTGACAAGGAAGAACCCTTTACATGCGATAGCAGCGCGGTGCATCTGCGGCAGGCGGACCATATTTTTTCCGAAGTGGAGCAGACGGCGGCGGACATCCGCCGCCTGACGGCAGAGGGGAAATGCCGCTATCGGGATATTACCGTGGCGGCGCGGAATCTGGGCGACTATGCCGGGGTGATCGAAACGGTGTTTGAGCGCTATGGCATCCCGGCGTATCTCAGCCGCCGCAGCGACATTCTGGAAAAGCCCGTGCTCAGCCTGCTGTGCGGGGTGCTGGCGGCCATCGACAACGGCTGTGAATACGAGGATATGTTCCGCTGGCTGAAAACGGGTCTGGCCGGGCTGACGGCGGAGGAGTGCGACGAGCTGGAAAACTACGTGCTCAAATGGGAGATCCACGGCAATATGTGGCTGCGGGACGTGGACTGGACGGAGAATCCCGAGGGCTACGGCGCACCGTGGACGCCCCGGCGGCAGGAGCAGCTCGCCCGGATCAATGCGCTGCGCCGCCGGGTGCGCGGGGTGCTGGCGGAACTGGCAGAGGGGCTGAAAACTGCCGAGACGGCAGGCGGAAAGATCGACGCGCTGTATACCTTTGCCCAGACGTTGGGCCTGCAGGGGGCGCTGGAAGAGCAGATGAAGGCGCAGGCGGAGGCCGGACGGATGCAGGACGCGGAGGAGACGGCCCAGCTGTGGGACATCCTCTGCGGCGTGATGGACCAGTTCGTGGAAATTTTAGGCGACGAGACTATGGAACTGGACGAGTTCACCCGGCTTTTCCGGCAGGTGGTCACGCAGTACAGCGTGGGCACCATCCCGGTGTCGCTGGATCAGGTGTCCGTCAGCGAGATCACCCGCAATGACCGCCATACGGACCAATACCTTTTCCTGCTGGGGGCCAACGACCATGTGCTGCCCTCGCCGGGGCAGAGCGGCGGCATTTTGAACGATGACGACCGGGATGAGCTGGCGCAGCGGGGGGTGGAGTTGGCCCCCACGGGGATGGAGCGTATGGGCATCGAGCTGCAAAACCTCTATGCCGCGCTGGCCCAGCCCACCAGAGGGTTGACGGTGAGCTATCCCGTCTCCGATGTTTCCGGCGCGGAGCTGCGGCCTGCTTTTGTTATTAAACGGCTGCGGGAGCTGCTTCCGGACGTGCCTCTTGAAAAGGAGGGCGGCAGGGAATACCGCCTGAGTGCCGCGCTTCCGGCGCTGGAGGCGGCCGGGCAGCAGCCCGGCGGCGCGCTGTGGCAGTATTTTGCCGCGCAGCCGGAATTTGCGGGCCGCATCCGTGCCATGGAGCGAGCCATGTCCATCCGGCGGGGCAGTCTTTCCCGGGCGGCGGTACAGGCGCTTTACGGAAAGCGGGTGAGTATGTCAGCCTCCCGTCTGGAGCGGATGCGCTCGTGCCACTTCGCCTATTTCATGGAGTATGGATTGAAGGCAAAGCCCCGGACCCGGGCGGCCTTCGATGCGCCGCAGATCGGCACGTTCCTCCATTTCCTGCTGGAGAACGTGACCCGGGACGTGCTGGGCAGCGGCGGCTTCGGTGCGGTGGACGAGGAAGAACTGCACCGTCTGGTGCGGCGGTATATCGAGGTATATGTGGAGCAGGAGCTGCACAATTTTCAGGGCCGCAATGCCCGCTTCCGCTATCTGTTCGCTCGGCTGCGCAACACGGCCTATGCCGTGATCGATCAGGTGGCGGAGGAGTTACGCTGCTCGGACTTTATCCCGCTGGAATTTGAGCTTTCTTTTGGCGACAACGGTACGCTGCCTGCGGTGGTGGTCTCGGAGCCGGACGCGGAACTGCGCCTTGGCGGCAAGGTGGACCGGGTGGACGGCTGGGTGAAGGATGGCAAGCTGTATCTCCGGGTGGTGGACTATAAGTCCGGCAAGAAGTCCTTTGACCTTTCGGCGGTGAAAATGGGGCTGGACATCCAGATGCTGCTTTATCTCTTCACCCTGCAAAAGGAGGGGGCGGCCCATTTTGGCGCGTCCGAGATCGAGCCAGCGGGCGTTTTGTACCTGCCCGCCCGGGATGAAATATTGCGCACCGAGCGCAACATCCCGGCGGAAAAGCTGGCCGACGAGCGGCGAAAGCAGCTGCGTCGCTCCGGTTTGCTGCTGGCCGAGCCCGCCGTATTGGAGGCTATGGAGCATGATTCTCTTCATGAGCCCCACTATCTGCCCCTGCGGGTGGGACGGGACGGCAGCCTTTCCGGCTCCATCGCCTCCGCAGCCCAGCTTGGAAGGCTGGGGCGGTATGTGGAGCGGCTGCTGCATGAGATCGCTGACGAGGTGCGGCAGGGCAATATCGACGCCGACCCCTGCTGCCACAGCGAGGAAGACAGCTTCTGCCAGTACTGCGATTGGGCGGATGCCTGCCACTTCTGCGACGGGCGGGACGGAGACCGTCTGCGCTATATCCTGCCTGTGAAGCCGGATGAATTTTGGAGAATGCTGGAGGAGGATGAACATGGCTGAGACCGTATTGACCCCCCAGCAGCAGGCCGTGGTGGAGAACCGGGGCGGCAGCCTGCTGGTGTCTGCCGCCGCAGGCTCCGGCAAGACCAAGGTGCTGGTGGAGCGGCTGTTCCGCTATGTGACGCAGGAGCACTGCAATGTAGACGATT
>CAKSVQ010000177.1 GCA_934504065.1 uncultured Dysosmobacter sp. | reverse complement strand
CAGGCCATCACCAACCCCGACCGCACCATCTCTTCCATCAAGCGTGAGATGGGCAGCGACTACAAGGTGAACGTGGACGGCAAGGCTTACACGCCGCAGGAGATCAGCGCCATGATCCTGCAGAAGCTGAAGGGCGATGCCGAGGCCTATCTGGGCCAGACCGTCACCGAGGCCGTCATCACCGTGCCCGCCTACTTCACCGACGCGCAGCGCCAGGCCACCAAGGACGCGGGCAAGATCGCGGGTCTTGACGTCAAGCGTATCATCAACGAGCCCACCGCCGCAGCCCTTGCTTACGGTGTGGATAAGGAAGAGAGCCAGAAGATCATGGTCTACGACCTGGGCGGCGGCACTTTCGATGTGTCCATTCTGGACATTGACGACGGCGTGATCGAGGTTCTGGCCACCGCAGGCAACAACCGTCTGGGCGGCGACGACTTCGACGAGTGCATCATGAAGTGGATGGTCAGCGAGTTCAAGCGGACTGACGGCGTGGATCTGAGCGGCGACAAGGTAGCCATGCAGCGCCTGAAGGAGGCTGCCGAGAAGGCCAAGATCGAGCTTTCCGGCGTGACCACCTCCAACATCAACCTGCCCTATATCACCGCCGACGCCACTGGCCCCAAGCATCTGGACCTGACGCTGACCCGCGCCAAGTTCAACGAGCTGACCGCCCATCTGGTGGAGGCCACCGCAGGCCCCGTCCGTCAGGCACTGGGCGATGCGGGCCTCACGGGCAACGACATCCATAAGGTCCTGATGGTGGGCGGCTCCAGCCGTATCCCCGCCGTGCAGGACATGGTGAAAAAGCTTATCGGCAAGGAAGGCTTCAAGGGCATCAACCCCGACGAGTGCGTGGCCATGGGCGCGGCGCTGCAGGGCGGCGTGCTGACCGGCGATGTGAAAGGTCTGCTGCTGCTGGATGTCACCCCGTTGTCTCTGGGCATTGAGACCATGGGCGGCGTGTGCACCAAGCTCATCGACCGCAACACCACCATCCCCGTGAAGAAGAGCCAGATCTTCTCCACTGCCGCCGATAACCAGACCAGCGTAGAAGTGAACGTCCTGCAGGGCGAGCGGGAAATGGCCGCCGCCAACAAGTCTCTGGGCCGCTTCCATCTCGACGGCATCGCTCCCGCCCGCCGCGGCGTGCCGCAGATCGAGGTCACCTTCGACATCGATGCCAACGGCATCGTGAATGTCTCCGCCAAGGATCTGGGCACCGGAAAGGAACAGCACATCACCATCACCTCCTCTTCCAACATGAGCAAGGACGACATCGATAAGGCTGTGAAGGAAGCCGAGCAGTATGCCGCGCAGGATAAGAAGCTGAAGGAAGAGGTCGAGGTCCGCAATCAGGCCGACCAGCTGGTCTATCAGAGCGAGAAGACCCTCTCTGAAATGGGCGACAAGATCCCCGCCGATGACAAGAGCAAGGTGCAGTCCGGCATCGACAAGCTGAAGGAGGCCCTGAAGGGCACCGACACCGCCGCCATTAAGGCCGCGACCGACGCCCTGACTCAGGACTTCTATGCCGTGAGCGAAAAGCTCTATCAGCAGGCCAATCCCCAGGGCGCCGCACAGGGCAGCGCGCAGCCCGGCCCCGACGCGGGCGCGCAGGGCGGCCAGTATTACGACGCCGATTACAAGGTCGTCGATGAGGACGACAAGAACAAGTAAGCCCTCTCTCATAAACCGATCAGGGACAGCGCAGGCTGTCCCTGATACGGCGTTTCGGAATGCGAGGAGTTTTTATGGCAGATAAACGAGATTATTATGAAGTCCTCGGCGTGGCCAAAGGCGCCAGCGAGGACGAGATCAAAAAAGCATACAAAAAAATGGCCCGGAAGTACCATCCCGACCTGAACCCCGGCGACAAGGAAGCCGAGGAGAAGTTCAAGGAGGTCAACGAGGCTTACGAGGTGTTGTCCGACGCCAACAAGCGGGCCCGGTATGACCAGTACGGCCACGCAGGCGTCGATCCCAACTTCGGCGCTGGCGGCGGCGGTTTTGACGGCGGCTTCGACTTCGGCGATCTGGGCGACATCTTCGGCAGCTTCTTCGGCGGCGGCTTCGGCAGCGGACGGCGCACCAACCCCAACGCTCCCCAGCGGGGCGAGAGCATCCGCCAGTCGCTGGCCATCAGCTTTGAAGAGGCCGCTTTCGGCTGCGAAAAGGAAGTGGTGGTGGACCGCATGGAGCAATGCGCCACCTGCGGCGGCAACGGCTGCGCCCCCGGCACCACGCCGGAGATCTGCCCGGACTGCCACGGCACGGGCACGGTGCAGGTGCGGCGGCAGACACCCATGGGCGTGTTCGCCACCTCGTCCCCCTGCCCCAAGTGCGGCGGCAAGGGCCGTATCATCCACCAGCCCTGCAAGGACTGCCGGGGCACAGGCTTTGCGCGGCGGCGCAAGACCATTCAGGCCAAGATCCCCGCAGGCATCGACAATGGCCAGACCATCTCCATCCGCGGGCAGGGCCACGCGGGCAAGAACGGCGGCCCTGCGGGCGACCTGCTCATCACCATCACCATCCGGCCCCATGAGCTGTTCCGCCGGGAGGGCACCTCCGTCCTCTGCGAGGCGCCCATCACCTTTGCGCAGGCCGTTTTGGGCGCGGAGCTGGAGATCCCCACCATCGACGGCAAGGTCAAATATACCCTGCCGGAGGGCACCCAGTCCGGCACCACCTTCCGCCTCAAGGGCAAGGGCATTCCGTCCATCAATGGCCGGGGCCGGGGCGACCAGTATGTCACCGTATATATTGAGACCCCCCGCAACCTGAACCGGGAGCAGAAGGAAGCGCTGAAAAAGTTCGCCGAAAGTGTGGGCGACAACAATTACGAAGAGCGCCGGAAGTTCTTTAAAAAGTTCAAGAAGTGAGGTCCGCCATGTATCTTGCCGACTATCACACCCATTCCCGCATCTCGCCGGACGCCTCCGCCTCCATGACAGAGATGGCCGAGGCCGCCGTGGCGGCGGGACTGGATGAGATCTGCTTTACCGACCATGTGGAGCCTATCGAATGGGGCACGGTGCGCCTGCGGCGCACCCCCTATGACTGGGACGCGCTGACGGCGGAATTTGCCGCCGCCCAGCAGGCCATGGACGGCCGCATTACCCTGCGGCTTGGTGTGGAGCTGGGCGACGCGCCATGGAGCTTTACAACGGCGGAGGACCTGATGACCCACGCACCGCAGCTGGACTTTGTGATCGGCTCGGTGCATATGCTCTCTTCCCACTTTGAGGGGCAGGACCTCTATTTCTTCGCCCCCGGCACCACTGCCCGGGCCCGGGAGGGCATGGCGGACTACCTTGCACAGGTGAACCGCCTTGCCAGGTGGGGGAAGTTCGACGTGCTGGGCCACTTGACGCTTCCGCTGCGCTATCTCAATGAAAACCGGGGCTTTTCCCTGACCTTTGACGGCTTTGAGCGGGAGATCGGCGATATTTTTCAGCTGCTTGTCAGCCAAAACCGGGGCATTGAGCTGAACACCAACCGGGGCGGGATGCCCCTGCCGGATGAAAAGTGGCTGCAGCTCTATCGGGAGTGCGGCGGCGAGATCATCACGCTGGGCACCGATGCCCACAGCCCCAAGCACGTGGGCTGCGCCATCCGGGAACGGCAGGCGCTTTTGAAGCAGTGCGGCTTTCATGCCTTCTGCACATTTGAAAACCACCGTCCCAGCTTTCATGAACTGTGATTGCATTTTCAGAAAAAACCGAGTAAAATATCACTACCAAAAATAATAACAGGGGGAACTCACTTATGAAGATCGCATTGGGCTGTGACCACGGCGGATATGAACTTAAGCAGTACGTTATCAAGGTGCTGGAAAAGCTGGGCCATGAGTACGAGGACTTTGGCTGCTATAATCTGGACAGCTGCGACTATCCCGACTTTGGCGCCGCTGCCGCCCGGGCCGTGGCCGAGGGCAAGTGTGATCGCGGCATCGTGATCTGCACCACCGGCATCGGCATTTCCATTGCCGCCAACAAGATCAAGGGTATCCGCTGCGCCCACTGCGCCGACTGCCTGCAGGCTGAGATGACC
>CAKSVQ010000176.1 GCA_934504065.1 uncultured Dysosmobacter sp. | reverse complement strand
ATAAAAACTAAATTCGTAAATTAGCAACAATGTACAAAATTCAGAACATTTGCTATCCTTGAATTAGACAGAGAATACAGGAAGGCGCCCCTTTATTCTCGCAAAATATCAAGGAGAGAAGGTAAATAATGAAAAATAAGCTGAGAGTAGGAGCCTTGTTATTAACAGCAGTCATGCTGGCTTCCAGTGTCTGCGAATCGGCACCCATTGTGGTTCGGGCAGAAGAAGCGGTTACACAGGCAGTAGGTGATGGGGCTGCAGAAAGAGGTGCGGAAGAGGCAGAAAACTCCGAAATGGTAAAGGTCTATGGACAGGATATCACCTTTGATAATACCAAGGACTGGGATGACAAGGGGGAATTTAACATTGCACTGACTACCGAAGAAGCTCTGAACAGAGGAGCAACGGTGACCATGGATGTACTGGTACCGGAAGCTGCTTACAACGGTATCATTAAGATTCAGGGTGTGGCAAGAATCGGAAGCGACTGGACCTGGACAGAGGCGGACAGCATTGCGGAACTTACGCAGGACAGCTTTGGGGAAGCAGAGAACGGGTATCGCAAGGCAACGGTAAGCTTTGCATTCGGAGCCGGTGTGGAAGCGGATGCACTGGCACAGTTTACACTGAAGTTTGCCGGATATCAGTGCGATTATTCCGGTGCGGTCTACATAGCCAATGTAGTGCTCACCGATGGAGAGAAGCAGGAAAACGACGGTGATCAGGGTGAGACTGCGGATGTACTGGTGGCAGAACGGGCGGACAGACAGCAGGTCTACGGCAAGGAGATAGCTTTCGATCCTTCCAGCGACTGGAATGATCAGGGAGAGTTCGAGATCGGTATTTCCACAGAAGAAGCGCTCCATAATGGGGCGTATCTGACCATGGATGTACTGGTGCCGGAGGCCGCACAGTTTGCCAACTGCTTAAAAGTACAGGGCGTTGCCAAGGTCGGAGATGACTGGACCTGGACAGAGGCAGCCAATATTTCGGAACTTACGATAGACAGCTTTGGCGAGGCAGCAGACGGTTACCGCAGTGCGACGATTCGTTTTGACTTTGGCGGTAATATTGAGGCTGGCGCGGTAAAGACAACTCTTATCAAACTGGCAGGATATTTGTGTGATTACACAGGAAACATATACATCGAGAATATCAGACTGTACGATAAGCAGTCTTCCGGTGAGACACCTATGCCCGAGAAGGACCCCAGTGTCATCGACGATTTTGAGGATGGCACCTACGATGACTGGGAGAACGGCGGTGCATGGCAGTACGACAACAGCATTGCCAATACCGTAGTGGAGTACAACGGTTCCAAAATGATGAAAGTGGATCTGGACTATACCGGTATGGGCAGCTACAGCTGGAGTGAGGCAAAGCTGGAGAATATATTTACGGACAGTTTTGACATTTCCGCATATAATCTGCTGAACTTCGATTATTATTATCCTGCAGCCATGTCCGGCAGTAAGATTAAGATCTTTTCCAACTCCGGTATCAACAGCGAGGCGGAGATCACGGAGGAAGAGACCCTGTCAGACGGCATGATCCGGGCAAAGGTACAGGTGAAATTCTCCCCGACGGACAAGGGACTGGCAGATCTGACCATCGGCTTCGTAGGAGTCAATACAGAATTTGTGGGCAGCGTCTATGTGGACAATATCACTTTAAGCCAGTACAATGCGGCAGGAGATTATGTGAAGATCACGGCGACTCCGAATGCTGACGGCACGCAGGCGGATATTTCCCATGCACCCACCCAGGTAAGACTTTCCGATGCAGATGCCGGAGCATCCGCAACCGCACTGTATGCCTATCTGATGGCTCTGCGGGAGAGTGACCAGGTATTGTTCGGACATGAGAACGACATCAATAAAATGGTCAGCAGCACGGCCACTGAAGGCGATGTCAGAGAGATCACCGGAAGCGTCAGCGGTCTGTACGGTATTGACAGCCTGGCACTGACCGGAGCAGAACTTGGCATTGCAGATGCAAATGATGCTCTGGAACAGGCAATCGCATACAGTAAGCAGGCGGCAGGACAGGGAGCCATCATTACCCTTTCCACCCATATGCCGAATTTCACCAATGAGAAGATCAAAGTCAATGCAGATGGAAGCTATGATTTCACGGCATGTGATTTCTCTGAGGCAAAGGATACTTCCAACAACTGTGCAGAACAGATTCTGCCCGGTGGTGCCTATAATGACCGCTTCACCGCATATCTGGATATTATTGCCGAGTATGCAGATGCCCTGCAGCAGGACAATATTCCGGTACTGTTCCGTCCTTATCATGAGAATACCGGAAGCTGGTTCTGGTGGGGATCTTCCACCAGTGTGGAGACCTATAAGAGCCTGTGGCGTTACACTCAGGAGTATCTCCAGAGCAAGGGTGTCCACAACCTGATCTATGTATACTCTCCCAACGGCCCCATATCCGGAGCGGAAGAGTATCTGACCCGTTATCCCGGGGATGAGTACGTGGATGTGCTGGCATTTGACTACTATGATGATTACAGCACTTATCCTGCTGCCTTTGATGACAGCTTTTTCAAGAATCTGAAGACTACCTGTCAGGTCGTAAGTAATCTGGCGGCGGAAAAAGGAAAAGTGGCAGCAATCTCCGAGACCGGCGTCCGCGCCATGAAGAAGGACGGCTCCGATTACGAAGGACTGTTAGTGACCGGCAATCCCATCGTGGGACACAATTGGTATCAGCAGGTAAGTGACATCGCAGCGGAATGCGATATGCCTTACTGGCTGGTATGGGCAAACTTTGGGGACACCAATTTCTACGTACCCTATAAGTATAACGATACCTACGGTCAGGAACTGATCAATGAATTTATTGCGTTCTACAACAGCGAAAACAGTATTTTCGGCAACGGAACCAATTTCTATGGCAAAATGGGATCCGTGGAAGGCACGACTTATGATATGACACAGGGCTATCTGATCGCTCCTTTTGAATTGGCAGCCATCAAGGAAGAGACATTGTTCCGTGCCAGTGTGAAGAATGCAGAGAACGTAAGCTTTGTTGTGAAGAATTCTGTAAACGGCAAAGAGATCACCGTGGAAGCGGCGAAAGTGGAAGGCAGCATTCGTGAATATGTGGCAGCATTCACTGCACAGATGTTACAGGAAATCGGACAGACGGACACCGCCACTGTATCTTTGGTGGCAGACGGTAAAGTACTTGCCACAGTGAAAAATATAAGTCTTGGTAAGGATAAGGACAAAGCGGTAGCCAATGTGATCGACAATTTTGATTACTATGCAGGCAGCGACGGGCTGTTACAGAGTGCCTACACCGAGAACTCCGCCGGGGGATGCAGTTCTTCCTTTACACTGAGCAGTGACCATAAGGCTGATGGTGCCTACGGAGGTGCGCTGCACTATCATCTGAGCACGGCAAAGAGTGAGGTATGGACCGGACAGAATAAGACGCTGGAGGATATTGATCTTTCTGCATACAATGCCATCACCCTGTGGGTGGATCCGGATGGCATGGGACAGAAGCTGGTCATCCAGCTGGCAGACGATTCCGGAGAAGAATTTGAAGTTTATTTAAGTGATTTCGTCAAAGGAACAGAAGCAAACTATGTGACGATTCCGTTCAGCTCCTTCCGAGGGAAACAGAATGGAACCCTGAATACCGCGAAGATTACCAGATTCGCCATCTGGTGTAACTCCATCATTCCTGAGGGACATACCGGAGACTGGACAGTGGATTCCGTAATCTACTTTGACGGCATTGAAGCATTTACCGCAGAGGAAGCACTTCTGGCACAGGCGGATGCCAACGGACTGATCTTTACCAAGGAATCTCCTATAAAGAGAGAAGACCCAACCCCGGAAGATCCGGCTCCGGAAGATCCGGCTCCGGAAAATCCGACACCAGAGGAACCCACACCGGAAGATCCGGCTCCGGAAGATCCGACACCGGAGGACCCCACCCCGGAAGATCCGACCCCGGAGGATCCGACACCGGAAGATCCGACACCGGAAGTCCCGACACCCGGAACTCCCACACCGGAGGAACCCAAGCCCGAGAATCCGAAACCTG
>CAKSVQ010000175.1 GCA_934504065.1 uncultured Dysosmobacter sp. | reverse complement strand
GCAGAATAGGTCAGGGTCGTTGCGCCGTACTCTTCCCGATAGTAGTAACGATTTGCCTCATCCGTGGCCTTCTGCGGCGAATTGCTTTGCGCCAGAGCGGGAGAGGAGTAGGCAAGATAGGAATTGGCACACACCAAAACACCGTAGCCGTCCGTTGCTTTCGTCCGGATGGGGAACTGCTCGGTAATTCCCGCCTCGGTATAGGTGAGGGTGATCTCCGCTGTCAGGGTCAATGTCGTGCTGTCTCCTAGGCTGCTGACGTCAACGCCTTCGCTCGAGAAGATCAGACCCTCTGTCGTGCCGCCGGTCAGAATCCTGGAGCTGGTACGTTTCTCTTCGCCATTCAGCTTGTAGGTAACATCCAGCGTGGTTTCCTCGGCAAAGGCGGTATCCTGCCCATTGGGGGAGGCAGCATCGTAGCGCCGCAGATACAGATCGAACCGCTGGAAGAGCTTTTTGCCAGCGCCATATTGCTTGAAAAGATCGGCGGCTTGGGCGTTTGCAAACTTGATTTCTGCGGTCAGGGTTGCGGAGATGGCATTGTTTTGGGCGGACATGACGGTGTTTTCAGTGCCGGTCAGCACCGTGACGGTTTGGGAGAAGAAGTTGCCCAGCAGCATCTGGTTCTCGGCGCCGTTGCGGGCAAAGTCCACAGTGGTGTTACCGTTTTTGTCCACGTTTCTGACACGCTCCGTGGGAATGCCGGTGGAGCGCCTCGGCTCCAGCCGGTCTTGACAGGAGTAAACCAGGTTCACAATGCCGTCTGTGTCGGCCGGCGTCTGGATGGTCAGGTAATACCGCTCTTGCAGCTGCTTGCCGACTTTGATGCTGTAGTGGGGCTCCTGGGCGTCTGCGGCGGTGGCAGGGCGATAGTACTGCTCACCGATCCGCAGGGTGGCAGCGCTGTTTGCAGCGCCTGTGGTGACAAAGCCGCCGTCAGTCGCTTCCGTTGCCTCCAGCCCCAGTCCGTCACATAGGAGACCGTGTTCCGCCTCTGCCTGACCGAAGAAGGACTCAATTTGCAAGGCACCGGGGAGCGTCCCTTCCCGGAAGAATGCCTTATCCTGATTATTCCGGTCTACCAGAGTCAGTTTTGTACCGTCAGGAAGCGCAGCACCCTGGGAAGTGACGGTAATCGGCTTCTCGAAGTACCACAGCAGGTTCTCACCGGTGTCTACAGCGTTCTGCCATTCCTCAATGCTGCGGAGGTAGTCAAAGCCAAAGAGGACAGTGGTTGGCTGCCCGTGGGAGCCGATGGAGATGGTGGAAAGGTCATCATAGGCGGAGAGATAGTAATTGGTGCCGTCCATGGCTGCTGCCCAGAACCGGAACTCCAGCACACGCTGGATAATCAGGGGGATATACAGCGTATAAGCGCCCTCGTTTGTATTGGTGGCCGTGGGATCCTTAAAGACTACCTCCAGCATGGTAAAGCGGTTATTCTCGTTGTCGTATTCGCCCTTGGCAGCCTGCATGGAGTAGTCGCTGGCAATTGTCAGGGTGGAATTTGTGGCGATATTTCTGCTGCTGAATCCACCGTCGGCCTGTAGGTATGTTGTTGCGGTAATGCTGATAACCTGGTTTTTCAGTACTGCCGGCGTCAGTCCGCTCTGGTTGGTCAGCAGGGAAATATAGCTGTAAATTTCCGTTGTGACGGCTGCGCTGTCCGTGGCCGGAACCACCAGCACCGGGAAATCCTGCGCAAGCGTCGTTTTATTGTTGCTGGCGGTGTTATAGGTAGAGATGTACCCGCTGCTGGTGATGAAGTATGCCTTCTCCTTGTTAACATTGTAGTACCGATTGGGGCTTTCGGCGGTTTCGTTGACAATTGCGGCGCCCATGGGGGTGGTTCCCTCGTAAAATGCCGCGCCGTCGCCGGTAAAGGTCATGTGGCCGGTTCCCTGGGCAATGGTCAGGGGGCTCGTGGGGTTGACGGGAACATAGGGAGAGCTGCCGGATGTGTTGTCCTTTACGGCTGTATAGTTGGCCCGTACCACATAGCTGTCAACGCTGGGGACAACGCCAAAATCCTGGTCGGGCGTCGTGCAGTTTTTCAGGGTAACGGCCACCAGCTTTACGGTGCCGCTGCCGTTCCTGCCGCCGCCCCAAACGCCCTTGGTGCCGTTGCCGGAAACCGTGGAATTTTCAATGCGGATGTTTTTGCCGCGGACGTTGGCCGTTCCGACGAAAAGATTCCCGTATACAAAGCCGGCAGATGACGCCCCGGTGACAGTACAGCCGGCTGCTTCCACATTGGAAATATCAAATTGACTTGTACCGCCGTTGCATTTCCGTGCAAACAGAAGTGCGGCATGAGAGGCCTTGATCGTTGTGCTGTGAATAACAATGTCAGAGATTGTAACACGGGGCTGCATGCAGATGTTGCCAATGAGACCGGCGGCGTCACTGCCGCCAGTGACGGTAACGGAAGAGTCATCTCTGCCAATGGTTATCTCCAAAATCTCTACTTGGCCATAGGTGCCGCCATACCAGCCCTTGTACAGACCAATCAGCGCACCGGATTGAGTGTTGCCCTTGATGGTCACAGAAGATTCAGCGTCGGCTCCTAGTTCAATTTTCTCCAGACGGATATCGCTTTGGCCGCCATATGCATTCTGCCAGTTGCCATAATCTCTGTTTGAAAGAAAGCCTGCGATTCCACCAACGTTTGCATTCCTGCTGGAGTTGGAACCGGAGATTTGGATATCGCCTTTTAAAGTAATGTTTGAGGCTACATCAGACTTTTGGTTACCTTGCCGCCAAACACCGACCAAACCGCCGCTGCCGCCATCACTGTTAGTTCCAAAGGTGTAGTTGATGGTAAGGTCATCCAGCGTGATTCCCTTCATTATGAGGTTCGCTTCACTGGAATAGCCGATGAGACCGCCAATTCCGTCCCAGGTCGCGCCGTTTATGCTTGCGCAGCTGCCATTGGTGTTCTTGATTGTTCCATTGGAGCCTGTAAAATTGGAGATGGTAACCCTGTTACCGCTGATGTATCCAAATAGACCGCCAACGTTAGCGCGACCAGTGACGTTTAATGTGCTGTAAGTGCAGTCCTCAACATTAAGGAAAGCACTGCTTTCAAACTTTGTCCGTCCAATCAGTCCGCCTGCAAAATCGGAAGGCCATGCTGCATTATTATTGATGGATACGTCTTTAAGACTTACCTTGGAAATTTGGGTGGTTCCGCTCAAAGCATTCACATAACCCGCCAGCATGCCTGCCGCAGTGAAAGACCGGGCATTGCCATCGCTTAAGTGCGCATTCCCAATTTCAGGGCGGCTCTCTTTGACTCCGTCATCAGCATAGTATAGGATTGCAATGCTTCCGGACAGCTTCAGGTCGCTGACAGATGTGCCATCTGCGGCAGTGAAAGCGGAGAACAGGCCGCCACCTACCCGCGTCCAGGCTGTGCCCCGTGCGTTGCTAGGTTCACTGGCATATTCCTTCCAGGTCTGCCCCAGCGTCACAGTGTTTCCGCCGCCGTTCAGGGCAATCAGGGTGGGGATACGGCGATCATATCCGCCGCCGATGCCCCGGAAGCTGCTGCCGAATCCGGACATATTGATATCCTTGCCAATCGTCAGGCTGAAGCTGCTCAGCTTTCGGAACGCACCGGAGACATTAAACTTTGCTGTGATAAAAGAGCCGGAGGAACCGGTGAAGCCAATTTCATCCCCCAGCTGCACGTTTTCCGTGCCAATCTGGCTGTAGTCAGCAGCCCGGCCCTTGCCGATGTTATAGGCGTTGTCGCTGAAGCCCGCGCCGCTGTTCACGATCGCAGAGAGCGCCCACAGCCCGTTGCCCGAGGTGACGGTGACATCGGTTCCGTTGACGGAGAGCCCGGTGCCATCGGTGATTTGGGGAATCTGGTAGTCATTCTCTCCGTTATCAACTTTATTCCCATCTGACAGGGCGTAGCCGTCCAGCACCCGGCCAATATAGCGGTTGCGGTAGAAGCCGCTTTGGGTAAAGCCGTCCACGGTGCAGCTGCCCCGGAATATTACGCCGCCGCCGTCGCTGCCATCCGCACCGCCCAGCAGGCCAACCATGCCGCCCACCGGGGCCAGCACACCGCCGCTGGTAGGAGCGGTGGCAAACGTTACAGTCACGT
>CAKSVQ010000174.1 GCA_934504065.1 uncultured Dysosmobacter sp. | reverse complement strand
AAAAAGCCTCGCAGAGTTTCACGTCCGCAGACGTGAAAGGTATGAAATCCGTGTTCTGCCGCGACATGTGCGTGGCAGAACACACTCTGCGCGGAGCGTGTGTCGAAATGGCCGCTTGGCGGCCATGAGGCACAGAGCGCAGCGAAACCTCCTCGAAAAAGTGGCATAGCCACTTTTTCGACGGCTTTATGCCATCAGCACGCCGATGGTCAAAAACAGCACCGTCAGCGCCAGAAAATAGACCGCCAGCTTCCACACGTATTTCAGCCACTTGTCATAGGGCACGTGGCCCAGCGCCAGCGCGCCCATGACCACCGCCGCCGTGGGCGTGACCAGATTGACAAGGCCGGAGGCGGACTGAAACGCCGTGACCACCAGATCGCCCCCCACGCCCGCAAACTGGCTCAGTGGCGCAATAATGGGCACCGACAGCGTGGCAAGCCCGGAGGACGAAGGGATCAGCACCGTCAAGGGCAGGTAGATGAGGTACACCAGTACCACGAACACCACCGGGCCCGCGCCGGAGAGGGCCTGCTCGCCCCAGTGGAGGACGGTGTCGGTGATGGCGCCGTCGTTCATCAGCACCGTGACGCCCCGGCTGATGCCGATGATGAACGCCACGCTCAAAAGCTCGCCGCAGCCAGTTACAAAGGTCTCGGCGATCTCCGCCTCGCCCATGCGGTCGATCAGCCCCACGGCGATGCCGCCCACCAGAAACAGCGCGGAAAGCTCCGGGAACCACCACCCCAGCGTGGGAAGCGGCAGGCCCATCTCGCCAAAGGGGATCACACCGTAGACCATGATGAGGAATACCAGCGCGAACACGGCCAGGATCACCTTGCGCCTTCCGGTCAGCTCCAGCGGCTGCCCCGCCGTGAAGGCCGGGGCGCTGCCCCCCGCCGTCAGCGAGGCGGAGGGCTGGCGCTTGACCCGGGCGGCGTAGGATGCCACATACCAGATGGCCGCTCCCTCGAACACCACCCACTGGATGATGCGCAGCAAAATGCCCTCGCCCAGCGAGACCCCTGCAAACCCCGCCGCGATGCCTGTTGCAAAGGGATTCACCGTGGAACTGATGACCCCGGCTCCCGCGCCCAGCAGCACCACGGAGATGGCCGTCACCGCGTCGTAGCCCGCCGCCAGAAACACCGGGATGAGCAGGGGAAAGAAAGCCATGGTCTCCTCCCACATGCCGTAGGTGGTGCCGCCAAGGCCGAAGAGCAGCATCAAAATGGGGATCAGCCACTTCTGCCGCTCGCCCAGCGCCCGCAGCACCGCGCCCACGCCTGCGTCCACCGCCCCGGTCTTCATCACCACGCCCAGAAAGCCGCCCACGGTCAGGATGAACACGCACACGTCCACCGCGTCATAAAATCCGGAAAACGGCGCTTTCACCACCGCGCCCAGCCCCTGCGGCGCTTTGGCCACGGCGTGGTACGTGCCGCTTTGGGGCACGCCGTCCACATATTCATAAGACCCCGCCGGGATCACCCACGTGGCCAGCGCCACCAGCGCGATGAGCAGGAACAAAATGGTGAACGCCGTGGGCATTTGAAAGCGTTTTTTCTCCAAAGGGCCGTCCCCCTGCCGTTTATTTTCCAATGGTGGCCACCATCACGGCCTTGATGGTGTGCATCCGGTTTTCCGCCTCGTCGAACACCACGCTGTGGCGGCTGCGGAACACGCCGTCGGTCACCTCCCGGATGTCCACCCCCTTTTCCTTCCACTCCTTGGCCAGCTTCGTCTCAAAATCATGGAAGGAAGGCAGGCAGTGCATATACAACACGTCGGGGTTTCCAGTGTCCTCCAGCAGCTTCTCCGTCACCTGATAGGGCGCCAGCAGCTTTGCTCGCTCCGGGATCAGCGCCTCCTCGCCCATGGAGGCCCAGATGTCGCCATAGATCACGTCCGCATCCTTCACGTCCTTCATCTGGTCGGTGATCTCAATGAGCGCCCCGGTCTCCTGCGCCGTGTCAAACACGCGGCGGACAAGGGCGGCGTCCATCTCATGCATCAGCTTTTCCGGCCCCAGCGCCACAAAATGCATTCCCATCTTCGCCGCGCCGATCATCCACGCATAGCACATGTTGTTGCGCACATCGCCGGGGAAGACCACCTTCACCTTGTTCAGCGGCTTGCGGCAATGCTCTTCGATGGTCAGCAGATCGGCAAGGATCTGGGTGGGGTGATCGGCGTCGGTCAGGCCATTCCACACGGGAACGCCCGCCCACTTTGCAAGGTCCTCCACCACCGACTGCTCATAGCCCCGGTACTCGATGCCGTCGAAAAACCGCCCCAGCACCTTGGCCGAGTCCTCCAGCGATTCCTTTTTGCCCATCTGGGAGCTGCCCGCGTCCAGATAGGTGACATGGGCGCCCTCCTGCGTGGCTGCCACCTCGAAGGAGCAGCGGGTGCGGGTGGACGTTTTTTCAAACAGAAGGACGATGTGCTTGCCCTGCATGGTCGGCTCGCATACCCCCGCCCGGCGCTTGGCCTTGAGATCGTGAGCCAGGTCCAGAAGATAGCGGATCTCGCCGGGGGTAAAATCCTCCAGCGTTAAAAAGCTGCGGCCCTTTAAATTCACTGCCATTGGTCATTCTCCTTGTCGTTCAGATTTTCAGGGATCGTCCCGCCACAGCGGCATGGACATGCACCGCGGGCCGCCCCGGCCCCGGCTCAGCTCCGCACTGGGGATCACATGGATGCGTACTCCCGCCTCCTCCAGCGCCCGGTTGGTCACATAGTTCCGGGAATAGACCACCACCTCGCCGGGGGCGATGGCCAGCGTGTTGCTGCCGTCGCTCCACTGCTCCCGGGCGGCGTCGATCTCGCTGCCCTCGCCGCAGGGGATCAGCGTTACGCGGTCCAGCTGCAAATGTTCTTTCAGAATATCCTCCAGACGGCCGTCCTCCTGCCGGATCTTCATCTTTCCATCCTCGCCCAGCTCCATCACGAACACCGTGATGCTGGAGAGAATGTTGGGGTGCACGGTGAACTTGTCCCGGTCCACCATGGTGAACACTGTGTCCAGATGCATGAACGAGCGGGTCTTGGGGATATTGAACGCCAGCACCTTTTGAAAGCTGCCGCCGTAAGAGAGCACGGTCTCCGCCAGCGTGTCGATAGAGTCCTCCCGGGTGCGCTGGGAAATGCCCACCGCCAGCACCTGCGGCGACAGCACCAGAATGTCGCCCCCCTCCAGCGACGTGGTCTCGCCCCGGTCATACCACCGGGGCACGCCCCGGTATTTGGGATGGTGGTCGAAAATGAATTTGCCGAAGAGGGTCTCCCGGTTGCGGGTGGCGGTGTGCATTTTGTGCAGGGAAACGCCTGTGCCGATGGTGGCAAAGGGGTCCCGGGTAAAATAGAGGTTGGGCAAAGGGTCGATGGCAAAGGGATAGTCCTCCTCCGCGGCGGAGAGATAGTCCCCCAGCCGTCCGCCCGCGGCGCGCAGCGCGTCCTTGCGCACGCCGGACATCATGGTCCGCACCAGCTCCCGGTCGTCCATCGCGGAAAAATATTCCTCCAGCGCTTCCCGCCGCTCTTTCACTCCGGCCTCGTCCAGAAACTGGCGCACCAGCTCCCGCCGCACCTCCGGCCCAGTGAGGGACTGCGTGACAAGATCGGTGAGGTACACCACCTCCACCCCCTGCTCCCGCAGGCAGTCGGCAAAGGCATCATGCTCCCGCTGGGCCTCCTTCAAATAGGGAATGTCGTCGAACAGCAGCCGTTCCAGATATTCCGGCATCAGATTTTCCAGCTCGCCGCCGGGACGGTGCAACAGCACCTGCTTCAGCCGCCCGATCTCCGAGGTATTATGGATCGCCGTTTCCAAGCAAGCTCACTCCTTTTCAGGATAAATTGGGTTCCCGCATAGGATTTCTGGTTTTTCGCATTTCATGCGCAGAATCTAAAAAAAGAGCCCGGAGAAGCTTTCGCTTCTCCGGGCTCTCAGGCTGTCAAAAAAGTCTATGTAGACTTTTTTGACAGCCTTCCTAATGCCTCGCTTTTTTGTCTGCTGTGCTGTCCAAAAAGCTGCTGCACGGCGCAAACGCCCGCGTTTGCGGGCGTTTTGCAGGCATTCGATCCAACACGAAGGGGCTCCCGCCCCCTCGTACTCCCCCTGCTGCATAGAATCTTTTTTCCA
>CAKSVQ010000173.1 GCA_934504065.1 uncultured Dysosmobacter sp. | reverse complement strand
TCATTTCCAGACCGTGATCCGCGATCTTCTTCTCGCAGATGTCAAAGGCCTCGCTCTCTTTTTTCTTGTTGTATTCCACCACACGGCGGTCGTTGGCCGTGGCCATGCGCAGCACGGCGCACAGCGGCTGCACCACGGCGGAGTCCTCCACTTCATGGTTCCCCTCGGTGCAGGTGGCAAACTCGCTTCCCTGCGCGGTCTCCACCACCACCTGCTCCCCCATTTTCACCCGCAGGCCCCTGGGATCAAAATAATAATTCTTGCATCCGTTTCGGAAACGGACGCTGATGACTTCTGTCAAAGGATACCCTCCAATTCGGCGGCAAGCGCGCCCAGCACGTGGCCCACGCCAACGTTATAGGCACATTCGCCTTGATACTTCTGTAATAGTTCTATTGTGAACATGATTTGGTTTTTTGTCAAGTTTTTCGCAAGAAATACGGCGGTTTCTTCCTCCATCGGCTCTGCCGGGTGCCCGTAAAGCAGCAAAAGCGCCGCCGCGAAGGACTGCCTGCTGCGCTCCAGCATGGCCCCCAGAGCGTCCCGGTCCATTTTTTTCCGCTCCAGCCGCACCGCCGCTTCCGCCACAGCGCCTCGGCGGCGGCTGCCGATGGCCCGGCACAGCGCCTGCGCCGCCTCGCTGGGCTCGCCGTCCTCCTCGCCGATGGCGGGGTGGAGTTTGAGCTCCACGCAGCGAGAGCGCAGAGTCTGCAGCACCTGACTGGGATTTTCCGCGCAGAACAAAAACGCGGCGTAGGGCGGCCCCTCCTCCACGGTCTTAAGCAGGACGTTCTGGTCCTGCTCGGTCAAAAGGCCGCAGTCCGGAAAGAGATAGACTTTGCGCCGCCCCTCGTTGGGGCGGATATAGGCGTCGGCCCGGACGCCGCGCACCACATCCACGGCGATCTGCTTATGCTCCGCGTCCTGCACGGTCACCACGTCCGGGTGGATGTTCTGCTCCGTTTTCCGGCAGGCGGGGCATACTCCGCAGGGCTTTCCGCCCTCCGCCGCGCACTCCATCGCCGCCGCGGTATAACGGGCCAGGCCCACCCGGTCGCCGCTTCCGGTGATCAGCAGCGCGTGGGACAGCGCGTCCCTCTGCGCCGCCTCCCGCACCCGCAGCGCCGCCGGGTCCTCTTTCAACCGTTCAAACAAAGACATAGGCCGCTCCTTTCGCTGAAACTTGATTCTATCATACTTCCCGGGAAAAGAAAACAGGGAAAATCCCGGTTCCATCCCTTGCCGCCCTGCCGCGGGAATTGAAATTTCTGCCTGTCCCTTTTTATTTTTCGGAAACTTTTTCCCCATCGCGGGATATTCTGGTACTGTTGGGACACAGTGAGCAGCCGCATCCTTCCCCGCGCGGGGGCATTTTGGAAAAGGAGTGTGTATCGTCCATGGGTAAAACACTGGAATCGCGCGACGGCTTCCGCAGCAGGCTGGGCTTTATTCTGGCCTGCATCGGCTCTGCCGTGGGCATGGGCAACATCTGGCTCTTCCCCTACCGCATGGCCGCCTACGGCGGCTCGTTCCTGCTGGTGTATCTGGTCTTCGATATTCTCATCGGCCTGTCCGGCGTGATCGGCGAGATGAGCTTTGGCCGGGCTGCCCGCTCCGGCCCCATCGGCGCCTTCGGCACGGCCATGGCCTCCCGGGGAGAGGATAAGCGCCGCACCGGAGAGCTGATCGGCGCGGTCCCCATGGTGGGGGCGCTGATGCTGGCCATCGGATACTCCGTGGTGGTGGGCTGGATCTTCAAATACACCTTCAGCAGCTTCACCGGGGCGGTGCTGGCCCCCAGCGGGGTGGAGGAATTCGGCGCGGCCTTCGGGCGCATGGCCTCGGCCTTTGGCAATAACCTCTGGCTCATCATTGCGCTGGCGGTGAATTTCGCCATCATGAACCTTGGCATCGCCTCCGGGATCGAGCGGGCCAACAAGGTCATGATCCCCCTTTTCTACATCATGTTCATTGGCCTTGCGGTGTATGTCGCCTTCCAGCCCGGGGCCTCGGCAGGCTACCGCTGGATGTTCACCATCCGGCCCGAGGCCTTTCAGGACCCCATGATGTATGTTTACGCGCTGGGACAGTCATTCTTTTCACTGTCGCTTGCAGGCAACGGCACCATCATTTACGGCTCGTACCTCTCTGACGAGGAGGACACCGTTTCCTCCGCCGTCACCGTGGCGGTGTTCGACACCTGCGCCGCCCTGCTGGCCGCGCTGGTCATCATCCCCGCCATGGCTACTACCGGGGCCGTCCTTTCGGAAAGCGGCCCGGGACTGATGTTCATCTCCCTGCCCTACCTCTTCAAATCCATGCCCGGCGGCGGGATCGTGATGATCGTCTTCTTCATCGCCGTGCTGTTCGCGGGGCTCACCTCCCTTGTGAACCTCTTTGAAGCGCCCATCGCCGCCCTGCAGGACCACTTCGGCCTGAGTCGGCTCAAGGCCGTGGGCACGGTGGGGCTCATCGGCACCGTGGTGGCGGTGTGCATTCAGGGCATCGTTTCGCCGTGGATGGACTTTGTCTCCATTTACGTCTGTCCGCTGGGCGCGGCGCTGGCTGGCATCCTGTTTGCGTGGGTCTGGGGCCGTCAGGCCGTGGAGGATGCCGTGTCGCTGGGGCGAAAGCAGCGCATCGGCCAATGGTATTATCCGCTGTATAAATATCTCTTCTGCCTGCTCACCGCCGCCGTGTTCGTCTTAGGCGCGGTGAACGGCGGCATCGGCTGAGCCGCATGTAAAAATCTGTCCGCCGCCGGGAACCCCCGTTTGTTTCCCAGCGGCGGACATTTGTCACGTCTGCCCCCGAAAGCGCACCCTGTAAAACGGGCATTTGGGTAGTTTTTCGTGCACCTTGCGGGATTTTCGTGAAAATGCTTGATTTTTTCCGAATTTTATTATCGTATTTATGCATTGTTTTCCAGAAGCATGACCATTATAATGAATAAGTCCCGAACGTGTGCAATCGTTTACTTTGTAGTTCGACAGCTTATCTGCCGTTTGGCAGCGATAAAAATACGGAGGAATGAAAATGAGCAAAAAGTACTGTTACCTGTTCACCGAAGGCAACGCCAATATGCGCGAGCTGCTGGGCGGCAAGGGTGCAAACCTTGCCGAGATGACCAACATCGGCCTGCCCGTGCCCCAGGGCTTCACCATTACCACCGAGGCCTGTACCCAGTACTATGAAGACGGCCAGAAGATCAATGACGAGATCGTGGCCGAGATCATGGAGTACATTGAGAAGATGGAAGGCATCACCGGCAAGAAGTTCGGCGACGCCGAGAACCCCCTGCTGGTCTCCGTCCGTTCCGGCGCCCGGGCCTCCATGCCCGGCATGATGGACACCATTCTGAACCTGGGCCTGAACGAGACCGTGGTGGATGTGCTGGCCAAGAAGTCCGGCAATCCCCGCTGGGCATGGGACTGCTATCGCCGCTTTATCCAGATGTACTCCGACGTTGTTATGGAAGTGGGCAAGAAGTACTTTGAGCAGCTCATTGACAAGATGAAGGAAGCCCGCGGCGTCACGCAGGACGTGGAGCTGACCGCCGAGGACCTCAAGGAACTGGCCGGGCAGTTCAAGGCCGAGTATAAGTCCAAGATCGGTGTGGACTTCCCCTCCGACCCCAAGGAGCAGCTGATGGGCGCCGTGAAGGCCGTTTTCCGCTCCTGGGACAACCCCCGCGCCAATGTTTACCGCCGGGATAATGACATCCCCTATTCCTGGGGCACCGCCGTCAACGTGCAGTCCATGGCCTTCGGCAACATGGGCGACGACTGCGGCACCGGCGTTGCGTTCACCCGCAACCCCGCCACCGGCGAGAAGAAACTCTTCGGTGAGTTCCTGACCAATGCCCAGGGCGAAGACGTGGTGGCCGGCGTGCGCACCCCCATGCCCATCGCCGAGATGGCTGAGAAGTTCCCCGAGGCGTTCGCCCAGTTTGAGGGTGTCTGCAAGACGCTGGAGGACCACTACCGCGACATGCAGGACATGGAGTTCACCGTGGAGCACGGCAAGCTCTACATGCTCCAGACCCGCAACGGCAAGCGCACCCCCGCCGCCGCTTTGAAGATCGCCTGCGATCTGGTGGACGAGGGCATGATCGATGAGAAGAAGGCCGTGGCCATGATCGAGCCCCGGTCCCTGGATACCCTGCTGCATCCCCAGTTCGATGCCAAGGTGCT
>CAKSVQ010000172.1 GCA_934504065.1 uncultured Dysosmobacter sp. | reverse complement strand
GGCAGATATTGAGATAGTCCCGCCCCAGCGCGTCGAATACAGAGAGCTACTGGCGGATGTAGGCCTCATACTCCGCCTGCTTCCGCTTCTCATCGGAAATATCCATCCCGTAGAGCACACATTCCAGATGCCCCGTGGTGGGATTGACCGTCAGCCGGGCCGTCAGGCGGACGCTGCGGATGGAGCCGTCATCAAAAAAGCTGTCCGCCTCCCGCACCACCTGCACATCGCCCCGGGCATAGGCCGTCTGCATGGCCTCCCGGCAAAACGCCGCAAACACCTGCCTGCGCGTCTCCCCGTCCGGAACAAAGGCGGCCATGCTCTCCACGGCGGCGTCCATGGAGTCCTGCCGAATGGCGCTGATGTTGCGGGAGACCCCGCTCACGCTCAGACAGCGCCCCTGCGTCACATCGAAGCGGAAAATGCCCTGCGCGTCGGGAATGGCATCCATCAGCGTTCGGATCTAGGCGGCAAACACCTTTTCCGTGCGGCGCAGTTCCGTGATGTTCCACGCGTATTCCACAAAAGCCTGCCTTCCGTTCCACGGAGCCACCCGGGTCTTGAAGGCGTAAATTTCCCTGCCGTTATCCACTTCGCCCTCGTCGCTTACCTCGCCGTTCATCCGGCGCAGGGGGCAGAACGGGCACTGGGCGTCCAGCCCCATCATGTATTCATAGCAGTGCCTGCCCTCATACGGCTCGCCGCTGTGCACGGCGTATTCCAGCGCCGGGCGGTTGGCATACAGCATGGTCAGGGTATCGAGGTCTGCCAGCTGGATCATCTGGTTGGTGTCGTTCAAAATCAGTCGGGAAAGCTCCCCCAGCAGGGGCTCCCCGGACAGGGCCGCTCTTTTCTCATCGGACATGTTCCGTCCTCCTCACTCTTTCAGCGTCGGCGCCCGGCACGTTCCGGGCGCTGCCCACACGCGAAAAAGGGCAGTCCTATCGCCGCACACATCATACACAATATGCTTATTGTACCCCCCGCTGGCCTGTTCCGCAAAAAATATCTTCCAAGATTCGATTTTTTTCGCGCCTGCGTGCATTCTCCGGAATTTGACAATTTGCGCCGCCGCCGTTATAATGAAAAACGATAACACGCAGGAGGCGATCCTATGACCTTTCAGCAGCTCACGTATGTGGTGGAGATCTTCCGCTGCGGCTCCATCAACAAGGCCGCCCACAAGCTGCTTTTATCCCAGTCCGGCATCTCCACCGCTGTGCGGGAATTGGAGGAGGAGCTGGGCATTCAGTTTTTTGTCCGCAGCAATCGGGGCGTGGAGTTCACCCCCGAGGGCGAGGAGTTTTTAAGCTATGCCGTGGCGCTGCTGGAGCAGAAGCGCCGCATCGAGCAGCTTTACGGCGAAGGCCGCAATGCCGCCGCTCCGGTGCGCTTTTCCGTTTCCACCCAGCGCTATCCCTTTACAGAGGACGCCTTCGTCCGGCTGATGCGGGAGATGGAGGACAGCCGTTACCGCTGCACCATCAAGGAAACGGGCATGGACGCCGTGATCGAGGACGTGTATGACCACCGGGCCAATCTGGGCGTCATCTTTCTCACCGACCTGACGGAGAAGATGATCCGCCGCCTGCTGGATGCCCGCAATCTGGAATTTCATGAGGTGGCCGCCGTGCCGCCGTGCATCTATGTCCGCCGGGAACATCCCCTCGCCGGGTGCGACAGCGTACAGGAGGGGAATCTGGAGGGGTTCCCCTATGTCTGCTTTGAGCACGCCCAGGGCGTGTCCGCCGACCTGACGGAGGAATACCAGATGATGTCGCTCAAGCGGCCGGAGCGGTGCATCACCGTCAATGACCGGGCCACCATGATGAACATCCTCGCCCGGACGGATGCCTTCACCACCGGAAGCGGCCTGCTGGTGGAAAGCTTCATCAGCCAGTCCGTGGTCACCGTGCCGCTGGCCGGGCAGCCCAGCTTCCGCATCGGCTGGATCATGCCCCGGGGCGGCGCCATGACACCGCTGGCCCAGCAGTTCGTGGCGCTTTTAAAGCAGTCCGTAGCGGATTCCATCCGCTTCACGCAGGCCCTGCACCGCTCGCTGCCCCGGGAGCGCCGGGTCTGAAGCGTGGCCTTTGGCCATGCAAAATTCACAAAAAGGATACAGTCCCGCCCTTGCAAAAGGGAATAAAACCTGCTATACTGACACAGTATGTCGGCGGCGCTTGTTGCCGTTTTATATTTGATAACACCTCTGGAGGTCTATATATGCCGAAGAATACAGCCAAAAAGCCCATCAAATATGATGAGCCGATGAATGGCGCAATGAAGCTCTTTCTCGCCGGACTGGTGGCGGAGTTATACCTGCTGATCGTCCGCCGCTTTTATGCCAACGGCAGCGCCGTGCAGCAGATCGCGTGGTTCGACCGTTATCTTCCCGCCCTGATGGGCGCGGGCGCGGCGCTGGCAGTCATCGGCGCGGTGCTGGCCGCGGTGAAGAAAACGGACCGGAAAAAGCTGCTGACGGGCGTGTGTATTGCCGCCGCCGGGCTGTTCCTCGGCCTTTCCGCCCTGCTGGTGCGCTGGAACGTCTCCACGCTGTCACTTTTGACGGTGATCGTCCCGGTGGTGATGCTTCTGGGCATTTTGTGGAGCCTCTATGACCGCGAGTGCGCGCTGGCGCTGACGCTGCTGGGCATCACGCTGGTGCTGCTGTGGATCTGCCGCCGGGTAGGCGCAAGCCAGTATCTGGGCATGTATGTCAAGGTGGTCTCCGTTGTCTATCTGGCTGCGGCGGTCATTATCACCCTGCTGGCCAAACAGGGCAAGCTGAAGAAGTTGCTGCCCGCCTCTGCAGACCTGCTTCCGGTCTATGCCGCCTGTGGTCTCACCGTGGTGTCCATCGCCGCTGCGCTGATCAGCACCGCCGCCGCGTACTACGTCATGTGGGCGCTGGGCATCGTGGTCTTCGCGCTGGCCGTTTACTACACGGTCAAGCAGCTGTAAACCAACTAAATCAAATAGCAAAGCGCCAGTCCATCAGGACTGGCGCTTTTATTATGCGAAGCGAGTGTCGAATTGGCCGCATCGCGGCCAACCGAGGCACGGAGCGAAGCGAATCCCCCTCGGACAAGTGGCAAAGCCACTTGTCCGAAATTCAAATTACATAGTCGTCCCCCGCGCTTCCAGTGCGCATCAGGTCGGCCACGGTCACATTGTCCAGATAGTCGGAAATGACTCTGTCCAGCCCCCGCCACAGCTCCAGCGTGCGGCACTCCGCTGCCCGGGGGCAGCTTTCCGCATCCGGCTCCAGACAGGATACCGGGGCCATGGATTCCTCCGTCAGCCGCAGGATCGTGCCTACGCTATACATCTCCGGGGCCTTGGTCAGGCGATAACCGCCTCCCTTGCCCCGTACACCACTGAGCAGCTTGGCCTTGACCAGCAGTTTGATGATACTTTCTAAATATTTCTCTGAAATGCCCTGACGATCCGCAATGATCTTCAGCGGCACATATCCGTCCGTCTGGTGCTCGGCCAGATCGATCATGACCCGCAGCGCATAGCGGCCCTTTGTGGAAATCAACATACATGAGCCCTCCCTTGTTATAACCTATTATATAACATGGTAAATAGGAAATCAATGAAAAAAATTTGCGCTTACCCACTTGACAACTGGAAGAGAGCGGTCTATAATCCATACTAACCTATTCGAAAGGTTGGTATTAAAAATGAAATACAACCTGCCCCTCCGATGTCGATGTCGCCGCTGAACCAATCAGGTACTTTCCCGAACATGATTTGAAACAATTCGACATTTTGACAGATTTTAAGGAGGAACTTTATTATGAGCAACATTTATACTTCCGCTGACCAGCTGATCGGCAAGACCCCGCTTCTGGAACTGACCCACATTGAAAAGTCCGAGGGCTTGGAGGCCAAGGTCCTTGGCAAGCTGGAATACTTCAACCCCGCCGGAAGCGTGAAGGACCGCATCGCCAAGGCCATGATCGACGACGCCGAGGCCAGCGGCAAGCTCAAGCCCGGCTCCGTGATCATCGAGCCCACCTCCGGCAACACCGGAATCGGCCTTGCCAGCGTGGCAGCTGCCCGCGGCTATCGCATCATCATCGTCATGCCTGACACCATGAGCGTGGAGCGCCGCCAGCTGATGAAGGCCTACGGCGCGGAGCTGGTGCTCACCGAGGGCGCCAAGGGCATGAAGGGCGCCATTGCCAAGGC
>CAKSVQ010000171.1 GCA_934504065.1 uncultured Dysosmobacter sp. | reverse complement strand
GTCCACAGGCACCAGCGTGCGCAGGTCCAGCACCTCCACGTCGATGCCCTCGGCAGCCAGCTTTTCAGCGGCTTCCATGGAGAAGTTGACCTCGCGGCTCCACGTAATGATGGTCAGGTCCTTGCCCTCACGCTTGACGTTGGCCTTGCCGATGGGCACCAGATAATCCTCATCCTCGGGAATCTCTTCCTTGTGGGCGTAGAGCAGCTTGTGCTCGAAGACGACCACGGGATCGGGATCGCGCATGGCGGACTTGATCAGGCCCTTGGCGTCAGCAGCGGAGCAGGGAGCCACGACCTTCAATCCGGGGAAGTGGCACACCATGCCCTCCAGAGACTGGGAGTGCTGGCCGGCGTTGCGGCGGCCGGAGCCCATGGGCATACGCAGCACCAGAGGAATGGAGCACTGACCGCCGGACATGTACTTCAGCTTGGCAGCCTGGTTGAACAGGGGGTCGGCGCACTCAGTGACAAAGTCGTCATACATCAACTCCACGCAGGGATGCATGCCGCGCATAGCAGCGCCCACAGCCATACCCATGAAGCCCTCTTCGGAAATGGGGGTATCGATCACACGGTTGGGGCCGAACTCATCCAGAAAACCAGTGGTAATGGCAAACACGTTGCCCATGACTGCCATATCCTCGCCCATGATGAACATCTTGTCATCGCGGCGCATCTCTTCCAGCAGGCCCTCACGAATGGCCTTGCTGACAGTAATTTTCTTGCTCATCTTGCCACACACCTTTCGTTATCCGCAGTATACATATCGTCGGTGACTTCAGAAGGATCGGGATAGGGAGACTCGTCAGCGAACTTCACAGCCTCGTCCATTTCCTCCTTGGCGGCCTTCTTGATCTCTTCCAGCTCTTCGTCCTTCACGCCCAGAGCGTTCAGGCGCTTGGCCAGCTTCTCAATGCCGTCGTTGGCCAGAGCGTTCTCCATGTACTCCTTGGGACGGTACACAGCGGGATCGCCACAGTAATGGCCCTGATAACGGTAGACCTTCGCCTCGACCACGAAGGGACCCTTGCCGCTGCGGGCATGGTCCATGGCCTTGGTCATGGCCTCATAGACCTCCGTGGGATTGGTGCCGTCCACCACAGCGTAAGGCACGTCGTAAGCGGCGGCGCGGGTGGCAAGGTCCGGAGTGTTGGTCACGCGGTGGATCTCGGTGGACACACCGTAGCAGTTGTTCTCAATGAACCACACCAGAGGCAGCTTCCACGTGGCAGCCATGTTCAGGGACTCGTGGAAAGAACCCTCGTTGGTGGAGCTGTCGCCGAAGCAGCCCACGGTGACGGAATCGTCGCCCATGATCTTGGAAGCCAGCGCGCTGCCGGCGGAGATGGGCTGGCCGGCACCCACGATGCCGTTGGCGCCCAGATGGTTCATCTTGGCCATATCGGCAATGTGCATGGAACCGCCCTTGCCCTTGCAATAGCCGGTCTTCTTGCCGAACAGCTCAGCCATGGCCAGCTTGGGGTCGCCGCCGCGGGCGATGACGTGGCCGTGGCCGCGGTGGGTAGAAGTGAAATAGTCCTTGGGCTGGATAGCGGCGAACGCGCCTGCCTCAGCGGCCTCCTGACCGATGCTCAGGTGAATGTTGCCTGCCAGCATACCCTTGGTAAAACATTCAGCGGCATGCTCTTCAAACTCCCGGATCCGAACCATGGTACGGTAGAAACCCAGCAGCTGCTCCTTGGAGTACTTTTCTCCAGAGTTTTTCTTCGTTGCCAATGTTTTCACGCCTTTCTGTAAATTTTGTGAAATCTATGGTTTCCCTTTACGCCTGTCTGGGCGCAAACAGGGGAACTTCCAACTCGTTATCGTACTTGCGGCCCATGACCAGACCCTCGATCTCGGCAATGATGACGTCCACGGTCAAAAGGACCTTCGTCCCCTCCACCAGATGGCCGCCGTGCGCGTTGCCGTGGCGGTCGGTCACCGTCATGTGGACGTGCAGGTTGGTGTTGCCCTCATCGTCGTGGCAGATAATGCCGGACGCGTTGGTCAGCTCGATGGGGCCGGTCAGATGCAGCGTCTCGCCATAGCCGTAGCCTGCCTTGGTGGGCAGCTCCACAGGGTTGCAGAAGTGGGGGCTATCAAGACTCCCGATGGCGCTGAGGATCACGCCGTTATTGATTCCGTTGCGCTTGCAGGCCTCCTCCAGACCCAGCAGAACGTCCGTGCCGGGCTTTAGCCGCAGCGCGATGACGCGGCCCAGCTTGCCCTGAGCCATTTCCATGTCCAAATTTCCCATGCCAGCCTCCTTCTAAAAATTCTGTCGTTTCTTACAGGTCGATATGCTGGAATGCATCACAGAGAACGGCTGCCTCCGGCTTTTCCGACGGCCACTCGACCATTTCATGGGCGAGGATCGGGCGCATCCGCAGGCTGTCGTCCCCTGAAAAGGGAACGTGATAAATGCAGAAGCATCTGGCGTTGAGCTGTCCATGGAAGTATCTTCCCTTGCCCCGGCGCAGCACCCCGAAAAACAGGGGATTCACAAAGGCCGCCCGCAACGGGATGTCCCGGATGCTGTCAAAGGTCTCGGTGGTGTAATCCACGTCCGCCGTGAACAGCACATTCTTGCTCCCGAAGCTGATGAGGTAGCAAAAGTGATCCACATCCTGAAACTTTTTATCCAGATGTCTGGTTTTAAAGGCGCGTACCGTGATCTCCGGCTCCACACGGTAGGCCGCGTGGTCCGTCTGACTGGAGAGCATCACACAGGGAAGCCTTTCCGCCTGCACATAAGCGGCAAGACCGCTTTCGTGCACCGCCCCGGTGTCCGGCAGGAACAGGCCCTTCACCTTGCGGCAGCGAAGAAACTCCTGTGTCATTTCCGGGGAAAAGTGATCGGGATGGGCGTGGGTGAAGAGCAGGTAGTCGATCCTCTCAAAGGGGGCCTCCCCTGCCAGCATCCGCCGCCAGACCTCCGGCCTGATGTTGCTGAAAGGATGTCCCTCCTTGCCGTAGATCCCATCCAGCAGCATGGTCACGCCCTGATATTTCAGCAGCAGTCCGGCGTTGGCGACCAGTGTCACCCGCAGCGTCTCTTCCATCGGCTCCTCCCTCTCTTTGCGAGGAACGTCTTGCCGATAGTCGATCCCACACGTCTTACCTCGTCTCATAAGTCATCTTACGTCTTATGTAACGCCTTTCGTCTATTATCTTATGCATATGCCTTCAAAAAGTCAATCTCAAAGTTTTTAAATTTTCAACTTTGTCAAAATCACTCTTTTTTGTCTTCCGTTTTTGTGCATTTTTCTACTATATAGAATTTTTTCACAAATAGGTATTGCATTTTCTTGTCAGCAGTCGTAAGATGTCTTTACTGTGTTATTTACGTCACAAAGAAATCATACAGGAGGTGTTGTTATGGTTGGCCCCACGTCTCCGCTGTCTGAACAGGCAGCAAGTCAGATCATGGATATGATCCTGATCGAGCGCCGCTTCCAAACGGGAGATAAGCTCCCCAATGAAATGGAACTGGCTGATGAACTTGGCATCAGCCGCGTCACACTGCGGGAGGCCATCCGCATCCTGTGCACCCGCGGGTTGGTGGAGATCAAGCGTGGCCGGGGCACGTTCGTCACTTCCTATGACCTGCCCACCCCCAACGCCGACCTCTCGCCGCTGGAGACGGTCTCCGCCAGCAACCGGGAGTTGCTGGAGATCCGCATGATGGTGGAGCCCCCCGCCGCCTTTTATGCCGCCAAGCGTGCCACGGAAAAGGAGATCACCACCATCCGGGAGCTGAGCCTGAAGCTGGAGGACGCTGCCGCCCACGGAAAGAATCCCATCAAGATCGAGCAGGATTTCCATAACGCCATCGCGCTGGCCGGGCATAACCAGTTCATGAACAAGCTCATGCCCATTATCAATAAGTCCATTTACACCGACCTTACATATTTTGAAGAAAGCCTGACCTACTCCATTCAGGATCACCGGGAAATCGTCCGCTTTATCGAGACCCGCAACGCCGAAGGCGCCCGGGCCGCCATGCGCCTGCATATCCTCCATGTCTATCAGATCTCCAATCTCCAATTCGAGTAATTTCCGAAGAGCGGAATTTTTTTGAAAAAACACGAAAAAAGCAGTTGACATTCTCCTCCGTCCCTGCTATACTGTCACTTGTTCCGGTTCGGGGGTATAGCTCAGCTGGGAGCCCGGTTGAAGCGGTAAACAACCCCCGCACTAATTGAATAAGAAATTACTCAGC
>CAKSVQ010000170.1 GCA_934504065.1 uncultured Dysosmobacter sp. | reverse complement strand
GCACCGCTATTGCTTACATAGATGTATTTGAAGTTGTCTTTCCAAGCGGGCTTAGTCTCATCCGGCTTATACCAGTTGTTAATTGCATAATCACCAACTTCCATGCTTTCAGCAAGCACATCACTCATATCAAATACCGTAATGGGTGTTTTATTGAATGCACTGCCTCCAATGGATGTGACATTTTTAGGGATATAAATCTGAGTTAAGGCACTATTCCGAAATGCGTTGCTGCCGATAGACTGCAACTTCGAGTTTTCAGAAATACCTACTTCCTCAAGCTTCGAACAGCCATCAAATGCATTGGCAGGCACTGAGGTCAAGGCGTCCGGCAGAGAAACACTTGTCAACTCCGTACAGTAAGCTGCAAAATTTGCAGGGATCTCTGTTACGCCATCCCCCAAGACAATGGTCTCAATGCTGTCCTTTTGTCCGTACAGACTGATCTGAATTTTACCGGCACCAATTTCCAGCGTTTTTAACGGTGCCGCACTGTGTCCATCATTGCCCCACGTGCTAAACATATTGCTCGGATATGTAACATCAGAGCTCCCCTGAATCTTAGCCGTTTCCAAAGAAGAGCATCTTGCAAACGTATTCGGCCCAAAGGACTCAATCTGTCCCAACTCAATTTTCTCAAGGCTGAAGCAATCCGCAAAAGCGGATTCACCAATAGAGGTTACAGTCGAGGGGATGTCAATGCTTTTCAACGCTTGGGTGCCATAGAATGCCATTTTCCCTATTTTCTTTAATTGAGACCCTGATTCAAATTCTATAACAGTCAGATTTTCTGTACCAGTACAAAAATAGGCCGGCAGTTCAGTTACTTCCTTTGCGATGGTGAGCTTTTTGATGCCGCCCCCCTTAATGACATTGTTTCGTCCTTCGTCATCCATTCCATAGAAATCTACGTCTCCTGGATAGAAAAACTCGTTCATATTTTCGAGACCGGAAATCGCATAAGAACCAACAGTCTTAATATTGGCTAACCCATCAGAAAAGTCAGCCGTGCTGAATCCCGTACCGCGGAACGCAGCAACATAAATAGCGTCAACATTATCCGGCAGAACCAATTCTCCAGAATATTCTTCACCATCAATGATGCTGGTAGCTAAACTGCTGCACCCATCGAAAAATGCATACGGTACTGCGATGTGTTCTTCCGTGTAGGACTTAACCCATCCATCCTTGATCTTCACCGTGGGCTTGAAGTTTGTCCAATCGACAGCTGTAATTGCGGTGTCCCTTGCAAAAACGCCGTCACCATAAGAATGAACATTTTCGTTAAAGGTCACTGTTCCCGTAAGTTCAGTATAGGCAAACGCACCGGAACCGATGCGGGTCACACCGTCGCCAATCTCAACTTTAGTGATCGGAACAAGCTCATCCGTTGTACGGTCAGCCTCCGGGTCAGAGAGCAGTGCTCTGCGCCACGGGGCAATATCGCCGTCAAAGTCGGCCGGACGCTGCACATTCAGGGCGTAATAGTCCGCCATATCGCCGGAGCCGGAAATGGTCAGCGTATAGGCGTCGATCTTCTCGTATCCCTCTTCCGCAGAGACCGCATAGGAGATGGTGCCATCCTCGTCGACCTTTCGATACAGGTCATCCGAATTTTTCCCCAGTTTCCATGTGACAGTATCATTGGCGGTCGCGCCGCAGTTGTCGGATTTTTCGGGCTTGGCAGTCGTTTCCTTCTCCTGCTCCTCTGTATTGTCCTGCTGCGTCTCGCCTGTCTCACCTGCCGCCCACACCGACGGTACCATCGAGAGGATCATCGTCAGCGACAAAAAAATGGACAATAATCGCCGTTTCATATTGTTACCTCCTAAAGCATCTATCTTCTGCCCGCCTCCGCGGGCTTGGTCTACCATAATCTGCTGCCATTGTGCAAAAAGAAACCGCCGCTTCCGGCATGGGCCAAAAGCAGGCGGTGGTGGGATGGGCGCGTGCGCGCCTCTCCTTATGATCGCAACCGGCTGTCATAGCGTGTTCTCCTTAGAAAGGACCGCGTTAGACCCATCTGGCTTTGCGTCGCCGCCTTTCAGCGGGTTTGCCCAATTCAGTTTTATTGCGTATACAAAATACACTTCCATAAACATTTTTTCAAGTAAAATAATGCCGTTTTTTTCCAACGTTGTCAGGGTAATTTTCGTCAGATTTTTCAATTCCCCATCGTGAGGAGGATGGGACGGTCCTGCATCCTGCTCAAACGTGCCTGTCTCTCTGCCGTTCGGAGCTGCCGCAGATCCGTCGTTCCCGCCCTGCTCTTAATCTCCACAAACTTTTTTGAAAAAAGTGTTGCTTTTCAAAAAAATTTATGCTAAGATATCAAATGCGTTTATGCGAAGCGATCCTCACAAGGAGAAAGAGGTGAATATACAATGAAGGAAGGTCTCCACCCCAACTATCAGCAGACTACCATCCGGTGCGCCTGCGGCAACGTGATCGAGACTGGCTCCACCAAGAAGGACATCCGTGTTGAAGTTTGTTCCAAGTGTCATCCCTTCTACACCGGTAAGCAGAAGATGGTGGACTCCGGCGGCCGTGTCAGCCGCTTCAACAAGAAGTTTGGCTTCGACAAGTAAGATCGTTCCAAAAAGCCGTGCCGAGTTTTCGGCGCGGCTTTTTCTATCCCATTCCCTTCTTTTTTTCCACATTTTATCAACAAAATGTCATCTTACCAACGGGCCTTTCCTGTGGTATGCTAAAGAAGTACGGGACGGCTCCTGACCTGACCGGATCATATTTTGCAGGAGGTTTTATATTATGTTCAAGTCCATTGACCCTAAACAGCTGAATGAAAATGTGTTCTCTCTGATCGGCGACAAGTGGATGCTGATCACCGCCGGCACCAAGGAAAACTGCAATACCATGACCGCCAGCTGGGGCGGACTGGGCGTATTCTGGGGTGCTCCCACCGCCACCTGCTATATCCGGCCCCAGCGCTACACCAAGGAGTTTGTAGACCGGGAGGAGTATTTCACCCTGGCCTTCTTCGGCGAGGAGTACCGCAAGGCTCTGGCTCTGTGCGGCGCCAAGAGCGGCCGCGAGGTGGACAAGGTGAAGGAGTGCGGTTTCACCGTAGAGGCCTCCCCCGAGGGCGCGCCCTACTTTGAGCAGGCCGACCTGGTGCTGGTATGCCGCAAGCGCTTTGTCCAGGCCATGGACCCCGCCAATATGCCCGAGGACGCCAAGGAGAAGTGGTACCCCAACAAGGACTACCACGTGATGTATATGGCTGAGATCGTCCGCGTGCTGACCAAGTAATTCTAATTTCTGCCGCAGCCCCTGCCCCGTGGCGGGGCTGCGGTTTTTCCCATTTCGGAGGTAGCTATGACCGATACAACACAGCAGAAGCAATTTAACCGGGCGGTTCTGGTGGGCCTGAACGCCTTTGTCCTGACCCCGGAGGAAAACGCCACGGAGGAAACGATGGCGGAGCTGGCCGCGCTGCTGGAGACGGCGGGCGGCCAGTGCGTGGGTGTGGTCACCCAGTCCAAGGACTCCCCCGACCCCCGCACCTTCATCGGTGAGGGCAAGGTGGCCGAGGTGAAGCTGCTGGTGCAGAACATGGAGGCCGACATGGTCATCTTTGACAATGCCCTGTCCCCCTCCCAGCAGCGGGCGCTGACAGAGGATCTGGGTGTGTCCGTGCTGGACCGCTCCGCCCTGATCCTGGACATTTTCGCCCAGCGGGCCCGCACCCGGGAGGGCCGTTTGCAGGTGGAGCTGGCCCAGTACAAATATCTGCTGCCCCGGCTGACCGGTATGTGGACCCATCTGGAGCGTCAGGAGGGCGCCATCGGCACCCGCGGCCCCGGCGAGACCCAGCTGGAATCCGACCGGCGGCACATCCACCGGAAAATTGCCAAGCTGGAGGCCGAGCTGAAGGACGTGCGCCGGGTGCGGGCCACCCAGCGGGAGCGACGGATCAAGAACGAGGTACCGGTGGTGGCCATTGTGGGCTACACCAACGCTGGCAAGTCCACTCTGCTGAACAAGCTCACCGGGGCGGATATTCCCGCCAACAACCGCCTGTTCGACACCCTGGACACCACCACCCGGACCCTGGAGATCAGCGACACCTGCACGGTGCTGCTGTCTGACACCGTGGGCTTTATCCGCAAGCTGCCCCACCATCTGGTAGAGGCCTTCAAGGCCACGCTGGAGGAGCTGGAGTACGCCGACCTGCTGCTCCACGTCATCGACGTCTCCAACCCCGAGTGGCAGCAGCAGGC
>CAKSVQ010000169.1 GCA_934504065.1 uncultured Dysosmobacter sp. | reverse complement strand
ATAGGAGGCCCTTATGAAAGAAGGAAAATATGACATCACAGGGATGCACTGCGCCGCGTGCAGCGCATCGGTCGAGCGGGTCACCCGGCGTCTGCCCGGCGTGGAACGCAGCGACGTAAACCTGACCACCGGGATCATGACCATCTGTTATGATGAGAGTCAGGTCACAGAAGAACAGATCGTTGCAAAAGTGGAAAAGGCAGGCTTTGGCTGTGCCCTCCATGCAGAAAAGAAAGAAAAGACGGCGGAAGTCGTTCGCAGCGAGGAAGAGGCCGCTCTTCGCCAGAAAAAGCGGGAGCTGATCGCCGCCGCCATCTTCTCTGTGGCGCTCTTATATGTGTCCATGGGGCAGATGCTTCCCTTCGGGCTGCCGGATCTGCCGCTGCCGGATCTTTTCTCCATGCACACGCATCCGATGAACTACGCCGTTTTGCAGATGCTTCTAACCGTTCCGGTCCTCTACTGCGGCAGAAACTTTTTCATCAGCGGATTCAAAGCGCTGGCGCATGGCAACCCCAACATGGACTCGCTGGTCGCCATCGGCTCCGCCTGCTCCTTTGCGTACAGCGTGGCCATGACCTTCCTCATTACCGACGATCCCCACGGCCATGTCCATAATCTCTATTATGAATCTGCCGCCGTGGTGCTGACACTGGTGTCCCTCGGCAAATTTCTGGAAAACCGGAACATGCAGAAAACCAAGGGCGCTATCACCGCGCTGATGCGCCTTTCTCCCGACACGGCGGTTCTAGCCGAATCCGGCCGGGAGGTCCCCACGGAAAGTCTGAAATCCGGCGATCTGGTGCTGGTAAAGCCCGGCGCCCGTGTCCCTGTGGACGGCACGGTGGAGCGCGGCGAAAGCAGCGTGAACGAAGCCATGCTCACAGGTGAGAGCCTGCCCGTTGAAAAGACGGTGGGCAGTGAGGTCATCGGCGGCAGCGTGAATGAAAACGGCGTGCTGTATGTACGGGTCACCCGCACGGGACAGGACACCACGCTGGCCCGCATCATCCGCTTCGTGGAGGATGCTCAGGGGAAAAAGGCCCCGATCTCCAAAACGGCAGACAAGGTTGCTGGCGTTTTTGTGCCCACTGTCATTACCATCGCCGTTCTGGCCGCTGTGATCTGGGCGGTGGCGGGCCAGCCTTTCTCCTTTGTGCTGCGGGTCTTTACCTCGGTGCTGGTTATCGCCTGCCCCTGCGCTTTGGGTCTGGCCACCCCCACCGCCATTATGGTGGGCACCGGACTTGGCGCCCGGCACGGCATCTTGATCCGCTCCGGCGAGATTCTGGAAATCACCCACAGCGTTGACACCGTGGTGCTGGACAAGACCGGAACCGTGACAGAAGGAACTCCCGCCGTCACGGAGATCATCCCCTGCCGCGGCAGTGAGAACGACCTGCTGCAAACCGCGGCGGCGATCGAAGCCGTTTCCGCCCATCCGCTGGCCTCCGCGATCACCGCTTATGCCGCGGAAAAAGGCATTACCTCCCCAGAAAAGCCGGAGCAGTTTGAAAATCTGTCCGGCCGTGGACTGCGCGCCCTGCTGGGCGGGAAGAACGTCCTTGCCGGAAACCGCCGCCTGCTGGAAGAACAGGGTGTGGATGTCTCTCCCCTTTCCGAAGCGGCACAGCGCCTTTCTTCTCAGGGCCAGACGCCGATGTTCTTTGCCGCCGACGGCGAATTGCTGGGGCTAATCTCTGTGGCTGACCCCGTAAAGCCCACCAGCGCCGCCGCCATCCAGAGCATGAAACAGCAGGGTATCCGGGTAGTACTGCTCACCGGAGACAACCACGCAGCCGCTGACCATATCGGCAGTCTGGTGGGGGCGGATGAGGTCATTGCCGAAGTCCTGCCGGAGGAAAAGGCTGGAGTCATTCAGAAGCTGCAAGCACAGGGCCGTAAGGTCATGATGGTGGGCGACGGCATCAACGACGCCCCTGCTCTGACCGCTGCCACTGTGGGCTGCGCAATCGGCAGCGGCAGCGATATCGCCATTGAATCCGCCGACATTGTGCTGATGCGCTCCGACCTGCAGGATGTTCCCCGGGCGCTGCGGCTGTCCGCGCTGACGCTGCGGGACATCAAGCAGAACCTCTTCTGGGCTTTCTGCTACAACACAGTGGGTATCCCCGTCGCCGCCGGGGTTCTGACGCTCTTCGGCGGCCCCCTGCTCTCCCCCATGTTCGCCGGAGCCGCCATGTCCCTGAGCTCGGTGTGTGTGGTCGGAAACGCGCTGCGGCTGGGCCGGGCAAAGCTTTAAAAGGAGGAAACCGCTTTGGCGAACGAAAAAGAGGTAAATATGCCCCTTCCTGCCTGCTGCCGCCACAAACACCGAGAAGCCGGAGAGGAAGCGGCGCTGATCAAGCGTCTCAACCGGATCGAAGGGCAAGTGCGTGGCATCCGCGGCATGGTGGAAAACGAAGCCTACTGCACAGACATTCTCACGCAGGTCTCTGCCGTTCAATCGGCACTGAATGCCTTTTCCCGGGAGCTGCTGTCCAACCATATCCATACCTGTGTGGTAACGGACATTCAAAATGGGCATCTGGAGGTCGTGGACGACCTTCTGGCTACCATACAAAAACTGATGAAATAATAAGGAGGATACAACCATGACCACCATTTCTGTCCCCGATATGATGTGCGAAAACTGTGTGAAGCGCATCACCGAAGCCCTGACCAAGGCCGAATTGAAGTTTACCGTTTCCCTGCCTGAAAAAACTGTCTCCATTGACGGCTGCCAGCACTGCGTGAAAACCGCCGTCAGCGAATTGGAGGACCTGGGCTTTACCCCCAGTATTGCCGAATAAAGTTTCGATTCTTTCATATTTTCAAAAAAGTAAGGCTGTATCTCTCCCAAAAGATACAGCCTTGCTTTTTCGTTCTCTTTTCGTTACCGCTTTGTTACCATCCGTTTTTATTTTCAAATATATTCCAGCTGATTTCTGCGGTTTTTTGTCAAAAGTGGGGAATCAAATTCAGCATACAAGCTATAAACTTGACAAAAGTGGGAACGAGGTGTATACTAAGCCCAGTTTTTCATCCGGTAACAAAAGTTACAAATTGTTTCCGTGTTGAAAAACAACCTGTTCCTTTGGCAAATCCAACTCTCAGGGGGTATCGTTTTGAAACAGTATGACCTGCACACACTGCTGCACGGAATCTGGTCTCGGAGCCACCTCGCACTGTTGATCCTTATGGCTGTCTTTGCCACATCCGCCGCTTCCACAGGCCACGCAGACGCATTGTATATTCTCACCGGAACGGACGACGCTGCCATCATCTTGGACGGAAACACCCGTGTACCGGAGCTTTCCAGTCAGATCCTCTCCGTCACCTCCGGTAAGACTGGATATGACGTGACCCTGACCGCCGGGCAGACGGTCTCCATTCACCGGGACGGTCAGACCCAGATGCTCCAATCCAAGCGCGAGAGCGTATCGAAGCTTCTGTCCCGGGCAGGCATCACTCCCAGCCCTCTGGAAACGATCGCTGTGGACCTCTCCGGCTCCGGCGTAAACATTACTGTGGCGGAAGAGGTCACTTATTATGACCGTGTCAGCGAGCCTGCCGCTCATGAGACTATCCGCGTTGCCAATCCCAATATGAAAAAGGGCGAGGAAAAGGTCGTGCAGGAGGGGGCCGACGGGGTATGTACTTCGATTTATGAAGTGGTCTTCTCCAATGGGCGGGAGCTCAGCCGCCAGTTCGTTGAAACACTGGACAGCACCGCCGTAGACGAGATCGTGGAATACGGCACGGCGGAAGCTGTGTTGAGCGCTTCCTCCACCACCGCGTCTGCCAGTCGCTCCGCCATCTCCTCTGTGGAGAAAAACGCTTCCGGCGGCGGTACGCTGACCTTGGCCGACGGTACTGCTCTGCGCTTTTCTTCCGTAAAATCCATGACCGCCACCGCCTATACCGCAGGCCATGGCGGCGCGGACTACTGCACCGCCACAGGGACCAACGTGCGAATCGGCACGGTGGCCGTGGATAAGCGTGTGATCCCTCTGGGCACGAAGATGTATATCGTTACCAATGATGGGTATGTATACGGGACTGCCGTGGCAGAGGACACCGGCGTGCGTGGCAGTAAGGTTGATCTGTATTTCGACACATATCAGCAGTGCATCAGCTTCGGCAAACGGAACTGCACCGTGTATATTCTGGAATGACCGAGCATCTCGGCGCAAGCAGCAGCTTTCAAAAATGGAACGTCCCATGTCCAGCCTTTCATGAACAGCACCCCATTTGTTAGACAGTATGATATACTATCTAACAAGTGGGGTGTTTTGCTATGCCAAAAGGAGTA
>CAKSVQ010000168.1 GCA_934504065.1 uncultured Dysosmobacter sp. | reverse complement strand
CTACGGCATCTGCGGCGACCTGTTCAAGGTCACCCCGCTGCTGATCGAGGCCATCAAGGCTGCCAAGGCCGCGAAGTAAGAAGTTTTCCGAAAACTGCCGCAGGACAAGGTCCTGCGGCAGTTTTTTTGTCAATGTTCCGTTGTGATTTTTGGGCAGATTTTTTCACGGGTCTCTGTTATAATTGACCCAATAGGAAGCAAGGAGGCTGCATGATGGAAAACGAAAAGCTGTTAAAAGTCCGCATCGGCGGCGTGGAGCATACTTATCCCAAGGGAACGCCCTACCGTACGATCGCCGCGGATGTGCAGGCGGACTATCCTCACGATATTTTGCTGGTGAACCGGGATGGAAAGCTGTGCGAGCTGCATAAAACGCTGGATCGTGACTGCACGCTGCGCATGGTGACTGCCGCGGAAAAGCCCGGCATCCAGACCTATGAGCGCAGTGCGGTGTTTCTGATGCTGAAGGCCTTTTATGATGTGGCAGGCCGGGAAAATGTGGGGCGGATCACGGTGGAATATTCCATCAGCAATGCGCTGTTCGTCCGGGCCCGGGGTAATTTTACGCTGGATCAGGCGCTGCTGGGCCGGGTGGAGGCGCGGATGAAGGAACTGGCCGCGCAAGCTGTGCCCATCCGCAAGCAGTCGGTCAGCACGGATGATGCCGTGGAGCTGTTCGCAGAGAATCGGATGCAAGATAAGTCCCGCCTGCTCAGCTACCGCATCAACTCCCATGTCAATATTTATACGCTGGATGATTTCACGGACTATTTTTACGGTTATATGGTGCCGGACACCGGATATTTAAAGTGCTTTGCGTTGGAGCTGTTTGAAGACGGCTTTGCCCTGCGCCTGCCCAATCAGAAAAATCCAGAGGAATTGGGGCCGTTCCAGCCGTCCATCAAGGTATTCCATGCGCTGCATGAGGATACACGGCGCTCGGAGGCGGTGCACATTTCCAATGTGGCCGAGATGAACGACGTGATCTCGCAGGGAAGAGCTACGGAGATGATCTTGGCGCAGGAGGCTGTGATGGAAAAGCAGATCGGCGACATCGCAGAAGAGATTTCCCGCCGAAAGGATGTGCGCTTCGTGATGATCGCCGGGCCGTCCTCCTCCGGTAAGACGACCTTCTCCCACCGCCTTTCCACCCAGCTGACGGCCTGCGGAATGCGTCCGCATCCCATCGCCACGGATAATTATTTCAAAAACCGTGCTGACACTCCCCGGGACCAGAACGGTCAGTATGATTTTGAAAGTCTGGGCGCTATGGACATTGAACAGTTCAATACGGATATGATGCGGCTTTTGCAGGGCGAGACCGTGGAGATCCCCAATTTCAATTTCAAAAAGGGCGTGCGGGAGTACAACGGCGACTACCTGACGCTGGGCGAACAGGATGTTCTGGTCATTGAGGGTATCCATTGCCTGAACGACCAGTTTTCCCACGCGCTGCCCAAGGAGAGCAAGTATAAAATTTACATCAGCTGCCTGACCACGCTGAATGTGGACGATCATAACCGCATTCCCAGCACAGACGCGCGGCTGCTGCGCCGCATTGAGCGGGATGCCCGGACGCGGGGATACAGCGCGCAGGCCACCATTCGGATGTGGCCCTCGGTGCGCAAGGGGGAGGAGAACAACATTTTCCCCTATCAGGACAGTGCGGACCGGGTGTTCAACTCCGCGCTGCTGTATGAAACGACGCTGCTCAAGCCCTATGTAGAGCCGCTGTTGTTCGGTGTGCCACGGGACAGCGAGGAATACATCGAAGCCAAGCGGCTGCTGAAATTCCTGAATTATTTCCTGCCTCTGCCTGCGGATGACGTGCCGAAGACCTCTTTGGCCCGGGAGTTCATTGGCGGCGGGTGCTATAAGGTCTGAAAATGGCTCCCTGCCGGGTTTGTTTCCCGGCAGGGAGCTTTTTCTGTCCGCATGGAAACGGTCGTCTTGCGCAAGGGATATTGGTTGTGATACAATGAAATAAAAAACTTCAAGGGGGGACGCTGATGAAGAGAAAACGGATGGCCGCCATTGCCGCAGGGGTGCTGCTTTTGCTGGCGTCTGCATGGCGGATACGGTCCCATTCACTGGACGAAATTCTCCCGGCAGAAGGGCGGCGGGCGGACGCCGTGTTCGTCCGGGTTACGGAATTTGGCGCACCAGATTCGCCGCGGATGGACAGCTATACGCTGGAGGGCGCTTCCCCAGAGGATGCGCTTTATGCGTCCGTGCTTTCTATCATCGGGGGAACAGGGTACCGGGCGGATTTCCGAAACCTGCTCCCATGGGATGTACTGACTGTGCGATCGAGGGAAAACATTGCATATTCCGCGGCGGTCATGCTCGCATGGGGAGAGGGGGACGAGGAAGCGTGCCATCTGCTTTTTCAGGATGAGCGCACCGTGACTGTCAGTGTTGGCGGCAACAGGGGCTTTTTGATCTATCACCCCACAGACCGCACCACGCTGACCGCGCTTAGCTCCTATGTAAAGGAGCATGGACAACAGGAGCCGTAAGCAGGCATTTAGCAACAGGTAATCAAGAGAGGTAGAGAAATGGGAAACGGGCAGTATATTTTGATTCAGGCTATTGGATTTTTGGCGGTGTTGTTCTTTTTCATGTCCTTTCAGGTGAAAACGAACAAGGGACTTTTTATCATGCAGATGCTGGGGTGCCTGACCTTCAGTGTGCAGTTTGCACTGCTGGGGGCGTTCAGCGGGTGCCTGAGCCAGCTGATCAATATCGTACGCAATATCATGCTCACGCGGTATAATGATTCCCGCATCGTGCGCTGGAAGGGCTGGGTCGTGATTTTTTCGGCCTTGGCCGTTGGGGTGATGCTCTTTACATGGAGTGGCTGGGTCAGCATCCTGCCCGCAACGGGCACGGTGATGGGGACCATCGGCAGCTGGACGAACAACGCAAGAAAGATCCGCATCACCAATCTGCTGGGTTCTCCCTGCCTGCTGCTGTACGATGCGCTGGTGGGATCGTGGGGCGGCATCATCAATGAAAGCATCGTCATGGCCTCCATCCTCATTTCTATCGTGCGCTTCGGTTGGGGTGCACTGGACGGTGACAAGGTGGAAAAGTGATTTGCTCCGTATGGATTTGATCGCTTCTAGGGGTATTTTGACCATCGCCCAGTCGGCATAGCCTTGCATATGCTCCTGTTTTTGCTGGAATATATTGGAGATATGGGGGCGTGAATAACACCTTTGGAGGGATTAGATGTGAAAATGATTCAGGAACTGTTAACTTGTGTGTTAGCCATCGTCGCACTGGTCGGGTGTGGAGTGCAAAGAGGAGGTTATTCAGAACCTAAATACTGTGTTGATTGCGCGAAGGAAATTAGAGATGGGCTTCCATATTGGGATGAATTACTTTGCACGGAGTGCTTTTTGAATGGAGACTATATGATTTGTAGGTCGTGCAGAGATATTTACAGTCCGCGAGATGAAGAGAGTGCCTCTGGATATTGCGAGGAATGTGCCAAAACCACAACGTGGTATTGCTCCGTTTGCGAAAATAGGATTGATATTAATGAAATGGCGGATTTTGGGAATGGGTACTATCTCTGTGGACAATGTCTGCTGAACAATATCGAAATTCCAAGTGAAATGCCAGATGATTTGGCGAAAGGTTCTTGGTATATTTCTAGGAATGAATACTTAGAAAAGATCGGAATCGATATACTGCCGTAATTACGGTGACAACAAAACAAACAAAGGAGTTACTGCTATGTTTTATGTTCTTTGGTTTATTGCACTAGTTATTTCGTATGTCGTTGGGGTGTTTGGCTTTTGCCAAATTATTGGCTCCATTCAAACACGGCAACGGGCGTTTCTACTCACGATTTTGTTTAACGCAGCGGTGCTTGTGCTGGTTTACTTTGGTATCCGGAGATTTTTGTCGGAGCAAATCACAGCGCTTTACATTGGGTACATCATTTCTTTGATTCAGTCACTGAGTGCTGGACGAATCAGATGATTGATGTGTTGTCAACACATGTACCGATATTTTTTGCACTTTCTGCATATTTTGCTTGCTGTTCGTGTTTCGCTGTGCTTAAAGGAGATGTAAGCGTGGGTGAACGATTAAAAACTATCCGGAAGGCTTTGGGAATAACTCAACAGAAATTTGCAGATAGATTAAATGTAAACCGGGGTACATTGGCGAATTACGAAATAGGCAAAAATGAACCCATAGATGCGATTGTTATTTCTACCTCTTATGTGCTTAAGCACATAAGAGGTAATATGTAACGAGTTTTCGTTGTGGTCTACTACTACTGAAAGGTATTGCAAATAGCTCATTTTTCATCAAATCACC
>CAKSVQ010000167.1 GCA_934504065.1 uncultured Dysosmobacter sp. | reverse complement strand
TGGTCAAGCTGATCGGCTGGGGCCAGGGCGGCGTCGATCCCAAGATCATGGGCGTCGGCCCCGTGGTGGCTTCCCGCAACGCCATGGCCAAGGCTGGCGTGAAGATCGAGGACATCGATCTGGTCGAGGCCAACGAGGCTTTCGCTGCCCAGTCCATCGCTGTTGCCCGCGAGCTGCACTTTGACATGAGCAAGGTCAACGTCAACGGCGGCGCCATCGCTCTGGGTCACCCCGTCGGCGCTTCCGGCGCCCGTATCATCGTCACGCTGGTGCATGAGATGATGAAGCGCGACGACGCCAAGAAGGGCCTTGCCACGCTGTGCATCGGCGGCGGCATGGGCACCGCAGTTGTGGTGGAGAAGTGCTGAGCGCTGACCTGAAGTAAATATTGAAACTCAAGGCCCTCCGGCTTTCGCCGGAGGGCCTCAGTTTGTCGAAAAAGCCTCGCAGAGTTTCACGTCCGCAGACGTGAAAGAATAAAAAGGAATGTGTTACCCGTAAAGGGTACGCGGCATCCGTAAAGCGGCAAAGCCGCTAACGGCTGCCCAGTCTGCCGCGACATGTGCGTGGCAGAACACTCCCTGCGTGGAGTGGAAACAGCCGAAGCGCCGCCAGCGGCGGATGAAGCGAGGCTGTTTCGAGGAAGCGACACGATTAGCGGCGCGGACAGCGCCGGGAATCGTATCGCCGCGACGGTGGCACATTGGCCGCGACGCGGCCAACCGAGGCGCAGAGCGCAGCGAAGCCTTCCTAAAAAAAGTGGCTCTGCCAATTTTTTTAAGTATTTATGGATATGGCGTTGACAGGGCAGCCGTTGGCGGCGTCCCGCACGCGGGAAAACTGGGGCGGCTCCGGCTGGCGCAGCACGGTGGATGCCTTCCCCACCACAGCAAATACCCCCGGCGCGGCATAGGCACACATCCCACAGGCGATACAGCGGGCAGGATCGACAGAAACGTTCATGGAACTCCCTCCTTCTTGCAGCCATTGTAATATAAATTCCGCTCCGGGCCAAGTACTTTTTGGAAAACAACGGCAGACGGGCGGTGGGAATCTTCGCCGTTCACGGAAAAAATCGGCACAAACCACAGATTTTGTCACCAAATTGACATTTACTTTGAAACCGGAATGTGCTATGGTATAGGCGTTATGTAGACTGAAACCGCAGACTTTGGAGGAACTCTATGAAACGTTTTCTGCGCAAGACCCTTTCTGTACTGCTGGCGTTGTCCATTGCAGGGGCGCTGGCGCTTCCTGCCGCCGCGTCTGATGCCATGGGCAGCGACCTGACGGCACGGGACACCCTTTTGCATGAACAGACGCAGCTTTCCACCAACGTGTTTTGGAGCAGCGCCTATTCCGACCTCCGCACGGAGAATCTCATTACCTATGTGCCCAACGGCAGCGTGACGCCGAAGGTGACCTTTGGCAGCGTGCTGACGGACAAAAGCACCGTCTCCTCCGCTGCCAAGGCGCTGGAGGCGCAGGGCTACCGGGTGGTGGCGGGCCTCAACGGCGATTTTTATAACACCAGCACGGGCCTTCCCGTGGGCCTTGTGGTGACGGACGGCCAGCTTCGCAGCAGCGACGGCGGCTATTATGCCATCGGCTTCCGGGCGGACGGCACCGCCGTGCTGGGCAAGCCCAGAGTAAAGGTCAGCGCCGACCTTGGCTATCAGGGCACGGACAGCAGCGGCGCCAGCATGGAGGTGGTGCGCCAGCTCAGCGGGGTGAATAAGTCCCGGGTGTCCTCCGGCGGCATTTACCTCTATACATACGATTTCAACGCAAAGCACACCACCGGGACCACTGAGCCGGGTATTGACGTGCTGTGCACCGTGGAGGAGGGCCAGCTTTCCATCGGCGGCAGTGTGAAGCTGCGTGTGGAGCAGGTGCAGGAGACCTCCACTGCCACGCCCATTGCCGAGGGGCAGATGGTGCTCTCGGTGAACCTCAAGTCCGACGATTACCATGTCAATGCGCTGCGCTATATCCCGGTGGGGGCGGAGATCACCCTGAGCGTTTCCGCCGCCAGCGAGGCGTGGAACGACGTGGATTACGCTGTGGGTGCACTGTATAGTCTGGTGGAAAACGGCGCGGTGAACCAGCAGCTGCAGGCAGGCTCCGCGCCCCGCACGGCAGTGGGCCAGCGGGCGGACGGCACGCTGGTGTTTTACACCATGGATGGCCGCAGAGCCGGGTATTCCATCGGTGCGACCATGGGACAGGTGGCCCAGCGGCTGGTGGAGCTGGGCTGCGTGAACGCGCTGTGTCTGGACGGCGGCGGCTCCACCACCCTTTCCGTCACCGCGCCAGACGCCACGGCGGCAAAAACCGTCAACACGCCCTCCGGCGGCAGTGAGCGGGCCGTGACGAACCATATTTTTCTGGTGGCCGATAACGAATCCTCCGGCCGCCTGAGCCATTTCTATGTCCACGCGGATAACGACTATGTGCTGGCGGGCAGTCAGGTGACGGTTTCCGCCTCCGCGGTGGATACCAATTACATCCCCATGGAGCGCAGCTATGACCTCTGGGCCAGTGCCGGGGAGCTGAACGGCAACGTGCTCACCACGCCCGCCAGCGGCGGCGACATCACCGTCACGGCGGAGGGCGGCGGCAAGCAGGGCGAGACCACGGTCCACGCCATCACCACGCCGGACTCCGTTTCCGTGCAGGACGCCAGCGGCAAGACCATTACCTCCCTGACGGTCACGCCGGGGACTGTCACGGCACTGGGCGGCGGCGCGGTATACAGCCACCTGCCGCTGAAAGCGGACGCCGCGGCGTTCCAGTGGACGGTGGCGGGCGACATCGGTACCATTGACCAGACGGGCCGCTTCACTGCCACCACGCCTGGCACCGGGACCATCACAGCCGCCGCAGGCGGCAAGACCGCCACGGTGAACGTCACCGTCTCCCAGATGGCGCTGAAGACGCTGGAGGACTTTGAAAGCGGCTCCAGCTTCAGCGATTATGGTTACGGCGCCAACTTCGAGCGGGTGCACGGCAGTGAATATGTCCGCTTTGGCCGCAGCGCCGGAAAGCTGAGCTATACGCTGAACCAGTATAATGAAAATGCCACGGGTTACACCTCTGACATTCAGTTCCAAAGCCCGGTGGCTGTGGCCCCGTATAGCCTGCTGAACTTCTGGGTTTATGGTGACGACTCCGGCAACACCCTTTCCCTGCTGTACGGCGACGGGACGCGGACAGGGCGCAAGGTGCAAGCTGCCGTGCTGGACTTCAGCGGGTGGAAGCAGCTCTCCATCAGCCTGAGCGGCGTGCAGGAGCTGGAGGGTCTTGCCATCGACTGCGAGACCGACGTGACGCTGAACCCCAACGGCGGCTCTGGCGCGGTCTATCTGGACCAGCTGGTGCTCTCGTATAACGGCGTGGTGGACCAGCAGGTCCCCACGGTGAAGCTGACCGCCAGCGAGGATGGCACGCGCCTTTCCGCCTCCATTGCCGACGCAGTGGACGGTGTGCTTCCCCGCAGTGCCGTCTCCGTCACGTGGGACGGCGCGGCGCAGGACTTCACCTATGACGCCGCCAGCGGCACCCTGACCACATCCCTTGTCTCCGATGGACAGCCCCACCGGGTCACCGTCACCGCTAGAGATGCCTCCGGCAACATTGGCCGGGCTTCCTACGATGTGCCTGTGGCGGCGGACCGTGAGAGTGTCTTTACGGACACGGCGGACTACTGGGGTGCAAACTTTGTGGAGTTCCTCTACACCTCCGGCGTGACCACGGGCTATGCCGACGGTACGTTCCGCCCCAACCAGAATATCACCCGGGCACAGTTTTCCGTGATGCTCTACCGCAGTCTGGGGCTGGATGAGACCCGGTACAGCAACGTGGAGCTGCCCTTTGCCGATCTCAGCAAGATCGGGGACTATGCTATCCCGGCCATCCGGGCGCTGTATGCCGAGGGCATCATCAACGGCTCTACCGGAAGCGACGGGCGGCTCTACTTCAACCCCGACCGTCCGCTGACCCGGGCGCAGGCTGCCACCATGATCGGCCGCACGCAGGAAAAGGGCTATGCCGCAGCGGACCTGAGCTTCACTGACCGCGCCAGCATCCCCGCTTACGCCGCGTTTTACATCCAGACCATGACGGCGCAGGGCATTCTCGGCGGCTATGCCGACGGCAGCTTCAAGCCCAATAATAACATTACCCGCGGCCAGATGGCCAAGATCCTGTATAACCTGAAATAAGAAAATATCCCTATCCAGCGTTGAAATGAACAGCACCCCATTTGTTAGACAGTATGATATACTATCTAACAAGTGGGGTGTTTTGCTATGCCAAAAGGAGTACCAAACAAACGATATACGCCGGAGTTCAAGAGAATGGTTGTAGAAACCATGAAAAAAGAACATCTGAGTATCTATGCA
>CAKSVQ010000166.1 GCA_934504065.1 uncultured Dysosmobacter sp. | reverse complement strand
AAGTTCGAAGTCACGGCATGGCCGAGACGGCGCAACTGAGCGCCGACGAGGCTCGGAGAAGTCATCGGTCGAAAAAGCTTTTGTAAATAATGAGGCGGCGCATTATCGCACGCACAAAAGACGGCGAAAAAAAGTGGGGCGGCGCCGAAGAGGTCTCTATGATAAGGCGTTTTGCTTATCCCACCTCTTTGTCATGCAGTCTTTTTGGATTCTTGCCGCGACTTTTTCGACGACGCTCACCTATGTCTTCATGAAGATGATCGAAACGGACTGCGCCTTCTACGAAATCCTTTTTGTGCGCTCGCTTTTCCTGATGCTCGCCACCGTTCTCTTGGCGGCGGGCTCCGGCGTCAGTCTCAAAACCGCGTACCCGTGGCTGCATCTGCGGCGGGTGGCGGCGGGGATTACCGCTTTGAGTCTCAACATCATCGTGGTGCAGCATCTGCCCTTGGGAACGTCGCAGACGTTGGCCTACACCGCACCTCTTTTTGTGGCCGGAGCCGCCGTGGGGCTTGCACTGCATCGCGGAAGTCGGGTTGATCCGCGGCTTTTGACGGCGGTGGTGCTGGGGTTTGTCGGCGTGTGTCTCGTGATGCGGCCTCAGTCGTCTGATGGGGAACTTCTGTGGGCGGCGCTGGGACTTTTTTCGGGGTTCTGTGCGGCCGTGGTGAGTCTCACGCTCAAAACGCTCGGGAACGCCGGGGAGCCCGTGGCAAGAACCGTTGCGTATTTTTCCGTGGGCTCCTTTGTGTTGTCCGGTCTGGTGGTTCTTGTCTGCGGCGAACACGAGGTGCCGGAACTTTTGTCGGATCCGTGGTTGTGGGCGGTGGGTGCCGGAACCGTGGCGTCGCAGTTTGCGCAGGCGCAGGGGTGGGGACGGGGGCGGACGCTTCTATGCGCCAATCTGCAGTTCTCGGCGGTGATTTTTGCCGTTCTTTTGGGCGCCGTCTTTTTTGGGGAGTCGCCCGATGCGTTTGCGATTGCCGGGATGGCCTTGATCGTGGCGGCGGAATGTGCGGCGGCGTATTTTCAGCTGGTGTCCGCACGAAAACGGTGAGAGAGGTGCAGAAGGTTTGATCTTATGCAAATGGCAATTATGCACAAGTCAATAATACGAATTGCATTATACGAAGCGTATAACGGAGGTTTTGAGTTAGGCGTAAAGAAAGAGGAAGCATCCCCGAAGGACAACTTCCTCTTCAGCCATAGGTCGAAGGTTACTTCGCCGTCACCTGTTGCCCGGCAATGTGGCCGAACACTAGTAAGTCCGTCAGTGCATTGCGACCCAAGCGGTTGGAACCGTGTACGCCCCCGGTGACTTCACCCGCGGCGTAAAGCCCCGGAATCACGCGCCCCTTCGTGTCGAGCACCTGCGTCTTTTCATTAATCTTGAGGCCCCCCATCGTGTGGTGAATCGTCACCGTGATGGGTACCGCGTAGAAAGGCGCCTTTTCAACGGTGTTCCCCGTAAGAATCTTCGGTACCGGCAAGGACTTCGTATTCTGTGTGCGGGTCGCTTCGTTGTAAGACGTCATCGTGGCAAGGAATGCTTTCTCATTGATCCCCGCCGCCTTGGCGAGACCGGAGAGCGAATCGGCTTTGTAGGCGTAACCGTGGTTAAGAGCGATTTGCATCAGATCGTCGCGTACCTTCTTCTGGTCGATCGTCTGCTGGTCAAAGATCGAATAAACCACCTGTCCCGGCTGCTTCAGGATGGCGTTGGAGAGTTCATCGCGCCGCCCGGTTTCATCGATGAAGCGTACGCCGTCCTGATTGACGTAGGGCGTGTCGTTGGGGCGACCGGCAATGGCGGATTCCACATTGCCGTTCTTGGGGTTGCCGTGCGGATGGATTTGAATCCACTTCATGCCCTCCAAGGCGGCGCCTGCCGCGACGGCTTCGTTGATGACTTCACCCGTAGTACCGGGCTGGTTCGACGTCGCAATGACGGAAATGTCGTTGTACTTCTTCACCATGGCGAGGTTCGCGCCGTAGCCACCCGCGGCCAAAATGACGTTTTTGGCGGAGAACGTATGCGTCTTGCCGTCTTTGTCGGTGGCCGTTACGCCCGTGACGCGGCCGTCGGCCGTGCGGACGAGAGACGTCACCTTCATTGAAGTGTAGATGTGGCTGCCGGCCTTCGTGACCTTATCCGCCAAAGGCGCAATGTAGGCGTCATACGTCGAAATCGGCGTCTTGCCGTCGGCCTGACGCGGCCACTGTCCGCGCGGATAAATGCCGCCGATACCGACGTCGATCCAGTGACGCGGTACGTGGAACCACGTCATGGAGGACTGTTTTTCAAGCCACTGCATGGCTTCGGTGGCGTGTTCGGCCATCGTGAGCACGAGCTTTGGATCGTTCTTGCAGTCGCCGCCCAAGATGGTCTGCAGCGCGAAGAGTTCCGGGGAATCGAAAATGTACTTTTTCCCCGCGGCGTCGTGTGCCGCAAGCTGCTTTTTCACGATGTCCTGCAGACGGGCGGCCTCTTTGCTGCAGGGCGCGCGGTTCGTGTATTTCGCAATGATGTCGCGCACGGCGGGCGTCATGTCCAGAAGCTTTTCGGGTTCCGGGTCAATGGCGGACATATTGCCTTCGCTGCGGGCGGTGTTGCCGCCGATCATCGCCATCTTTTCAAGCACGATGACATTTGCGCCGCGATCCACGGCGGTTGCGGCCGCCACCATGCCGGCGCCGCCCGCACCCACGACGATGACGTCGGCGCGGGTAACGAGGGGAGCGGCGGCCGTGTGGTCAGCGGCCGTCTTTGGGGCGGTAAAGGTTTTGCCGGCACCGGCCTTTTTAAGAGCGGCTGCGACGGCCTTTTTGACGGCGTCCGACGTGACGGTAGCCCCCGTGACGCCGTCAACGCCCGCAGTCTGCGCAGCGACGATCGCCGAGGGGAGCTTATCGACGGCAAGCGTACCGATCCCCGGGGTTTCCGAGTGTTTGACGATTTTGACGGATTCGATTTTGTCGGCGGAGACCGTGATGGCGACGGTGACGTCACCGTTGCGGCCGTTGGCGGTTTCGGTGTAGGTACCGGGCGTCATGGCCCAGGCGGCGGAAGTAAGAAGCCCCGCGACAAGCGCCGCGGTCTTGGTGAGACGGAAAGAAACGGAAGACATGAATAATTTCTCCGAAGGCGGGACGGAAGGTGCGAAGAAAGCACCTATCCAACTGACGGCGACGATTCTAAAAATCAGCATGCCTTCGGAAAATGGGCTAATGTACGGCTTCGAATGTCAGTTTTCGGAGGGAAATCGTGTCAGGTTCAGTGGCGTTGTCAACGGTCGAATCGGGGAAAAAACGGTTCCCCGACTACGCGGAAGGGATGGATGCGGAAACGCTCGTCTTCTTTCTGACGGTTGTGGAAACTCAGTCGCTGCCGCGGGCGGCGGATCAGCTGGGCGTGAGTTTGTCGTCCGCCAACCGGATGCTTGCCAAGCTGCGCCGGTATTGGGACGAGCCGCTTTTTGTGAGAAGCGGTTTTCAAATGATGCCGACGGAATCCGCGCGGCGCCGCGTAGCCGGCGTCCGGTCGATTCTGAAAACCTTGGAAGTCCTGCAGTCCCCCGAAGCCGTCATTTCGCCTGAGACGATCCGCACGACGGTACGGATTGCGGCTTACGACAACGCTTGCGCGGTCGGGATTGCGAGCGTGTTGGACGACTTTCAGGCCAAACTGCCGCAGGTGACGTTTCAGGTTTTTCAGGCGGACGGACACTTCTTTGAAGACCTGATTGCCGGTCGGTTGGATCTCGTTTTTTATGCTCGGCAGGGCCTGGCGCCGGGCCTGCACTCGATGCCGATGTTTACGACGCCCTACGTCATCGTAACGGTGAAGGGGCATCCATTGGAAAAGCGAGTGGCGAAAAAGGGCGCGTTGGAACGGGAAGACCTGGCACCCTACCGGCAGGTGCTCGTCAACACGCAGCCCGACCGGTACCGAGCGCCCAACGGCCCCGCCAACGGGTGGTTCAACCCGACCGATCCCGACAAGGTGGTGGCAGTGCTTCCCTTTTTTCTCGCGGCTCCCTTGTGTTTGGTCGGTACGGATCACTACGCCGTCATTCCGAAGGCGGCTGCGAAACTCTTCGTGGATGAGACGAAATTCAGTCTTCTTCTGCTCACGGACAAAGCGCCGCAGCTTACGACGCATTTGGCGTGGCATGACCGGTGGCACGACGATCCGGCGGCGCAACTGATTCGCAGCACGATGAAGGTGCTGATCTCTGAACGTGTGAGGGAGCTGTTGGGAACAGAGAAAGAGAGCCTGCCTTAGGAGAAATGAGGTCGGCGTTCCGAAAATCTCAAAGGAATCGTGCGCCGACGCGGTACAATCCCCGGTTCCTTTATGTCATTCGCCCCGCATCCGCGGCGCGTACTTATTTTCCACTCGGTGATTGCAATGTCCGAAGAAAAACAGTGCCCGACCTCTTCCTCTGAAACT
>CAKSVQ010000165.1 GCA_934504065.1 uncultured Dysosmobacter sp. | reverse complement strand
GTATGACCGCATCCGGCTGGTGGACCACCGCTGCACCGACGAGGAAAACCTCAAGTATGTGGGCACCACCTCCCGGGGCACCCCGGTCTACCTTGACAAGCGGGCGCTGGAATGCGACCATGTCATCCTCACCGGAGGCGTGGTCTACCACTTCATGGCGGGCTTTGGCGGCGGCCGCAAGAGCATCCTGCCCGGCATCGCGGGGCGGGAGACCATCATGAAAAACCACAATCTGGCCCTGAATCCGGGTCTTGGCGCCGGGTCTAACCCGGAGGTGCGCAGCGCCAACCTCTCGGAGAAGAACCCCGTCCATGCCGACATGGAGGAAGCCTGCGCCATGGCGAACCCCACCTTCCTTGTTAACGTGGTGGTGAACGACGACCAGCAGATCATTGCCGCCTTTGCGGGTAACTGGAAAACGGCCCATCGGGCTGCCTGTGAGCTGGTGGACCGGATGTATGGCGTGGCAGTGACGGAGAAAACGCCGCTGGTCATTGCCAGCGCCGGAGGGTACCCCAAGGACCTGAATTTCTATCAGACCATCAAGACGCTGTGCAACGTGCTGGAGGTGGTGGAGGACAAGGGCACCATCATCCTTGTCACCAAGTCCGAGGAGGGCTATGGCAACGCTGACACGGAAAAGCAGATCGCGGGCTACGCCACCCTGCTGGACCGGGAAAAGGCCCTGCGGGAGAATTTCTCCATCGGCGCGTTTATCGGATATCTCTTTGCGGAGAGTGCGGAAAAGTATCACCTGATCGCTGTGACGGACATGGCGCAGGAGCAGTTCGGCACGGCCAACATCCATGTGGTGAAAACGCTGGACGAGGCGCTGGCCCTTTCCCGCCAGCTCAACGGCGGACGCGACCTACGGGCCACCCTCCTCCCCCACGGCGCCAATACCCTGCCGAAGATGCGGAAATAAAAATGAATGGAAGCAAGCGGCCTTGCCGCTTGCTTCCATTTCATCTTATCAAAAAAGTCTCGCAGAGTTTACGACCGCAGACATAAAAGATGTTGAATTTATCCCAGGAGTGCGTTGATTTCGTTAATTTCCAGATCCTGCAGGGCCCAGTTGATGCCGTAGCCCACCACTTTGGAAAGCTCCTGCACCTGTCGGTCAATGTCCCGGGGGGTCACCATCAGATTCTGGCCGGAGGAGCGCAGCACCGCCGTGTCTACCTCCGTCGCCCCCGCCTCTTCCAAAAGGTCCAGTGCCAGAGTGGCGCTTTCCACCACGGTGGGCACGCCGATGGACAGCACCGGGACGCCCAGCGTTTCCCGGCTGAGGGCAGCGCGGTGGTTGCCCACGCCGGAGCCGGGGACGATGCCCGTGTCGCTGAGCTGCACGGTGGTGCACACCCGGCCCGTCCGGCGGGAGGCCAGCGCGTCCACAGCGATGATAAAGGCAGGCTGCACCTGCTCCGCCAGCCCCCGGACGGCCTCGGCGGATTCCACCCCGGTGCAGCCCAGCACCCCGGCGCGCAGCACCGCCACCGGGCGGAAGCCGGAAAACTGCCGGGGCATGGCGGCGATCAGGTGCCGCGTGACCAGAATGTGGTCCGCCGTCAGGGGACCCACGGCGTCCGGCGTCATGGCCCGGTTGCCAAGCCCCACCACCAGCGCCGCCCCGCCGGAGGGAAGCAGCTCCCGCAGCTGGGTCCCCACGGCCCGCACGGCCCGCTCGAAAAAGTCCGGCCCCCGCTTCCAGAAGGCGGTGAGGTCCACGGTGCGGTAGGTCCCCTTGGGCTTGCCCAGCGCCTCCTCCCCTCGCGCGTCCAGAATGTCCACCTGCGTGACAGGATACCCTTCCCGCCGCTGTCGGGTGGACTTCACCCCGGCCAGACGGGTGGTTTTTTCTGCGGATTCCTGCCACAGCTCCCGGGCTTCCAGCGCCAGATCCGTGCGTTTTTTGTACATATTGCTGCCCTCCTGCCACAAAATCTAGTGGTCTACCCCCTATGTTTTGCGGCAAAAGGCACAATATACAAAAAACATGTAAAAATTCTGAAAAAACACTTGATTTTTGTGAACTTCCCTGCTAAAATATCATTCTGCACGGTGGAAAATTCCACTGTAAATTTGCCTAAGGAGGTGTTTGGTTTGCCGAATATCAAGTCTGCCAAGAAGCGCGTTCTGATCGGAGAGGTGAGAAACGCCCGCAACAAGGCCACGAAGTCCGAGCTGAAGACCGCCATCAAGAAGTTCGAGGCTGCTGCCGCAGAAGGCAATCGCACCGAGGCCGATGGCGCTTACAAGGTTGCTGTGAAGAAAGTCGATCAGGCTGTCGCCAAGGGCGTTCTGCACAAGAACACGGCTGCTCACCGCAAGAGCGCCATGACCCTGAAGCTGAACAAGATCGGCTGATTTGTGTCGAGCCAAAAGGACATCCCTTTCGGATGTCCTTTTTTGCTGCCCATTTGACAGTATTCACTGCCGTGGGGCGGCCAGCTTGTTGAAAAAGCCTCGCAGAGTTTCGCGTTCGGAAACGCGAAAGCTATGAAATCCGTGTTCTGCCGCGACATGTGCGTGGCAGAACACTCCTTGCGCGGAGCGTGTGTCGAATTGGCCGCGTAGCGACCAACCGAGGCACGGAGCGCAGCGAAACCTTTTCGAACAAGTGGCTTTGGCACTTGTTTGATAGGTTCACCGCCGAGGGGCGGCTTTTTTATTTGACCGGGTGAATTTGTTTTCGTCTGGTTATAGCGCTTTTTCAAAAATGTGATACAATAGGGAAAAAACGCAAGGAGGGCCGTGTGATGCCCATTTTTGATACCCATGCCCACTACGATTCCGAGCGCTTTGATGAAGACCGCGCCGACGTGCTGACGGCGCTGCCGCGAGAAGGCGTGGGGCTGGTGGTAGACCCCGGCTGCGATGTGCCGTCCTCTCAGGCGGCGGTGCAGCTGGCGGAGCAGTATGCCCATGTATACGCCGCGGTGGGCATCCACCCGGAGGACTGCGGCGGCTGCACCGACGCGGAGTTTGATGCCATCCGGGCGCTGTGCGGCCACAAAAAGGTGGTGGCCGTCGGCGAGATCGGGCTGGACTATTACTGGGAGCAGAACCCGCCCCGGGAATTTCAGCAGCAGGTGTTTCGGCGGCAGCTTGTGCTGGCGGAGGAACTGGACCTTCCGGTGATCGTCCACGACCGGGAGGCCCATGGCGACAGTTTGGCCATCGTGCTGGAATACCCCAACGTGCGGGGCGTGTTCCATTGCTTTTCCGGCAGTCCGGAAATGGCGGCGGAACTTTTGAAGCGGGGCTGGTATCTGGGCTTTGACGGGCCCATCACCTATAAAAACGCCCGCCGTGCCCCGGAGGTGGCCGCCATCACGCCCCTTGACCGCATTGTGGTGGAAACGGATGCCCCTTACCTTACCCCAGTCCCCTTCCGGGGCAAGCGGAACGACAGCCGCTACCTCCCATATGTCATCGAGAAGCTGGCCCAGTGGAAGGGCGTGACGCCGGAGGAAATGACGCAGGCCACATGGCAAAACGGCCTGCGGCTGTTTGGATTGGAGGGCACCGTATGAAAAGACGACTGCTGTGCGCCGCGCTGGCACTGGCGTTGGCTGCGGGACTGACGGGCTGCGGCAGCAAGCTGGAGCCGGAACTGCCGGAGCCGTCCAACCTCCGCTCCTTCTCCGTTTCGGCGGAGGTCACGGAGGGCGCGCCGCCCAGCCAAAGCTGGGTGCTGCCCACGGAACAGACGCAGTTTTCCCTCTGGTCAGGCAAAGAGATCGCCCTGCTTGCCGAAACGGAGGACGGCTCTGCCGCCGTGTACGCCCTGCTGGATGAAAACATGAACGGCGACGTCGGCGTACTGGTGCGCTGGGGTGATGTGCTGGCGGAATTTCCGTGGGCCTATGCCACGCCCCGCTGCATCCCGCCGCAGGTATGGCTGCGGGATATGGACGGCGACGGCGCGGAGGAGCTGGCCGTCAGCTGCTATGTGGGCAGCGGTACGGGCGTTTCCGTGGAGGCGCTGCACGTGGTGGAGCAGAAGGACGGCGCGTTGACCGACTGGGCTGTGCCGCAGACGGTATTCGATACGCTGACCGCCCAGCTCCGGGTCGTGGAGCTGCATGGCCGCACCTATGCCATGCTGGGGCCGGAGCTGGTGGACGTGACCGATCAGCTCCCGCAGGAGGATGTGACCCCGACGGGCCTGCACTTTGGCGACGTGGTCAGCTTTGCCCCCGCGGCAGGCATGGTGGGCATGACCGTGAACGCCGAGGGCTGGCTGGAGGGCGAGGGACTGGTGGACACCGCCTGCTATGCCGCAAACGTTCATGCCCTTGTGCTTTGTAAGGACGGCCAGATTGTGATCGACGAGATGCATCTGGACGGATACGGATATTAACTTTTTGGGTCGAAGGAGCGAAAAGGTTGAAACATTGTAATTTAAGGACTATCCGAAAAAGAGCGCACAAAGCTAAGCCCCCTAAGAGGGGGCAAA
>CAKSVQ010000164.1 GCA_934504065.1 uncultured Dysosmobacter sp. | reverse complement strand
TCAATTCTCTCATTGAAAAATTCGGCCTTTTGCCTGCGTTAGAGGCGATACCGTATGGCAACCCTGACTCGTTTCGTGCTCTTCTGCTTTACTACATGCTTGAGTCACGAAGCAATGCCCAGGCTGAGGTGTGGTGGGAAGGAAGCTATGCACGAATTCTTTTTCCCAACGCGAATCTGACGACGCAGCGCATCAGCAGCATGCTTGAGGCGTTGGGGCGAGAGGATGTTTTGCGAGCATTCTTTGGCGCCTACCTGGAGCACCTGGGCGGCGATGCGCGTACTGAGGCCAACATCCTCATCGACAGCACCGGATTGCCCAACAGCATTCGTTTTCCGCTGACTGCCATCAGCAATCACAATGGTGAGATCTCTGAGGAGGTCCGCCTGATTTACGTTGTCCAACAGGGAACTCGGCTCCCCATTTATATGAGATATATCCCCGGCAACGTCGTGGACACCACTACGCTCATCACGACCATCAAAGAACTCAAGGCCATGGAAGTGAACACCAAATTCGCCATCCTGGACGCCGGATACGTGACTGAGAAAGGGTTGCGGCAGCTGTATGACGACAACATTTCGTTCATCACTCGTTGCCCGACCAATCGAACCATCTACAAGAGACTGATGGCAAATGAGTTGACGGACTTGGAAAAGGCCGAGAATCTGGCAGTTGATAAAGAAGGAATGCTTTTCAACGGCCGACAAGTCTACGTAAAGTGCGTGCCGATCGATTATGAGGGCATGAAGCTGTACGCTTATATCGGACGAGATGTTGCCATGCGCGAAATCGAGCGTAAGAAAATAGTCAACAGGGTGGTAAACTCGAAAAAGCCTGTGCGCAAGGACGAATTGCAGGATTCACTTGAGGAACTGGGAGTGTTCGTTCTTCTTTCCACCCGCAAAATCAGGGCTGATCTCATCTTGTCGCACTACTACGTTCGTCAGGATGTTGAGCAGGTGTTTGACATCTCGAAAAACTATGCTTCCCTGCTTCCGTTGAATGTGGAAAAGGAGGAGACGTTCCGCGGACACCTGTTGATGACTTTTATCGCAACAGTCGTCTTGCAAATGTTGCAGAACAAGATCAGGCAGTCAACATTCACCCTCGACCGCATTCTCGCGCGCATGCGAACGCAGAAGGCCAAGGTCTTCGATCAGACTGTCATTCCCGCCGAGATGGTGAAAGAACACAACGACATCTACAAGCTTCTCGGGATCAAGCCCGCAAAGGAATACCCCATTAAAAAGCGCCCAAATGTGTAGTAACAACATTTGTGCGAGAACTAAGGTTGACGCGAAGACTTTGAACGCCCAACGCCTTTGTCAGGCAGTTGAGCGTTCTTGAAAATGCAGGGATCAGGACTTCATGCCCACACGGGCATTTCTTGCCACCTCAATCCTTCCGGCAATCTCAATCAAGGCGTGATCCTCTCCAGATGACATGCCGAGCATGAGCACGACCGGTTTTCCGCAATTTGTTTTTCCAAGCGGGACAGTAATTGACGGGGCTCCGGATATCGACCACCAGTCCACAAAGGTCGTTGAGACAACGGCATCCGCCTGCATTTTCTCAAGCAAGCCGTCAATCAGCTGATTTGCCCGGCCGATGCTTTCATCGGCAATGCAATCAATTTCATCCTTGGGCAGCATGACCATCTTCATCGCGTCTTCCAGACGGTCCATGCCGTACGGATGCGTTTCGGGATGATTCCGGTAGTACTCATAAAGTTCGCTGAAGGAACTCGGCGTACCCTCGCCTCCGTATTGCCCGAGCAGATCGTCCATGTCGTTTCGAATGTCAAGCGACGTGATGAGCTTGTAATTGAAGTCAGGGGCCGCCACAGGCACCGGGATGAGATCAGCGGCGCCGCGCAGCCACCCGGGCAAAGATGCGGCAGACTCCTCTCCTCCGAGGACGACCAGGCGAAGCCTTTGCTTTTCAGACCTGCCGTCCCCAGGATTCACGCTCTTGACATTCAAGGTTGCCGGATCTTCGGGATCCTCTCCCATCATCAGCCCGGCAATCGTCGCTGCATCCGCCACCGAACGTGCCATAACGCCCGGCGTGTCGAAATGGTGCGAGATAGGCACGATGCGGGTGCGAGAAATCAATCCGCGCGTCGGCTTGTAGGACACAACGCCGCAGGCCAGTCCCGGCTTCATAAGACTGCCTCGCGTTTCAGTCCCGAGCGCCGCGTCGCAAAGCCCGGCGGCCACTGCAACGGCGGAACCGCTGCTTGATCCTCCAGGAGGAAAATCTCCGTGAGGATTCTTCGGAAAGCCTCCAAGATGCGAATAACCGAGATTGGGCTTGGCAGTGGTCACAAACCCCGCCAATTCCGTCATCGTCGTTTTTCCAAAAATGTCGCATCCCGCCCGGCGAAGTCTGGTCACGCACGGCGCATCAGGCAGCTTGAGATTTTTCAAAGCTTCCGAGCCAGCGTTGGCAGGGAACTCCGTCGTGCCAATATTGGCCTTGGCGAGAATGCGATAGCGTGCATCGAAAGCCGGCTTGCGCCAGATGTCCACGGCATGAAGCACCGTTGCCAGCCTGCTCAGCCGATCAGTCATCAGCTCCGGTGTCAGTTTGTGGTCGAGAGGAAACAGCAGAGAACACATGACGAATCCTCAGTATTGACGGAAAACACGACGAGCCTCAGACAAGGATTGACCGTATTTGGCAATCACCAGCTGAAGCAGAATGGCCGACTTCGGCGGATTCAAAGTGCGGGAGGAAATAAAGCCTGCATCCTGCCAGCGCTGCTGACCGTCGAGCACCGGGCCGCTTCCGGTTCGAGACGCCCGAACAACAAGAATTCCCTGCTGGGCGGCCTTCACCAAGGATTCCTCAGCCTTGCGGGAGACGGTTCCATTGCCAGTTCCGACATAGACGATGCCGCCTGCGCCGGCTGCAACGCTTGCGTCGACGAAAACGCCGTCATCATTGGCGTGCGCGAGAACGAGATCAACGCGCGGCACCCGCTCATCTTCGCCAAAGTCCTCAATGCTGAATTCGGAAGACACGGTATGCGGACGATCCGTCCTCGTCAGGAATTCGATCTGATCTCCAACGACAAAGCCAAGCATGCCGAAATCACGGCCCTTAAAAGTATCGACCGCAAGCGTATTGGTTTTGGAGGTATCGCGTGCCGACCCGATGACTCCGTTCATCGCAATCATGACCCCTCTTCCGCATGAATCAGGATTGGCGGCAACACGCACCGCATTGAGAAGATTGAGAGGGCCGTCAGCAGAAATCGCCGTAGCCGGCCTCATGGCGCCGGTAAGGACCACGGACTTTTCCGTCTTGAGCACAAGGTTAAGGAAAAATGCCGTTTCCTCCATGGTATCCGTGCCATGGGTAATCACAATGCCGGCAACATCCGGCGATGCCGCCTGCTTTTCTACAGCTCGAGCGAGCGCAATCCAATCGCGTGTCGTCACGCAGCTTGACGGAATGCTTCGAACAGGAACGACGGTGCAGTCAGCGATCTCCTTGAGAAGAGGAACGGCATCGACAATATCATCAACTTCAATATTGCGATGCGTATAGCCGGTCATCTGTCCGGCAGACGTACCGGAACTGACGATGGTGCCGCCCATCGTCAAAATGGGAATGCGAGGCTTCGTCATAAGATAGTCCTGAAAAAATGGCCGGCGTCTTGATCCAAGAACTGCCGGCCGAACTGTGAAGATATCGCCTGCTGAATCGCAGGATTAAGACATCAGCCGATGAACACCAGCGAGGAAACCACCGTTGCAATCGCGCCGATGACCATCACAGGTATCGTGCGACGAACCACAGCGAAGGGCGATACGCCGGCAATACTGGAGACTGCCATGGCAACACCGGCAATAGGCGACATGGAACGAGCGATGCCGCTCACGAGCTGAACCGGACAAGCCATGACGACAGTCTGCCACGCAACGCTCTTGGCTGCCTCAGGAATCAGCGACGAGAACGCAAAGAACGCAGCATTGGCAGAACCCGTGACGACAGCCGCCACCATCAAAATCGCGCACATGACGAAAAGCATCAGGAAGCCGCCAGCATTCTGGAAGGAAGCCGCAGCGCCGATGATCGTATTGAGTCCTCCCGTCACTTTGAGGCCTTCAGCAAAAACGCCGGCACAAATGATGAGAGCCACGGTCGTCGTAAACACCTTGCCCATGCCCGTAAAAATCGTCTTCGTGCGTGCAACGCAGTCCTTGAAATCGCGATGCGTTGCAAGATCGGTCAGGAACGCGATCAGGATGCAGGCAAGAATGGCGGTTTCAAGCTGAAGCCTGACAGTGGTGATGCAGAACTTCGAGAAGACGAACAGCAAGACGATGGGAAGCACCGGAAGAATCGCATAGTAGAGCGGCGCATCAGGTTGCTTGGCAACACCGGTAGCCTCGACGGGAGCAGCAAGCTTGAAGTCATCCGGCGTCAGGCGGCCGGCTTCAAGGTCACGCTTGTCAAACCATTTCTGCAAAACGACGTGGG
>CAKSVQ010000163.1 GCA_934504065.1 uncultured Dysosmobacter sp. | reverse complement strand
AAATTTTCTTGCAATGGAAAGCAGGTGCTCGTTATAATCGTCCCAACTTATCTGGAATTTTTATCCTGCTGGCCGCCGTGCGCGGCCACAGCAAAGGAGCCTGCCCATGCAACGAAATGATCTTCCGAGCTTCCGCCCCTCCACTCCGCGGCGCAGATGGATCGCCGCGGCAGGCGCGCTGTGCCTTTTTCTTGCGCTGCTCGTTGGCTGCGGCGGGCAGTCTGAGACCCCGGACCGGGCCCTGCCCATCATCACGGTGGGCAGCGACAACTACCCGCCCTATAACTATGAAGACGCCAACGGCCGCCCCACCGGGATCGATGTGGACCTTGCCACCGAGGCCTTTGGCCGCATGGGCTACCGGGCGGCGTTTACCTATATCGACTGGGAGGACAAAAAGGAACTGGTGGAAAACGGCAGCATCGACTGCATCTGGGGCAGCTTTTCCATTGACGGGCGGGAGGACGATTACCGCTGGACCGCGCCCTATATGGTCAGCCGTCAGGTGGTGGCCGTGCGGAAGGAAAGTGAGATCACTTCCCTTGCAGGCCTTGCCGGAAAGCGGGTGGCTGTGCAGTCCACCACCAAGCCGGAGGAGATATTCCTCTCCCACGACGATCCCCGCATCCCGCAGGTGGAGGAGGTCTTCTCCCTGCAAAACCGGGAGCTGATCTATCCCTTCCTCAGCAAGGGGTACGCGGACGCCGTGGCCGCCCACGAGACCGCCATTTTGCAGTGCATGGCCGACTACGGTCTGGAATACCGCATTCTGGACGAGCCGCTGCTGACGGTGGGACTGGGCGTGGCCTTTGCCCGCACGGATGAGCGGGGACTGGAGCGGGAGTTGTCCAGGACCTTTGAGGACATGCGGGCCGACGGCACGATGGAAGAAATTCTCGGTAAGTATCTGGATGAGCCGCAGCGGTATCTGGAGGTGGACGATGGGAAGTGAAAAGGCCGACCGCACCCCCGTGCGCACATTTCTTGTGGAACTGTTTTTGGGGCTGCTGCTGATGCTGGGCGTGTTCATGGCGGCGGCCGACGCGGATATGGCCGCCGCGCAGGGGATGATGTCCAACACCGTGAGCTATATCAAAGAGCAGTGCAACCGCTATAACCGCATCGAGCTGGCAGGCGAGACCAAAAGCCTGATGCGCGTGGTGGAAAGCGCCAATCAGGTGGTCCGCCGTCTGGAAACGCAGAAAGACCCCGATGAGGGTGTTTTGGAGGCCTGCGCCCGGGAGAGCTATCTTTCCGGTGTGCTGCTGTTGAGCCCCACGGGGGAAATTCTGTCGCAGTACCATGTTTCCGGCAGCGCGCCGGACGGCCTTCGGGAGCATCTGGACTCCCCTGCCCTGCTGAATACCGCCGCCCACCCGGAGGCGCGCTACGCCATGCGCTTCATCTGCCCCAGCGGGTGCTATGTGGATCTGGCTGCGCTGGCCCGGCGGGACGCGGAGGGGATCGTGGTGGCCTATTACCATACGCCGGAGGAGTACATCCGCTCGTTCAGCCTGTCCATCGCTTCCCTGTTGTCGGGCTACAGCCCGGAAAAAAGCGGCACCATCGTGGTCAGCAGCGGGAACACCGTTGTGGCCTGCAATGATGAAACGCTGATCGGCGCCAGCACGGACGATGTGGCCATTCTCCGCCGCATCAAGGATGCCACCTCCAGCGACCATCTGGTCCACACCCGGCAGCGCAAGAGCTCCTTTGCCCAGTATTTCGGGCTGATGGAGCACGGACGGGACGTTTACGTATATGCCTTTTTGCCGGAACGGGCGGTGTTCAGCACCACGCCCCGCAGTATGCTCTATGCCCTCATTATTTATATTGTCATCCTTGCCGCCATTCACGCCGTCCGCTGGCGAACGGCCCAGAGCTATCGGGAAGAGCAGCTGCGGGTGCAGCGGAAATACGCGGAGACGCTGAAAAACAAGAATGACCAGCTCCGCTCCGCCGTGGAGCAGGCCGACCGGGCCAATGCCGCCAAAACCAGCTTCCTCTCCCGCATGAGCCACGACATCCGCACCCCGCTCAACGGCATCATCGGCCTGCTGGAGATCAGCGACACCCACCCCGGCGATCTGGCGCTGCTGGACGTGAACCGGGAAAAGATGAAGGTGGCGGCCAACCACCTGCTCTCCCTCATCAACGATGTGCTGCAAATGAGCAAGCTGGAAAGCGGCGAGATCGTCCTTGCCCATGAAGCGTTCGACCTCAACCAGCTTTCCCGGGATATTCTCACCATTGTGGAGCAGCGGGCGGCGGAGGCAGGCGTTACCATGGAATATGACCGCCAGCACTCCGACCCCGTGCGGGTGAACTGCGTATACGGCAGTCCCCTGCATCTGCGGCAGATCTTTTTGAACCTTTACGGCAACTGCATCAAGTATAACAAGGTGGGCGGCAGCGTGCGAACAACACTGCAATGCGTAAAGGTCACCACCGATCAGGTCACGTACCGCTGGACCATCCGGGATACCGGAGTGGGCATGACGCAGGAGTTCCTTGCCCGAATTTTCGACCCCTTCTCGCAGGAGCGCTCGGACGCGCGGAGCATCTATCAGGGCACGGGACTGGGCATGTCCATTGTCAAGAGCCTGATCGATAAAATGAACGGCACGATCCGGGTTTCCAGTGAAGTGGGCGTGGGTTCGGAGTTTGTCATCACGCTTCCCTTTGAGATCGCCGGGGCCGTGCCCCAGATTCAGACGACGCCCGAGGCCGGGGGAAGCACCGACATCCGGGGACTGCGGCTGCTTCTGGCGGAGGACAACGACCTCAACGCCGAGATCGCCGTGGCGCTGCTGCGGGACAAGGGGGCGGAGGTCGTGGCCGTGCAGGACGGCAGGCAGGCGCTGGAACAGTTTGAAGCCAGCCCCGCAGGCGGATTTGACGCGGTGCTGATGGATGTGATGATGCCGATGATGGACGGCCTTGCCGCCACGCGGGCCATCCGGGCCCTGCCCCGGCCGGACGCGAAGACCGTGCCCATTATCGCCATGACGGCCAACGCCTTCGATGAGGATGCTCAGAAGTGCTTTGAAGCCGGAATGGACGCTCACCTCTCCAAGCCCCTGTATATCGACGAGGTGGCGCGCACCATCGCCCGCCTGTGCAGAGGTACCCGGCCTGAATTACCAAATACATGAAAACCAAGCGGCCATTGATGCATTTGCATCAATGGCCGCTTTCCGTTTGTCAAAAAAGCCTCGCGGAGCGTAGCGAAACTTCCTTGAACAAGTGGCTGCTAAGCCACTTGTTCGATCATATTCCGCGTGGGCAGACCTCGTCTGCTACGCGGCAGAGAAGGTCGGGGTAGTTGGAGATGATGCCGTCCACGCCCCGGCGGAGCATATCCCGGATGTCCGCTTCGCTGTTCACTGTCCACGTGTTCACCTTCATGCCGCGGCGGTGGAAGACCTCCATCAGCTCCGGCTGGTATTGCAGCAGCGGATATTTGGGGTGGATATTGTCGGCATTGGAGCGGCGGATATAAGCCGCCATATCCCAAAGGGGCTTGCCGTAAAGAAGCCCGGTCTCAATATCGGGGCAGAGCTCCTTGAAGCGCTGCATGGAAACATGGTTGAAGGAGGAGACAAAAACCTGCTGCTGCATGCCCCGCTTGCAGATCTCGTCGATCACCCGTTCTTCCAGTCCCTCGTAAAAAACGGCGTAGTTCTTCAGCTCCAGATTCAGCAGCATGTGGGTCTCCCGGCAGAAATCCAGCAGCTGGGCCAGCGTCCAGATGTGCTGGCCCGCAAACGCCGGGGATTTCCACGCGCCGATGTCCAGCGCCAGCATTTCCTCATAGGTCTTGTCTTTGATAAAGCCCGTTCCGTTGGAGGTCCGGTCCACGGAATCGTCGTGAAAGATGACCAGCTCTCCGTCTCTGGTGAGGTGCACATCGCTTTCAAAGCCGTCGGCCGCTGTCTGCTCCACAGCCATCTGAAACGCCAGCGGGCTGTTTTCGGGATATTTCCCGGAAAATCCCCGGTGCGCCAATAAAAGAGGTCTACTCATAAGCCGCTCCTGACCAAAAAGGGCCGCCCTCGCAAAAACGCAGCGAAGGCGGCTCCTTTTCCGTATTTTTGCAGGAAAATGGTATCGCAAATCCGCGGGCCTGTCAAGCGCCTGTCAGCCCTTTTCGTCCACCGAATGCATGTGGGCGATGAGGTCCAGCAGCTTATTGGTGTAGCCCCATTCGTTGTCGTACCACGCGATGAGCTTGACAAAGTTGTCGTCCAGCATGATGCCCGCCGTCTCGTCAAAAATGCAGGTCTGGGAAAATCCGGTGAGGTCGGAGGAGACCACCTGATCCCGGGTGCAGGTGATGATGCCCTTCATGCTGTTCTGCGCGGCGTTTTCCATGGCAACGCAGACATCGTGATAGCTGGCGGGCTGGATGAGCCGGGCGGTCAGGTCCACCACGGAGACGTCGTTGGTGGGCACGCGGAAGCTCATGCCTGTCATTTTGCCCTTCAGCTCAGGGATGACCTCTCCCACGGCCTTGGCCGCCCCGGTGGTGGAGGGGATGATATTGCCCAGCACGCTGCGGCCCGTCCGCCAGTCCCGGCCCGCCCGGGCGTCCACGGCCTTCTGCTTGGCGGTGGCGGCGTGGATGGTGCTCATCAGGGCCTGCTCGATGCCGAAGGTATCGTTGA
>CAKSVQ010000162.1 GCA_934504065.1 uncultured Dysosmobacter sp. | reverse complement strand
GATGCAGGGGTTACCGTTTATACCGTTGGCATCTTCAATGGTGCAAATCCTGCACAGTTGCATGGCGATAAGTTTGATCGAGCAGCTGTAAAGGACAATCCCTGTAACGGCAATGTTGGCGAATATTGGGGCTATACAAACGTGAATGCATGGTTTGCTGGTGGCAGTGAGTCGATTCGCGGGCTTGATATTGCAGCCACAAACCGTTTCCTGAATTTCCTGTCCAGCAATTTCACAGGTGCAACCGAAATCGGTATTAAAGAAGCCAGCCATGGGTTGGTTGGTGGTCAGGCGTGGGAAATCACAAAGAATTTCAACCGCACGGCATCCGATTACTACCTGACGGCAAAGGACAGGGATTCCCTCAACAATATGTTCCAGCAGATCATTCAGGAAATTTCCAAGCTGGAAATCAAGGCCGATAAAAATGCAATCCTTTCCGATACACTGTCCGAGTATTTCACGTTTGACGGTGTGACTGCGGAAGATATTTCTAACACTGTAAAGACCGCTGAAGTGAGCGGTGTGGATGAAAAAGGCGCTTATAAATGGAAAGAAGCTGCGGCTTGCAATGATGCTAAGGTTACTGTAACGGGCAAGAAGCTGGAAGTGACCGGCTTTGACTATACGGCCAATGCAGTTACAAAGACCACACAGGGAGACAAAGTAGTTTCCTACAGCGGTTCCAAACTGATTGTTACCATCCCCATCAAGCCGGATACGAATTGCAAAACCTGGCGGGCTGGTAAAAACGCTTATGTCACCAATGATACAGTCACCAATAAGGCTGGCTTGAGCGGCTACAAGGACAAGGAAGGAACGTCTCTTGAGACCGTGCTGAGTGATTCTCCGGAAGCCATGGTGACCGCCTACACTGTGACTTATAAAGTTACGGGTGAGGCTCCGCAAGCTAAGGATTATGAAGATTCCAGAGCATATATCACGGGACAGAGTGCGACTGTTTTGGCGGCCCCGCAGTCTCCTGTTGAAAAGGACGGCTTTACCTACACATTCACTGGCTGGCAGAACGACACAGCGCCTGCTGGTGAAACCATTGAAATCGTGGATCATGACGTCGTCCTGACCGGAACATGGAGCAAGGTCGCCAATGAATACACGGTGACTTATGTTCCGTACGATGAGGACAGCAATCATCCTGATGGCCCGATTCAGGTACCCGATTCCGTTAAACATAAAAAGGATACCGAAGTGACCGTAGCTGGCCCGCTGGTTTCTGTCCGCGGTACCAAGGACGGCAAAGACGGTACTTGGACCTTTGACGGTTGGAAAACAGCGGATGCAGTGATTGAAAATGGCAAGTTCAAGATGCCTGCGAAGAATGTTACCCTGACCGGCACTTGGTCGTTTAACGCAGATGAGCCGCTCGCATATACTTTGACCTATAAGTTGAATGGCGGCAAGGTGGCTGAGGACGCCGAATACACGAAGGCCGGTACTTATGCTGCAGGTGCAGTAATTGCTGCTCCCAATGCCACGGATATGAGCAAAGAGGGGTACACCTTTGCCGGTTGGTATACAGATGAGGAACTGAACCAGCCGTGGACGACGGGTGACAAGATGCCTGCTAGTAACCTGACCCTCTATGCAAGATGGAATGAAATTCCTGTTGCACAGACCGGCAAGGTTTTTATTACAAAGCGGGTTGTTGACACAGATGGCAATGACCTGATTCCCACCGGCGAGTTTACCTTCAACGTGAAAAAGGGCGATAAGATCGTGGGACACGACAGCCTGCGCTATAACGACACCAAGCTGACCACAGCTACTATCAATCTGGAAGAAGGCTCCTACAACCTGTCCGAGGATCTGGACAAGGCAAAGAGCGCCATCCCTGGCTATGAGCTGGTGGGCGTCCGCTTTGTTGAGACTGGCAAGGAGAGCGAACCTGATACCCAGGCTGCCACCGATGATACGGCCACGACTGCATTCGGCGATTACCGCTTTGAGATCAAAACCAGCGACTCCGCAATTTTCGTCACCTGCATCAACACCTACGAAAAGAAGGAAGTTGAGCCGGATACCTACACCGTGACCTATACTGACGGTGCGAACGGCAGCGCATTTAAAGACCAGGTGTATTCTGGCCTTAAGAGCGGTGTTGCGACGCCTGCTTTTAACGGCACGCCCGAACGCGACGGCTACACCTTCAGAGGCTGGGACCCTGCCGTTGAAGCGACTGTGACCAAGAATGTCACCTATACGGCCACTTGGACGCGCAACAGCAGCCGCGACGACGATGACGATTACTACTTCGCCATTCAGAAGGTGGACGCGCAGGACGGCCACGCCCTGAACGGCGCGACCTTCGAGCTGTATCAGCTGGACAAGAATGACCAGACCGTCAACCGCAGAGTGACCACAACCAGACGGCAGGGCAGCGAAAACGGCATCGCCCTGTTCAGCGTGGACAACAAGAAGTCCTATGACGGCATCTGGTACTACGCTGAGGTCTCCGCTCCCGAGGGCTACGTTCTGGACCGGACGGAGTATGAGATCACAGCCAAGGACTTCTCCGACAGCCTCAGCACCGCCGTCAGAAACGCAGACACCGTGCAGAACCACCGCGGTACGACTCCCTCCCTGCTGAACGGTGACGACCACTTCGCTTATATCATCGGCAGCAGCGATGCGCTGGTCCGTCCCAACGACAACATCACCCGCGCAGGCGTAGCAACCATCTTCTTCCGCCTGCTGAAGGACTCCGTCCGTGATGCCAATCTGCTGACCGGCTGCACCTACACCGACGTACCGGACGGTCACTGGGCCAACACCGCCATCTCCACCATGACGGGACTGGACATCGTCCGGGGCTATGATGCCGCAGCCTTCGGCCCCGGAGATCCCATCACCCGGGCCCAATTTGCCGCCATCTGCGCTCGGTTCGACACCGGCAAGAGCAACGACAGCCGCACCTTCTCCGACATCAAGGGCCATTGGGCCAAGGCGTATATCGAGCGGGCGGCAGAGTTAGGCTGGATCAGCGGCTTCCAGGACGGCACCTTCCGCCCTGACGCCTATATCACCCGCGCCCAGGCTGTGACCATGATCAACCGGATGCTGAACCGGGTCCCGGAGGACCCCAGCGATCTGCTGCCCGGCATGAACGTCTGGCCGGATTGCGGACCCGGCGATTGGTTCTATCTGGCCATTCAGGAGGCCACCAATTCCCACGATTACAGGCGCAAGGCCGGCAGCTACGAGACCTGGACCGACCTCAATGCGGATCCGGACTGGACCCGGTACGAAAATTGATATTTTGTGAAACTTTTTTGAAAAACGACCGTCTATATCAATGTAGACGGTCGTTTTCATTTTTTCAGATGGAGGTACTTCTTATGAAACGGATCTTCGCTCTTCTCCTTGCCGCGGTCAGCCTGATTTCCCTGACCGCCTGCGCGCAGCCCGAGGCCAAAACCGTCAGCAAATACCAGCTGGCCGCCCCGCAGTATCCCCAAATGGCGCAGTACCCGGACGAAACCAAGTTCAGCAGACCCAACGGAGACTTTGACAGTGACGGTTTCAATCAGGTTTATGACGCATGGCAGGCAGACCGCAGAAAGCAGACGGATCAGCCGGAGGGCTATACGGACGTGCTGGACGGCTACCTCCGCGCCGTCATCCCACAGCTTCTCACCGGCGGCAGCGGAGAGAACAAGGTCTGCTCCCCCATCAATCTCTACATGGCCCTCGCCATGCTGGCGGAGGTGACGGACGGCGAGAGCCGGGAGCAGATCCTCGCCCTGCTGGGCAGCGGCGATGTGAACGCCCTCCGCGCCGAGGCCGCCGCTGTCTGGAACGCCAACTACTGCGATGACGGCGCAGTGACCAGTATTATGGCCAACTCCCTGTGGCTCAGCGACAAAATCAGCTTCAAGCAGGAAACCATGGACGCGCTGGCAAGATATTATTACGCCTCGTCCTTCCGTGGTGAAATGGGCTCCGCCGCCTTTGACAAGGTGCTTCAGGACTGGATCGACCAGCAGACCGGCGGGCTTCTGAAGGAGCAAGCCTCCGGCCTGACGATGGATCAGGAAACGATCCTCGCGCTGGCGTCCACCATCTATTTCCGGGCCAAGTGGGACGGCGAGTTCTCCAAGGCCAACACCGCGCCGGATACCTTCCACGCCGACAGCGGAGACATGACCTGTGACTTCATGCGCCAACGCGGAACGAACACCTATTACTGGAGCGACCGCTTCTCCGCGGTTTCCAAGCGGTTGGAGGGCAGCGGTGCCATGTGGCTCCTACTGCCGGACGAGGGCGTTACGCCGGAGGAGCTGCTGGCTGACGAGCCGACGATGGACTTCCTACTCAGCGGCGGCGAAAGCGCGGGGAGCAAATACCTTATCGTCAACCTCGCTCTGCCGAAGTTCGACACGACGTCGGATCTGGATCTGGCCGACAGCCTGAAATCTCTGGGCATCACGGACGTCTTTGATCCGGCGGTCTCGAACTTTTCTCCCATGACCGACGATACGGCGGCCTATCTCTCTCAGGCCCAACACGCCGCCCGGGTGGCCGTTGACGAGGAAGGCGTCACCGCCGCGGCCTATACCGTCATGATGGTGTGCGGCGCAGCCGCCCCGCCGGAGGAGGAAGTGGACTTTGTTCTGAACCGTCCCTTCGTGTTCGCCATCACCGGGACTGACGGCCTGCCCCTGTTTGTGGGCATCATCCATCAGCCGCAGCCGTGATTAAGGGCTCTGCCTTGCAGGCGGCAGTTATGAGAGCATTTAACGTTTCCATATTGCGGGGTTTCAGACATGCAAAAGAGCTCAGACGCAAGGGGCGGCATACACTGTATTTGGGTGGGATGCTCACCAGCATATGGATATGGTCTGGGCAAGTCTCTGCC
>CAKSVQ010000161.1 GCA_934504065.1 uncultured Dysosmobacter sp. | reverse complement strand
ATGTAATACTCCAGATCCTTGAAAATGCGGCCGCATTCCAGTCCGTCGATGACCTGATGGTCGAAGGTCAGGAACACATTCATCATCATCCGCGCACCCACCGTGCCGTCCGGCAGGATGGCGGGCTTCAGCTTGGGACGGCCAAAACCGCAGATGCAGGTCTGGGGCGGGTTGATAACGGGGGTACCGTAGTCAATGGGGAACATGCCCACATTGGTGATGGAGAACGTGCCTCCGGTCATTTCGCTGCCGTCCAGCTTCTTCTCCTTGGCCCGCTTGGCGAGGTCCTTGACCTTCGCGTTGATCTCGGTAAGAGTCAGCGTGTCGATATTGCGCACCACCGGGACCATCAGTCCGTCCTCGGTGGCCACAGCCACGGACAGATGGACATGCTTGTGGGTGTAGAGGGTCTTGCCGTCGAAGGTGGCGTTGGCCAGCGGATGCTTGGCAACCACCTTGCCCAGCATCTTGCACAGCAGGTCGTTGACCGTGATCTTGCAGCCCAGCATCTCCTGATCCGTCACGAATTTCTCACGCAGGGCCAGCAGGTCGGTGCAGTCCACCTCCAGCGTGCAGGTATTCTGCGCCATGGACTGGAGAGAATTCATCATGTTGCGGGCGATGGTCTTCTTCACACCCGTCCAGGGGATCTCGGTGATCTCGTCCTCCAGTCCGGCAGAAGCGGCCGCCGCAGGTGCGGGCGCGTTCTTCTGCGCTTCCAGATAAGCGGTCACGTCCCGGGCGATAATGCGGGTGCCGTCGCCGCCGCTGGGGCTGACGGCCCGGATGTCGATGCCCGCCTCCCGGGCCATCTTCTTGGCAAGGCCGGAAGCGCGGACATGGCCGTCCGTGCGGACAGCGGCTCCGGTCACGGCAGGGGCCTCCGCCGCAGAAGCGGCGGTGTGGACGCAGGTAGGGCACTCCCGGGCGCAGCCCTTTTCCCCGGCAGGGGCAGCAGCGCCGCCGGAAACCAGCGCGTCGTATGCTTCCTTCGTCTCCGCCACATAGGCGATGGGCTCGCCCACCTTCACCGTCTCGCCCTCGGGCGCAACGATGTGGAGGAAGCCGCCATGGATGATCTCATAGTCGATAGTGTTCTTCTCATTCTCGAACTCCATCACGGCGTCGCCCTTGGCCACCTGAGTGCCCTCGGCGACCTTCCACTGGCCAATGGTGCCCTCCACCATGGTCAGTCCCGCGCGGGGCATGGGAATCTCCACCACGCCCTCGGCAGGTGCGGCAGCAGGAGCAGCCGGAGCGGCAGGAGCCGCGGCAGCGGGAGCGGACGGTGCGCCGCACAGCGCTGCGTACTCCTCCGGGCTCTGGGCCAGCTCCGCAATGGGGCCGCCCACGGGAATGGTCTCGCCCTCCTGCGCGGTGATATGCAGGATGCCGGAATCCAGCGCCTCATATTCAATGGTGTTCTTCTCGTTTTCATATTCCATGATGACATCGCCCTTGGCGACCCTGGAGCCCTCGGCGACCTTCCACTGGCCGATGGTGCCCTCCACCATGGTCAACCCCGCACGGGGCATAACGACTTGGATGCTCATGTGTGTTCCTCCCCTCTTACATCATGGCCCGGATGGACGCGCAGATGCGGTCCACACTGGGGATGGAATAGTGCTCCATGGCGATGTTGTAGGGCATGGGAACGTCCAGCGCCGCAATGCGGGCCACGGGGCCGTCCAGCTCGTCGTACATCTCCTCCTGGAACAGTGCGGCCAGCTCCGCGCCGATGCCGGCGGTCTTGTTGCTCTCCTCCACCACGGCGGCCCGATGGGTCTTGCGGATGGAGTTGAAGATGGTCTCCTTATCCAGAGGAGCGATGGTGCGGGGATCGATGACCTCCACGTCGATGCCCTCGGCGGCCAGCTTTTCAGCGGCCTCCAACGCGCGGGGCACCATGAGGCCCACGGCCACCAGCGTCACGTCCTTGCCGGGGCGCTTCACATCGGCAAGGCCGATGGGGATGGTGTAATCGGAGTTGTACACCTCGTCGGGGATCTCCTGCTTGGACTGATAGAGTAGCTTGGGCTCGCAGAAGAGCACCGGGTTGTCAGAGCGGATAGCAGACTTCAAAAGGCCCTTGGCGTCATAGGCGCAGGAGGGCGTGATGATGGTCAGGCCCGGCGCGTGCATGAACAGGCTCTCCACGCAGTTGGAATGCTCGGAGCCGGCGCCGTTGGAAGAGCCGGAGGCATTGCGGATGACCAGCGGCAGCTTATACTCGGGGCCGTGCATATAGCGCCACTTGGCGACGCAGTGGAAGATCTCGGAGAAGGCCACCAGAGAGAAGTCGGAATACATCAGCTCGATGCAGGGCCGCAGACCCGTCTCCGCCGCGCCGATGGCGCTGCCGATGATGGCCGTTTCCGTGATGGGGGTATTGCGGACCCGCTTGGGGCCGAACTCCTCCAGCATCCCACGGGTGATGCCGAAGATGTTGCCGAACTGTGCGATATCTTCGCCGTAGATCAGGACCTTGCCGTCCCGGCGCATTTCCTCTTTCAGGGCGTCTCCAATCGCCTTTGCATATGTAACTTTCATCGTTTTCCCTCCCTGTCAGGCATAAAGATGGTCGTAAATTTCTTCCGCTTTCATCTCAGGAGCGGCCTGCGCACGGGCAATGGACTCGTCCATCTCCTGGTTGAAATCAACGCGCATCTTCTCGATTTCTTCATCGGTGAGGATGCCCTCTGCCTTGAGCTTGTCGCCCAGCAGCTTCACGCAGTCATTTTCCGCCATATACTTCTCAGTGACAGCGGCATCGCGGTAAGCGCACTGGTCGCCCTCGAAGTGGCCTCTCCAGCGGTAGTCCTTGCACTCCAGCAGCGCCGGACCGTTGCCCTCGCGGATGGACTTGGTCAGGCGCTGGGCAGCCTCGTAAACGGCCAGCACGTCGCTGCCGTCCACCACCTCGCTGGGCATTCCATAGCCTGCGGCGCGGTCCGTGCCGGGGTTGGGCACTGCGCTGCTGTACGAGCTGGGAGTGGAGATAGCGAACTGGTTGTTCTCGCACACGAACAGCACGGGCAGCTTCCACGCGGAGGCAAGGCACATGGCCTCATGGACGGGGCCGCGGCTGGCCGTACCGTCGCCATAGAAGAAGTAGGACACATTGTCCCGGCCCTCCATGTCGATGGTCAGGGCCGCACCCACGGAAACGCCCGCGTCGCAGCCCAGCGTGCCGGAGAAGCCAACCACGCCGTCTTCAAAGCGGCCCAAATGGTTTGCGCCGCCCCGGCCGCCGGAGTTTCCGGTGACCTTGCCCAGCAGCTCACCGAAAAAAGTGTCCAGCGGGTCGCCGATGGTGTGGTAAATAGCAAGAGGCCGATGGCCGAACTTGAAGTAGTCGCCCTTTTTCCGGGTGCTGACAACGCCCACATAGGCGCCCTCCTGCCCCATGCCGCTGTGGATGTGGCCGGGCACAATGCCCTCGGCATAAATGTCCACCATCTTCTGCTCCAGCATTCTGGCCTGCAGAACGTCTTTGTACAGTCCTTTCAGAAATTCCTTTTCATAGCTCATAAATGAAACCTCCTGATTCTATTGAAATGATTTCAGGGATAAAGCAGCACCTTGCCGGGGGCACCGTTGCGGATCGCCTGAAGCGCCGCGTCGATGTCTTTGAGAGCAAAGCGCTGGCCCAGAACCTTGTCCAGCTTGAAATAGGGGCTTTCCATCACCCTGGCGAAGTCCTCCCACGTCTCCCAGATCTTCCGGCCGGAGATGCCTGTCATCTCCACCTCCCGGTAGATCAGGTCGTTGGTCAGATCCAGCTCCACTGGCTTGCCCGGAAGTCCCACGCACACCAGCCGCCCCGCGGCCCGCACGCATTTGAGACTGGTGCGGATCGCCGCAGCCGCCCCGGTAATATCAACGACAGCATCCACGCCGATGCCGTCCGTCAGCTTGTGGATCTCCTCCACAAGGTCACACTTTCCGCTGTTGAATACCTGATCCGCGCCCATGGCCAGCGCATCGTCCAGCCGCGAATCAATAAGATCGCAGGCAAGGACCTTTTTTGCGCCAAAGGTCTTGCAGGCGCTCACCGCTGTCAGCCCGATGGGGCCGCATCCGCTGACCAGCACGGTCTTGCCCGCCACATCGGCACTTTCCACGCCGTGCACGCCCGCGCCCATCGGCTCGAACATACAGGCCTCTTCATAGCTCAACTCGTCCGACAACAGGAACGTATTGTCCCAGCGGACAACGGCATATTCCGCAAAGGCCCCCGGCACGCTTACGCCGAAAAGTTCCGTATTCTTGCAGATGTGGGCCAGGCCGTGCTTGCAGAACCAGCAGTTGTTGCAGGGAATGTGGGATTCGCAGGATACGCGGTCGCCCACCTTCCGCTCCGTCACATTTTTGCCGACGGCCACAATGTCGCCCGCCGTTTCATGGCCGGGGATCACCGGAGTCTTCACCCTGCGGCGGCTCCAATCGTCCCATTCCATAATGTGCAGGTCCGTTCCGCAGATAGCGGTACAGTGCACCCGGATCAAGACCTCGTCGTCTCCCGGCTGGGGAACAGGCAGATTGGTGCGGTAGACAAGGTCGCCCGGTGCTGGCGATTCCTTGACCAACGCGCACATGGTCTTTTGCATGAGATCACACCCTTTCTGTATGGTTTCAGTATAAGCGAAAAAGCTGGGAAACAATGTAACGTGATATACAAACCACTCTCAGCATATTATAAAAAATTCTCCCAGAATTTTTGGCTGTTTTCCTGAAATCATGAGTTTTCCCCACTTGCCCCTTTCCTGAAATGTGGTATAATACCTTTAATAAAAGAAAGGCGGAAAAACTATGGCCGAGCCCAAAACAAACCAGACGCTGCGGGAAATTTTTCTCAAGTACGGAAAACGAAAAAGCTATAACGCCGGGC
>CAKSVQ010000160.1 GCA_934504065.1 uncultured Dysosmobacter sp. | reverse complement strand
TTGTAAATTCTCAGATCAAGAGCTATTGCAGCGAGATCGGAAGCTATCACCCGGTGATCTATGACCTGACGGTCAACGTGTCCGGTGACGCGGGATTGTTCAAGACCTTTGCCGGTGAACTGAAAAACATCCGTCTGGCCGGCGCCCAGATCACAGGAAAACAAACCGTTAGCACTGGATTGGAACGAGATGGGAATGTCGGCGGCCTGGTGGGAAAGCTGGACGGCGAGACAACGATCGACGGCTGTCAGGTGTACCTGAGCCGCGCCAAGGGCCAGTTGAACGGAAAAACACAAGAATACATTTGGATCGACGGCGCTGTGTCCGGCGGTCTGATTGGTGATGCAGGGAATAATAATCTGACAGTCGAAAACAGCCTGGCTGCCACGGTCATCAACGGAACAGAGAAGGCGGGCGGACTGATCGGCTTCGTCGCAGATAATATCTGGCGTGTTGATATTCAGAATTCTTATGCGGATTGCTACCTTTCCAGCAACATGACAAATGGTTACACGGGTGGCCTGATTGGCAATAGCGATGATTCCGTCGGTGTTGCGACGAGACCAATCAATCTGCTGAATTGTTATGCCGCCGGATTCCTAAAGGGCAAGACCACAGCAGGATTCTCTACCGGTACACTGTATAATGTAAAGAATTGTTATAGTGCTTGCGTTCCACTGGACGCAGACAAGTTAACGTATGAAACAGCTGGTAAAAAAGACACCGAAGCCATAGTGGAACACGTCTATTATCTCGGCGAAACGGAAAACCCTGCCACCATCGGTACACCGATAAGTTATAGTAAGCTGAACGCCGCAGACGCGGAGAAACTGTTCGCTTCTGGTACTTCTAATAATGCCTTCACCAGACAGAACAGCGATACCTATGCCTACAACCTGATGAGTGGTCTGGGCCTGACGCTGTACTCCTATCCCAAGCTGAAAAACCTACCCCATTACGGCGACTGGAAGGCGGAGTTTGAAGACGGCGCACTGGTGTACTATGAAAAGTACGCTGACAGGAGCTACGGCTTCTTCGGCGCGAACGTTGAGGCACTGTCCGACAAAACGGTGAAGGGCGACGGCTACGGCGTAGTCTATGAGAAGAACTTGCCTACTGATGCTGTAACCGTGACGGACGGCGATACACCATATACTTTGGACAAAGACACCGTGATCTACATTCAGGTCACTGGCAAGGACGGCACAAAAAAGACCTACTGTCTGCTTCCCCTGCCTGCAGATCTGGTGCAGAATGTCACTGATGTCCCGACCGGCTTCTACACGGAGCTGACGGTGGGTGCGGCGGGCAAGGCCTACTACTACAACCCCCATTTTGCCAAGACTGCGCTGGCGGCAGACGCCGGAGTGCCGGAGTTGGTCAGCATCCGCACGGCGCGGCAGCTGTACGCCCTGAGTGAATATTACGACAAATACGCCGACGAGAAGGTTCTGCACAAAGATGCCGCCTTCCAGCAGGAGCGGGACATTGATTACGCAGCCTATGACTGGGTTGCTTACGGCAAGGACGGGAAAGCGGTGAAGGAGCAGGCTCCCATCGGACAGACGGAAAACGCTCCCTTTAAGCACCGCTATGACGGCGGCAGTCATATCATCACCGGCGTTTCCTTTGCCAGCGGGGAGGACGGCCATGCCGTCGGCCTGTTCGGCTTTACAACAGGAACGCTGGAGAACATCGTCGTGACAACGGTGAAACCGCTGGAAAACGCCCCCACGTCCAAATTGGGCGGCAATGTCCAGTGGAAAACGGTGTATACAGGCGTATTGGCCGGTAAAAACAGCGGCACGATCAAAAACTGCGCCGTTTCCGGCTACCGGCTGTCCGGCAGCGCCTACAGCGGCAGCACCTACTACCTCGGCGGTCTGGTGGGCTGCAACGAGGGCCTGATCCAGGCATGCAGCGCCGATATTCCCAGCATCACCGGCACCAGCACCTATGCCCGGAGCTATTGTGCCGGCGGTCTGGTGGGTATGAACGACGGCAGCGGCTACATCCGCCAAAGCTACGCCCTCGGCAGCATCGAACTGACGGAGATCCGCGGCAGTGCCATGATCTCTGGCTTTGTGGGCGACAATCAGGGCACCATCCGCAACAGCTACTGCGCCACGGCCTTGAGCGCCGTGACGGGCGCGGACGTCAACGGCTTCACGTCGGATCACGGCAGCGTTTCCGACTGCTATTACCTCAGCGGCGGCACCTATACCTTCGCGGGGACGGTGCGCCTGTACGATTACGAGCCGGGCACCAACGGTGCGAAGGCGCAGAATCATAAGCAGATGAAGGCGCTGAAATTGGACGGCTTTGCCACGGTTGATAAGGAGCACAGCCTCAAACACCAGAATACGGACCCCTCTGAAACGGTGTATCCCTATCCCAGCAGCGTCACCGCCGGATCGGCCAAGACGCGCGTCCACTACGGCGACTGGCCGACCCCGGCGGACATGGGAACCATCGGCATGGTTTATTGGGAAAAGGAGGAGGGCGGCGCCAACAGCGGCTATCACTTCTCCTACATCGGCTTCACCGAAAATACCCGCAAGGCGGGCAGCAGCCTTTGCACCGCCCACGATGACGGCGGCAAGATCACCGATTTCGGCTACGGCTACTACTGCAAGGACGGAACAAGTGGGGACCTGACGCCGAGCATCAACTTTGTCCTTGAGGGGAAAAATGACGCAGCGGCAGAGGCGCTTGCCCAGCAGGTGTCCGGCTATACCTTCACCTGCTATCGGACCGACGGCAAAGACGGCCTGCGGCTGTCGGCAGAGACCAAAAGCAACAGTGACAGCTTTACACTTGCCGCCAACGGCACATGGACCTTGAAGCAGGGGACGCAGACGTATGAGTATGCGGTGTGCCCCTTCTTCGGAGATTCCTACTGCCCGGTCGGGGATGTAAGCAATGACGCACAGACCCTCGGCAAGAAGGATGCGAAAAAGCCGTACCAGATCCGCTCCGTGGATCAGCTCCAATTCATCAACTGGAGCTGTGAAGTTACAGCAGAAAGTCATTATTACTGGGGGAGAAAATATTATTCTTTCACCTTCAATACCGGAACGGACCGCCCGGTGACCTCAGAAACCTATAAGCAGTTCCCCTATCTGCAATACAAAACGATGGATAGTCGGCAATCACGGGCCAGTGCGGAGGATGCTCGCCCCCAACGGAGCTGGACCCAGACGCATGACCTCAATGGTATGGCACTGAACGCTCCGGCGGATGGCGCAGAGAATACTGTGTTCTATCCCATTGCCGGCGCGGTAGACAATCATACAGGTAGCGACTACAATGTTGTGCTGTATACGTGGTTTGGCGGGCAGTACAACGGCGGGAACTACTACATCAAGAACATCGCCATCGATTCCTACTGCTACAATGTGGGCGTATTCGGTACCACGGCAGGCGCAACGATCGAAAACATCATGCTCTACAGCGACAACAATGGTGTGATCCAGCGCAGCACAGGTTATACGCCGTCTTCCGGTACGAAGAATGCTGAACAGTATCAGTGCGCCTATGCTCTGGGCGGCTTGGTGGGCATTGCTTATGATTATCAAGACAATCTTGGCAACAGTACCATCCAGAACTGCGCCATCGCAGGCTATACCGTTGCTGACAACAGCAAGAATAAACAGCAGCTTGGTGAGGCGGTAGTCGGCGGTTTGATCGGTGTTTCCAACGTTAACCTGATGAAATGCACCGCAGTGGTGGACATTCAGATTAACTGCACACACCTGAATGAAGATGATGAGCTGGTCGCGCCGTCATACGGCAACTTTGTCCGCGTGGGCGGTATAGCTGGCGGCGTGCGCTACAGCGTGACGGACTGCTACTCCGGCGGTACGATCACTGTGGGGAATGAAACGCTCCGCGAGCGTGTTGGAAGCGGAAGCCTACTTGACGCAAAAACACTTCAGTTTACGAACAATACCACCTTCAATATGAGTGGGGGATCAAGTCCGGCTACGTATATTTTCCTTGGCGGCATCGGCGGCAGCGGTTTCTCGTCCAACTTCGTGAACTTTACCGGCAGCACCAGTGTGATTGACGGTCAGCCGACCTATAAGAACTGCTACACCTATGTGATCTTCCCGAAGCTGGAGGGAACGATCAATGGTATCAGCCTCATCGGCAGCGTTGCGGACCGATTTGGTCAGGCGGAGCATCTGACGATCCAAAACTGCTACTATCTTGCTGACAGTGCGGAGATCGATTTCTCCAATGCATTGCGAGCAAAGGGTGATTCGGCGACAAGTTCGCTTGCCGATGTTTATGGAGGCGGGACGCCAGGCACAACACAAACGGCCGCGCGGGAGCGTATGCTCCGGGGCGACCTGCGAGACATGGCGAGCGTGATGTGGGGAAGCGGCAAGGGTGATATTTATAGCATCGCCCTGACGGAACGCACCTACGCCCAGATGTCGACTGAGAACTTCCAAACCAAGCTGGGCGATGGGTTCGGCTGGGTCACCAACGAGGAAAACGGCTCCACGATCCACGGTAAGTACAGCTTCCCCGGCAGCGACGCGGCTCTGCAAGGGCAGGATTATCCCTTCCCCACCGTGCTGCAGGGAACGGACAGCAACGGGGCGACGGTCAACCTCCACTACGGCGCGTGGCCCAAGGTGGGTATGCTCTGGAACGAGGGTATTGTCTCTATGGATCTGATCGCGGACTATGAGCCGACCTCCGGGGCCACGAAGGAACTGGAACTGAATCTGCTCAATGTACCCGAGGGGACGGTTTCGACGGCACTGCCGACCTTTACTTACAGCCCCGAGGGCGTGGTCACGGCAGAGGCTACCAAAATCAAAACGGGAGACCATGCGGGCGACTTTGCGGTCAAGCTGAAGGGCGTAGGGACCGGCGCAGCCGAAGTAACGGCCAAATACGGCGATTATACCGCCCGCTTGA
>CAKSVQ010000159.1 GCA_934504065.1 uncultured Dysosmobacter sp. | reverse complement strand
TCATGCTGTGGCACTCGTTATAGTGGAACTCCAGCAGCTGGGCCACCACCTCGCTGTCCGTGTCCGAGGTGAACTTCACGCCGTGGCGCTGGAGCTGCTCCTTGATCTCCAGATAGTTTTCGATGATGCCGTTGTGCACCAGCGCGATCTGGCCGTTTTCGCTGACGTGGGGGTGGGCGTTGATGTCGTTGGGCTCGCCGTGGGTGGCCCAGCGGGTGTGGCCGATGCCAAGGGTGCCCTCCAGATCGGCCCCGCCGTGGATCATGTCGCTGAGCACCTGCAGCCGGCCTCTGGCCTTTTTCACCTGCAGGCCCTTTTCCTCCGACCGGACGGCCACGCCCGCGGAGTCATACCCCCGGTACTCCATCCGCGCAAGGCCGTCCAGCAAAATGGGGGCCGCCTGCTCGCGGCCCGCAAAACCAATAATTCCGCACATAAACTGATTCATCCTCCGATAAAATTTGATGTATCGAAAGGACAAACTCGCAGATATTTGTCGCTTTCCCTGCGGTCACGGTGCTTCTGTTTTGCGGTCGCCCGCATATTTCGCCGCCGTGTCACATGGCCGCAGCCACGGAAGGGTATCCGCCGAATCCTCGATAAATCCCTTCTCCTCGTTATCCCGCCTGTGGGCGGGCACATGGCGCTTTGTGATGGGCCGGGCCCATAAGCCTCCTTTCTCTTCTGCGATGATTCTATATGATAAAGCCTTGAAAGGGCCGTATCGCCGTATCTTTTCTGAAAAACGGGAAACCCTACCCCAAAGGAACAACGGGAGGTTTTCCCTTATGATGACCGCCTTTACCCGCACGCTGATTCTCTATGTGCTTATCATGGCGGGCCTGCGGCTGATGGGCAAGCGCCAGATCGGCGAGCTGGAGCCGGGGGAGTTGGTGCTGACCATGATGATCTCGGACCTTGCCACCGTGCCCATGCAGGATTTCGGCATCCCGCTGCTGGCCGGGGTCATCCCCATTTTCACGCTGCTGGCCGTTTCCATGCTGCTGAGCCTCATTTCCCTGCACCACCTGCGCTTCCGCGCCGCCGTGTGCGGCACCCCGTCGGTGCTGATCCGGGCCGGGGAGGTGCAGCAGGAGACCATGCGTCGCAACCGCTATACGCTGGATGAGCTCCTCGAGCAGCTGCGCGAGCAGGGCTATTCCAGCCTTGCCGAGGTGAAATACGCTGTGCTGGAAACCTCCGGCCAGCTGTCCATCCTGCCGTGGAGCGCCCAGAAGCCCCCCACCGCCGCCCAGCTTGGCCGGGATGTGAAGGACGATGTGACGCTGCCCGTCGTCCTCATCAACGACGGGCGGGTGCTCACGGACAATCTGCGCCGCTGCGGCAAGGACAGCGCGTGGCTGCGCGACGCCCTGCGGCGCGAACACCTGCAAAAGCCCGAGGAGGCCTTTCTTCTCACGCTGGACGAGCAGGGGGCCACCGTCTGCATCCGCAAAAAGGAGGACCGCCCGTGAAAAAGGAACTGCTGCCGCCGCTTCTGGTGCTGGCGCTGCTGCTGGCCTTTTCCCTCTGGAACGGCGCCGCCGTTTCCGCCCACACCGCCCGCTGGACACACCAGCTGGAGCGCTGCGCCGCCGAAGCCGAAGCCCGGCGCTGGGAGGATGCCGAGACCGCCCTTGCCCAGAGCTATGAGGACTGGCAGTCCCGGCAGGTCTATCTGCACATCGTCTTAGAGCACGACGCCGTGGACGACGCCGGGGCCATGTACCGCCGAGCCATGGCCTTTGCCCACCAACGGGAGCCCAGCGAATTTCAGGCCGAGCTGGCCGACCTGATGGACCAACTGCGCCTGCTTGCGGAAATGGAGCAGTTCTCCATCAAAAACGTGCTCTAGCGCCGAATCGGCCGCAAAGCGGCCATGAGGCGCAAAGCCTCGCAGAGTTTCGCGCCCGCAGGCGCGAAAGAATTCTAATCCGTTTTTTTCGGCGGCGTGTACGTCGAAAAAAACTCTCTGCGCGGAGCGAGCGTCGAATTGGCCGCTGCGCGGCCAACCGAGGCGCAGAGCGAAGCGAAACCCCTTTCAATCCAGTGGCAAAGCCACTGGATTGAAAGTCACTTCTCCGCCAAAAGCTTATTCAGCTCCGCCATGAACGTGTCAATATCCTTGAACTGGCGGTAAACCGACGCAAAGCGCACATAGGCCACCTGATCCACCGCCCGCAGGCGGTCCATCACCCGTTCGCCGATGTCGGCGGTGCGGACCTCCCGCTCCATGGAGTTTTGCAGGTCCTGCTCAATCTCCCCGGCGATCTTTTCCAGCTCCGCCAGCGGCACGGGCCGCTTTTCGCAGGCGCGGATCATGCCGCCCAGCACCTTGCTGCGGTCGAAGCTCTGGCGGCTGCCATCCTTTTTCACCACCACCATGGGCAGGCTCTCCACCGTTTCATAGGTGGTGAAGCGCTTTCCGCAGGAAAGGCACTCCCGCCTGCGGCGGATGCTGCTGCCCTCGTCGGCAGGGCGGGAATCGATCACCTTGCTCTCACTGAAGCTGCAAAAGGGACATCTCATGACAAGCCTCCTTGTCTCCGGCCCGGGCCGAATGGCCGCGTGTATGTACTGCCAAGCACCCGCCAAAGCGGATACTTAGGTTCAGTATACCACAGGCGCGCGGGATATGGTATCCATATTTTTTACAATTTACAGTTTCTTCACGGCGGCGGCACAGGCCATTCTCCACTGCCGGAGAGGTCGAAGGCATACACCGCGTATGCCCCGCCGCTGATGTGCGCAAGGCGGGCAAGGCAAAATAGGGGCGGCAGCGGAAAGGGCCGGACGGGGTCATAGGGCAGGGCCAGCAGCCGCCGCCCCGGTGTCTGCGCCGTCAGCGCCCCCTGCGCCCCGTGCAGCTGCCGCCGCAGCCACGGCCCGCGGAACAGCCGTCCCGGCTCCGGAGCCTTCTGCCACGTGGCCTGTTGGTCCGACGAGCGCAGCTCGCCCCGCAGCACCCGCCCCAGCGGCGCGGCCTGCCGGGAAAGGGTGCGGCAGATGCCCCTTTGGGGCTCCATCACCCCCAGCTTCACCTCGCCCTGCTCGCCCACGGCCCATGCGTACCAGACGCCCTCGTCCGGCAGCCGCCCCACGGCGGAAAACCGGGTGTAAAGCCCCTGCGGCTCCACGGTCAGATCCCCCACAGACGCGCCGTTCCACTCCAGCGCCACCCTCTCCATCCGCCGCCTCCTCCCAAATCGCGTTTGTTTGAATGAACGCCCCATTCACATCAGCCTATGCGCGGACAGGGAAAAATATGCTTGCAACGCCTCGCAGAGTTTCGCGTCTGCGGACGCGAAAAAGTTTTAATCGGTATTTCACCGCGACATGTGCATGGTGAAATACTCTTTGCGCTGCGCGTGTGTCGAAATGACCGCGCAGCGGTCATGAGGCACGGAGCGCAGCGAATCCCTCCTCGAACAAGTGGCTACGCCACTTGTTCGACGGTCTCACTCTGCCACTGTCAGACGGCGGAGGGGCATTTCTTTTTTTGCGCCAGCAGGCATACCGTCCAAATCAAGCCATAAAAAAACAGGAGGAATTCCCCATGCCAAAAACAACCTTTGAGTCCGTTATTTTCACCGCCGTCACCGCATGGATCATGGTGTATGTCATGACACTGTACAACACCGTGCTAGCGACGGGTACATTTGTGAACGCCACGTTCCTGATCGCCCTGAAAGGGATGTGGCTGGAATTTGTCGTCATTTTTCTGTGCGCCTATTTTATTTCCAGCCATGTTGCCGGGCATTTCGCATTCCGCGTGGTCAAGCCCGGTGACCGTCCCATTGCGATCATTTTCGCCATTCAGACGTTCACGGTGGTCTCGCAGGTGGCGCTGGCCAGCATTCTGGGCGTCTGGCACGGCTACGGCTTCACCAGCCAGTTCCTGCCCAATTATCTGACGGTCTGCTGCCGGAATTTCATTATGGCGCTGCCTGTACAGCTGTTTCTGGCAGGTCCCGCCGCAAGAGCCCTGTTCCGTTTGCTGTTCCGCCGCGTGAACGGAGCGGAGGAGAAGAAAATCGAGAAGGAACTCTTAAAAGAAGGCTTCGCGGAATGATCGCCAGTCCCGGCAGAAAAACGCGCCCTGTGCAGCATAACCGCACGGGGCGCGTTCTTTTGTCGAGAAAGCCTCGCAGAGTTCGCGTCCACAGACGCGCAGCGAACCTCTCCTTGGGCAAGTGGCTGTGCCACTTGCCCGAAGAATTTTAGTTGATAGTGTAACTCCCCCGCACCAGCAGCTTGGTGGTGGCCGCGGCGGCTTTCACGCCCCGGCCTTCAATGGTCATCATATAAAGGTGGTTCTGCACCAGCGCGCCGCCGTTATTCAGGGTGGACGCCGCGCTCTCGTCGATGAGCCCGGGGCTGGAGGGCGACACGCAGGAGGCGCTGCCCACCCGCAGCATCACCTCGCAGCCGATGCCACCCGTGAGCACCTGTCCCTTGGAAAGGGTCACCACCGAAAAGGTGCTCGCCGTGCCGGAGGGTGCAGTGCCGCCCTGCTGGGTCAGCTGGGCGTTGCGCTGGGCGATCTTCTCGTCCACCTTTTGCAGGATGCTGTCCATAAACGTCTCATTGAGATAGCTCAGCGTCACCAGCGGATCGCTTTGTGAGCCCGGCTCCGCCGCCAGCGTGGCCGTGGCACACACCAGCCCCACCGCCAGCACCAGCGCCGCAAAGCGGGGCAGTTTTTTGTCGTTGTGCATCATATGTACCTCCTCCCCCGCGCAAGGCGGGCGGTCCTTTTCGGGAAGTCGGCACATCTTTCCAAGATGCGCCAACTCCCCGACCGTATTCCTCAATTCCCACGCAGCCGCGTCAGGCTATCAAAAAAGTCTACATAGAATAGACTTTTTCGACAGCCTTTCTAATGCCTCGCTTTTTTGCCTGCTGCGCAGTCCAAAAAGCTGCCGCTGCGCGGCGCAAACGCCCGCGTTGCGGGCT
>CAKSVQ010000158.1 GCA_934504065.1 uncultured Dysosmobacter sp. | reverse complement strand
ACGTAGGACTGCATATTCCCCACAGTGCGGCTCCAGCAGGAAACATTCCTGTTGGGCATGGTGGCAAAGCTCACATTGTCCGCCTGTAATCCGCCCACCGCCTGCTGGGCAAACCAGAGAATGTTCGTCAGCGTCAGGTCAGTCTCCACATTCTCCCGGAAGACCTTTGCAAACTGGTTGAGCTTGGTCAGGTTCTTCACCTGAAGCAGCTGCTCCACCATGGCCTTCAAAAAGGCCTGCTGGGTCTTGATGCGGCCCAGATCGCCGTCGGCATAGCCCAGTGTCTTGCCGTTGACCCGGTTGTCATGACGGTAACGGATGACCTGCATGGCATCCTCGCCGGAGAGCAGGCGGTAACCCTTTTCCTGATGGATGTGCAGGTCCTGCGTGGGATCGTCATAGTTCATGTTGCGGGGCACGTCGAAATACACGCCGCCCATGGCGTCCACGATCTGGCCCACGGCGTCCCATTCCACCACCACCTGATAGTCCGGCTCAAAGCCCACCAGCTGGGCGATCTCCTTATACAGGGCCTGAATGCCCTTTTCGCCCCCGCCGTAATAATTATAGACGGAGTTGATGCGCTTGATGTCCCACGGGACGTTCACCATGGTGTCCCGGGGGATGGACATGACAGTGGCCTTCTGATTGGTCACATCATAGCTTGCAAGCAGCATGGTGTCGGTATTGCCGCCGCCTCCGGTGTCCCGGCCCAAAATGAGCACGGTGTAGTAATCCTCGCTTTTCCGCTCGCCGTCCGCCCGGGGGCGGGAGCCCTCGCCATAGTCGATGGTCTCCTGCTCCGGGTCCCTGACAGGCTTGTTGGCAATATCCGGCCGGACAAACAGGCTGCGGCAGGCCGCCACGATCCCCAGCGCCACGGCCAGTACAATGGCGATAGCCAGCAGCACCTTCTGCTTCCGGTCAAGGCGGCTTGGCTTTTTCTTTTTGGGCGTGCCGCCTGCAAGACGCTTTCCGTTATCTTTCTGCATATGCGTGTTTCTATCCTTTCAGCCAGTCTCGCGCCTCCACCGTGGCGCGGTGCACAGGGTTTCCCATCGCCGTCATTTCCTCAATGGTCATTTCCAGTCCCAGCAGCAGCCCCTTGTCCAGGTCCTCATAGCAGGCGCTGCGCAGGGCGTCCACCCCAGGAAAATCCCGGGAGGGTTCAATGTAGTCCGCAAGATAGATGATCTTTTCCAGCTTTGTCATATCGGCGTGGCCCGTAGTGTGGTACCAAATGGCGGAATAGATCTCGTCGTCCACGCCGAATACGTCCCGGGCGATGGCCGCCCCGGTCTTGGCGTGCAGCAGCTTCAGTGCCTGCTGCTCCAGCTCGTCCAGTTCGATGCCGTATTTCCGGCACAGCGCCAGCTGCTGGGGCATATCCAGCTTTTTCGTGCAGTCGTGCAGCAGCGCCGCCACCCGGGCCTTTTCCACGTCCACCCCATACCGCAGGGCAAGACGGATGGTCTCCTGCTCGGTGCCCAGCACATGGGGAATCCGCTTATGTTTGAGATAGCTCAGCGCCACCGGACGCAGCTGGGCGAGAGATAGGTGCTTCAAATCGGCATGTGTGCGGTAAAGCCCCTCCCGCAGGATATAGCCGTATACCGCCGGAGCCAGCGCCCAGCCACCGCCGCCCTGCGCCAGCTCCTCCCGCAGATCGGTAGAGCTGACATCCACCACGCCGGGCACGGTCAGGGTGAAGATGCGAGCCTGCGGATAGGTCTTGTAGAGATACTCCCGCTGGGCGGCAAACAACGGCTCTGTGTCCTCCTCCGTGCGGCCAAAGGCGGCGATGCCCGCAAGGGCAAAAATCTTCTCCGGCTCATGCCATGCCTGCAGGGTCAAGAACATGTCCGTTCCCATCAGCAGCCACAGCTCCGCGCCGGGATACATGGCCCGCACCTGCTCCAGCGTGTCCGAGGTGAAGCTGCGCCCCTCGCGGCAAAGCTCCACGTCCAGCGTGCGCACCTTGTCGCCAAGGCCCAGCTGCTGCCCGGCGAGGCGCGTCATCTCCAGCCGCTGGGCAGCGGTGGCCGATCCCTCCGGCAATGCCTTGTGGGGCGGCAGTCCCGCCGGGATCAGCAGCAGCAGGTCCAGCCCCAGCAGCTCAAAAACCGCCCGGGCCGCCGTGAGATGACCCAGATGCGGCGGATTGAACGTTCCGCCGTAGATACCGATCCTCATGCCTGCGCCTTCTTTTTGGTAGGCTTCACCAGCTGGATACGCTTTTCCTTCGGCTTGGAGTGGGTCTCCCGATAGAGCACGAACTTCGTGCCGATGACCTGTACCACCTCGCTGCGGGTGGCCTTGGCCAGCTCCTCCGCCGCAAGGTGGGCATCATACTCAATGTTGTTGTCCAGCACCTTGCCCTTGATAAGCTCCCGGGCCTCCAGCGCATCATCCGCCTGTCGGATCAGGTTTTCGCCGATGCCGTCCTTGCCGATGTGGATGATGGTGTCAATGCTGTTGGCCAGTCCCCGCAGCTGGGAACGCTGTTTACTTGTCAGTTCCATATGATTCTCCTGTCGATTTGATCTTCCGTTTGATGATTAGACGGTCAACGCTTCAAATAAGTTTCCAGCTCCGCCGCAAATTTCTGCAAAGCTCTGCCCCGGTGGGAAATGGCGTTCTTCTCCTCTGCCGAAAGCTGGGCAAAGGTCTTTGCCTTTTCCGGCACGAAAAACACCGGGTCATAGCCAAAGCCGTCCGTGCCCATGGGGGCAAAGGCGATGGTGCCGTCGCACCGTCCCTCCGCCGTCAGCGTGTCGCCGTTTGGAAAAGCGCAGGCAATGGCGCAGGCAAAGTGGGCCGCCCGGGTGGGCTGGCCCCGCATGCTGTTCAGCAGCAGGGTATAACGCCCCCGGTCATCCAGCCCCTCGCCGCCGTAGCGGGCGGAGTATACGCCGGGGCCGCCGTTCAGCGCGTCCACGCAAAGGCCGGAATCATCCGCAATGGCGGGCAGTCCGGTCTCCGCGCAGATGGCCTTGGCCTTAAGCATGGCGTTTTCGGCAAAGGTCATGCCCGTTTCCTCCACGTCCACGCTTACGCCCACATCCTTAGGGCTGACCACCTCCACGCCGAGGCCGGAGAGGATGCCGCCCATTTCCTTCAGCTTGCCCGGATTATGGGTCGCCAGTACGAATTTCATTAAAAATGCCCTCCCAGCGCTTCCTTCTGCACAGCCAGCAACTCCCGGTTGCCCTTGGCGCACAGGCGCACCAGCTCCTGCTGCTCTGTCAGGGTAAAGGCGCGGCCCTCTCCGGTGCCCTGCAATTCAATGATCTCCCCCAGCTCGTTCATCACGCAGTTCAGGTCCACCTGCGCGTGGCTGTCCTCGCTGTATTGCAGGTCCAGCATGGCCTCCTCGCCCACGATGCCCGCGGAAACACCCGTGACATAGTGGCGGATGGGCGTGGCGGCGATGTATCCCTGCTCCACCAGCTTGCGGCAGGCCAATGCCAGCGCGATAAAGCCCCCGGTGACGGATGCCGTCCGGGTGCCGCCGTCGCCCTGGATCACGTCGCAGTCCACGGTGACGGTCAGCTCGCCCAGCTTCTTGAGGTCCACCGCCGCCCGGAGGGAGCGGCCCACCAGACGCTGGATCTCCGCGCTGCGGGGGCTGAGCTTCAGCTTGGCCACGTCCCGCTTGCTGCGCTCCCGGTTGGCCCGGGGCAGCATGGAGTATTCCGCCGTGACCCAGCCCGTGCCTTCAGGCACATGGGGCGGGGTGCGCTCTTCCACGCTGGCGCAGCAGAGCACCTTGGTGTCGCCGCACTCGATCAGGCAGCTGCCCTCCGCAAATTTCACAAAATCCGTGGTGACCTTGATAGGGCGCAGCTCGTCATACGCCCGTCCGTCCTGTCTTATCATATTCGTTTCCCCTTTTCTGATTGGCCGCGCAGGGCAGGCCGCACCACAGCCGCAGCCCTGCCGTCTTCTTATGCACGTAATGCTCGTAAATTTTCTATGCCCAAGCCCGCGTTTTTTCTTCCGGGCGTTTTTTCTTTCGGGTACACTTAAATAATGGCTTCCACGTACTCCCGGGCGTTAAAGGGCTTGAGATCGTCGATGCCCTCTCCCACACCCGCGAACTTCACAGGCACGCCCAATTCCTTGGCGATGGCCACCACGATGCCGCCCTTGGCCGTGCCGTCCAGCTTGGTGAGCACGATGCCCGTCAGCCCCGCCGTCTCCTTGAAGGTCCGGGCCTGAATCAATCCGTTCTGGCCCGTGGTGGCGTCCAGCACCAGCAGCGTCTCCCGGGCGCAGCCGGGGCACTCCCGGTCGATGATCTTGGAGAGCTTGGAAAGCTCCGCCATCAAATTGGCCTTGTTGTGCAGGCGGCCCGCCGTGTCGCACAGCACCACGTCCACGCCCCGGGCCTTGGCAGCCTGCAATGCGTCGAACAGCACCGCGCCGGGGTCTGCCCCCTCATGCTGGCGCACCAGCTCGCACCCTGCCCGCTGGGCCCAGATCTCCAGCTGGTCGGCAGCGGCGGCGCGGAAGGTGTCCGCCGCGCAGAAAAGCACCCGTTTGCCCTCTTTTTTCAGCTGGCTGCCCAGTTTTCCGATGGATGTGGTCTTGCCCACGCCGTTCACGCCGATAAACAGCACCACCGTGGGCTGGGTGGAGAGGTCCAACTCCGTATCGCCCACGGACATCTCCTCCAGCAGGATGTCCCGCAGAGCGGCCCGGACCTCCTCCTGATCGCGGAGCTTTTCCTTGCGGACGCGGCTGCGCAGCTTTTCCACCGCATCCAGCGCGGTCTCCATGCCAAGGTCGGCCAGAATCAGCGTTTCCTCCAGTTCCTCGAAAAACGCCTCGTCCGCCTCCGTGAAGCCGCCGAAGAGATTGGTGGTGATTTTTTTCAGTTTGTCAAAAAAGCCCATGGTTATGACCATTCCTTTCCGCTGCGCTACAAGACACCAAAGGGAAATGAAACACAGGTGTCACTAACGCAGC
>CAKSVQ010000157.1 GCA_934504065.1 uncultured Dysosmobacter sp. | reverse complement strand
GCCCTCGGGCTTGCCGCCGGACTGCTTCGCGGCATTCGCGCCGTCTGCCGGCTCGCCGGCGCCGGACGCACCGCCCTTGGTCTCCTCTGCCGGCTTCTCCGTTTCCGATTTTCCGTCCGCCGCTTTCTCTGCTGCTTTTGCGGCTGCCGCCATTCTTGCCTTGCGGATCTCTTCCAGTTCCGCGAGCTTCTTCTCCTCGTCAATGCGGGCGAACAGCACGCGGCTGTCGCCGACCGTATCGCCGGGAACAAGGCTGTGGTAGGCGTCCTCCGTAAGGAACCGGTCAAACAGGATGTCGCCGTGCCTGCCCGACTTCACGCTTTCCCCGATTGCGTCAAGCTCCGGCTTTGCCGCAAGCTCCGTGAGGATTTCTTTCGACGTTTCGGGAAGGAAGGGAGCGAGCAGTACCGCGCCGAAGCGGATCGCGGAAAGAAGCTCGTAGAGCACCGTGCCGAGGCGTTCCTTTTTGGTTTCGTCCTTGGCAAGCGTCCACGGGGTCGTCTCGTCGATATATTTGTTTGCGCGGCTGAACAGCTCCATGAGCGCCGCCGTCGCGTCCGCGATGTGGTAGCTTTCCACCGCTTCTTTTACCTTGCCGTAAGCGGTGAAGCAGGCGTTTTTCAGTTCCCCGTCCAGTGCTTCGGGCGCCGTAGGCGCAGCTATGACCTTGTCAAAGTACTTCTTCTGCATATCCAGCGTTCTCTTGACAAGGTTGCCGAGGTTGTTGACGAGGTCGGTGTTGTAGCGTTTGATGACGTTTTCATAGGTGATGGAGCCGTCGTTGTTGTAGGGCATCTCGGCAAGCGCGTAGTATCTCACGCCGTCCACGCCGAAATGATCGGCAAGCTCGTCCGCGTAAATGACGTTGCCCTTGGACTTGGACATCTTGTCCAATCCGAAATTGAACCACGGGTGCCCGAAAATTTTCTTCGGGAGCGGAAGTCCCAGCGCCATGAGGAAGATGGGCCAGTAGATGGTGTGGAACCGGAGGATGTCCTTGCCGATGACGTGTACGTCGCAGGGCCAGAATTTCCGGAACTTTTCCGACTGCTCCTCATAGGTCTTATCGGGGTCGTAACCGAGCGCCGTGATATAGTTGGACAGCGCGTCGATCCAGACGTAGCAGACGTGCTTCGGATCGAAGGTCTTGACCCCCCATGTGAAGGTGGAACGCGAAACGCAGAGATCCTGCAGACCGCCTTCGACTTTGAGGAAATTGTTGAGCATTTCCTTTTTGCGGGACTCCGGCTGAATAAAGCCGGGGTGGGTCCCGATGTGTTCGATAAGGCGGTCCGCATACTTGCTCATCTTAAAGAAATACGCTTCCTCGCGCGCCTGCTCGACGGGCGCGCCGCAGTCGGGGCATTTGCCGTCCGTGACCTGCGTGGCGGTGAAGAAGGACTCGCAGGGCTTGCAGTACCAACCCTCGTAGTGTCCCTTGTAAATATCGCCCTGATCGTAAAAACGTTTGAACATCTTGCTGACCGCCTGCTCGTGGTAAGGATCAGTCGTGCGGATGAAATGATCGTAGCTTGTGTTCATGCGGTCCCACACGCCGCGGATCTCGGCGACCACGCGGTCCACGTATTCCTTGGGCGTGATTCCCGCGGCGCGGGCAAGATCCTCGACCTTCTGTCCGTGCTCGTCGGTACCGGTGCCGAATTCGACGTCAAAGCCCTCCGACCGCCGGAACCTTGCGACCGCGTCGGACATGATGACCTCGTAGGTGTTGCCGAAATGCGGCTTTCTGGACGCGTAAGGAATCGCTGTTGTGATATAAAATGCTTTCTGTTCCATGTTCATCAACCTTTCTGCCGCCGGGCAAATGAGCCGCGTGCGGGTTGTGTCAAGTTATTTGGCGGGAAGATCTCGCGGACGTATCCCGTCAGAACTCCGGGAATCTCCGCTCTCCGCCGAGCCAGACCTCGCGCATATCGAGCGTGTCGGGATCGACCAGAAGGAAATCCGCATATTTGCCGACCGCGACCGAGCCGAGCCGGCGGAAAACGCCGATTTCCTTTGCGGGCGTTGCCGTTGCGTAATACAGCGCTTTTCCGAAGGATATGTCCGCAAAGCGCATGAGATTCTTCACGCCGTCAAAGAGCGACAGCGTGCTTCCCGCGATCGCGCCGTCGTGCGTCAGCGCTTTGCCGTCCTTCACGGTGACGGGCATTCCCGCGATGGAATACTCCCCGTCGGGGCAACCGGTCGCCTCCATGGAGTCGGTAATCAGCGTCAGGCGGTCGGGGGAGGTCAGCCGCTCGGTCATCTTCACCACGGGGGGCGAAATATGAAAGCCGTCCACGATCAGCTCGCAGAACACGTTTCCCGTCATTGCGGCAACCGCCGCGCCGCCCTCTCTGTGGTGGATCGGCGGCATACAGTTATACAGATGCGTGACCGCCGTCGCGCCGCGCGAAAAGGCAAGGCACGCCTCGTCATAGGTCGCGGCGGTGTGCCCGAGCGAGAGCGTCGCGCCAAAGTCCAGCGCCGCTTTTGCAAACGAGCCGTCGGTGTCAAGCTCCAACGCCGCACTGATGTGGCACGGAAGCCCCATGCGCTCCATAAGCCCGCGGAGTTCTTCCGCGTCCGGCTTGACCAGCAGTTCCGGCGCGTGCGCGCCTCTCTTTGCGGGATTCAGGTATCTTCCCTCCAGATGCGTGCCGACAAACCGCGCGCCGCCGGTATGCTCCCGTACCCGGTTGACCCGGTCACAGGCGGCGTACAGCCCCTCAAGCGGGGCGGACGCGAAGGTCGGCATGACGCTCGTCACGCCGGAGGCAAGATAGGACTTTGCCATCTCGGTGAGTTTGCCCTCGTCCGCCGAGACAAAATCCCCACCCGCGCGACCGTGGGTATGCACGTCCACAAGACCCGGTACAAGGTAAGCGCCGTGCGCGTCCACCGACTTGTCCGCGGGGACCTCATCCCCGGCAACCGGCATACGGAACACCTTGCAAAAAACGCCGTTCTCCGCAAGAATTCCGCCGTCCGTAAAGGCACGGCGGGCGGTATCGTAAACTTTTGCGTTGTAAATCAGGGTTTTCATCTGAAATCGCTTCCTTTCTGAAAACACATCAAAAGCCGGATGAGCCGGGGAAAGACGACAGGGCTTCCTCGATCCGGGAAAGGTGCGGGCGGTGCGTTCCGGCGCGAAAGGGCGGCTTGCCCGTTTCCGGCTGACCCGGTTCCGGAGAAAAAACTGCCGCTATCTTTTTTATTATAGCAAACCGCGCGGGTTTTTACAAGGGATTTCCGCAATTTTCCGCGCGTTGCCGCATGAAACCGGCACAGGCGGAGAAAATAAAGACAAAAGGTCTTGGGGAGGTCACGGTATGCGTTCTCCGGTTTTGCCTGCGGGGGTTACTTCCCTCGCGCGGCTTCGTTTGTTTGCGGAGATCCTGTTTTTCTTCTCGGTCGGCAGCATGGGGTACTACCTGCTCGAGGTGCTGTTCCGCGGGTACTCGCACGTCAGCATGGCGATCTGCGGCGGGCTGTGCTTTCTTTCGCTCTATGCGCTCGACGCGTGTATGCCCCGTACCCCGCTCCTCCTCCGCGCCGTGTCCGGCGCGCTCGTCATCACCGCGTGGGAATTTTTGTTCGGCGTGCTCGTCAACCTTGTCCTCGGTCTTGGCGTGTGGGATTACTCCGCGCTCCCGTTTTCCTTTCTCGGGCAGATCTGCCTGCCCTTCACGGGGCTGTGGTATCTCGTGAGTCTCCCCGCCATGGCGGTCTGCCGCACGCTCCGGCGGCGGGTGTTTACGAGGAGATAGCGCCAAAAACACACCGAAGACCGCGCTGACCCGGAAGTGCTCCTTTACCGTGAAAGACAGCACAGGCAAAGGGCGCCCTGCCCGGAAAATGCCGGCACAAAAAAGCGACCCTCTCGCCGAGGGTCGCTTTTCTTTGAATTCCGTCAGCCGACGGGCGTTTCTGTTGTTTTTTCGGCATTCTGACGCACGGCGGCTGATGCGTCGCGCTCTTTCTTTTGCCGGATCAGCTTGTTCTTGGTGACGATACAGCAGGTAAAGTGAATCAGCGCCGTCAGTCCCCAGGAAAGCGGATAGGAAAAATAGATCACGCCGAGCGTCGGGTCCAGGCGGAATACCGTAAAGATCCAGACGATGCGGAGCACGCAGGAGCCGATCAACGACACGACCGTCGAGGTCACTGACTTGCCGAGCCCGCGGAGAACGCCCGAGCCGACCTCCATGAAAGCACAGAGGAAATAGGTAGTCAGCATATACAGCATCCGCGTGACAGCGGTGCTCATGGCAATGCTGTCAAGACTGCCGTCGGCACCCGCCTTCACTCCGTAGAGGGCAAGCAGCGGCTCCCTGAGGAGAAGCACGATTCCGGACATGAGCACGGCAATGAGAAAGGTCACGAAATAGCAACACTTCATGACGCGGGACACGCGCTCATACTTCTCCGCGCCGACGTTCTGGCTCGTAAAGGTGACCGATGCCTGATGCACCGAGTTGGTCGCGGTATAGGCAAAGTTCTCCAGGTTTGACGCGGCGGCGTTGCCCTTGACGACCGGCTGATACGCGCTGTCCGCAGGGCACATGGCGTTGTTGACCTGAAGGATCGAGGACTGGATGAGCATATTGGAAAGCGAGAACAAAGCGCCCTGAAGTCCCGCGGGAAGTCCCACGTAGAGGATATCACCGAACGCGCTCCGATCCATGCCGAGCTTCCGGAACGAAAACCGGCAGGCGCCCTTCTCTTTTGACAGGCAGAAGACAAGGAGGACCGCCGAGACCGCGTTGGAGATGGAGGTCGCATACGCCACTCCGTCCACCGACATGTCGAGAGCAAGCACGAAGAAGAAATTCAGCCCGACGTTGAGCAGTCCCGTCGCGGTCAGGATATACAGCGGCGTGCGGGTATCCCCCTTGGCACGCAGGATTGCGATGGCGTAGTTGGCAAGCGAAGAAAACGGCACACCGATGAAATAAATGACGGTGTACTGCAC
>CAKSVQ010000156.1 GCA_934504065.1 uncultured Dysosmobacter sp. | reverse complement strand
TCCCCGGGCTGGGGCTGGCCTTTGTCACCTCTCACGACGGAATGGACTACGGTGAAAAGCCCTACCGCCGCATCCGTCTGGATGCCATGAGCCAGCTGGAAAATCGGGCGCGCCTGCGCTTCCTTGCCCGGATGACGGCGCTTTTGCGGCAGGAGGGGATCGACGCGCTGAAGGAGGCCAAGGCCAGCCACGATGCGCTGGAATCTGTGTACAATCCTTACGTGGACTTCGACGGCGTGCGGGCACTGGCCGCCATGGAAACGGGGCGGCTGATGAGTTATCTGGGCTGAACCCGTTCCATTTGATAGCCGGATGTGGTAAGATAAGGGCTTGAAAAAGGAGCGTGACCTCATGACAAAAGAAGAAGCCCTGAAAACTTACTTTGGCTACGATGCGTTCCGCGGTGGGCAGGAGCCGATCATCGATGCGCTGCTGTCCCACCGGGACGCGCTGGCCATTATGCCCACAGGGGCTGGAAAATCTCTGTGCTATCAGATCCCGGCGCTGCTGCTGCCGGGGATCACACTGGTGGTCTCGCCTCTGGTGTCACTAATGCGCGATCAGGTCACAGCGCTGGTGCAAATGGGCGTGCCCGCCGCGTTTTTAAACAGCAGCCTGACCTTCAAGCAATATCTGCTGGCGCTGGACCGCGCCAGGGCCGGACGGTACAAGATCATCTATGTCGCGCCAGAACGGCTGGAAACCCCGGGCTTTTTGTCCTTTGCCAAACAGGCCGACATCTCACTCGTGGCGGTTGACGAGGCCCACTGTATTTCCCAGTGGGGGCAGGACTTCCGTCCCTCCTATGTGAATATCGCCGCCTTTTTGGAAACGCTGAGCCGCCGCCCGCCACTGGGGGCCTTCACCGCCACCGCCACACCGGAGGTCCGCCGGGACATCGAGCGTCTGCTAGACTTGCAGAATCCCTGCCGCGTCACCACGGGCTTTGACCGGAAAAACCTCTATTTTGAGGTACAGGAGCCGCTGGACAAGCGCACGGCTCTGGTCCGCCTGATCCGGGAGCAGCCGGAGCAATGCGGCATCGTATACTGCTCCACCCGGCGGAACGCGGAAGAGATCTGCGGTCTTTTGCAGGAAGCCGGAATTTCCGCCACCCGCTACCACGCGGGACTGGAACCGGAGGAGCGGATGAAAAATCAGGAGGATTTCCTCTATGACCGCTCAAAGGTCATGGTCGCCACCAATGCCTTCGGCATGGGCATCGATAAGTCCAATGTCCGCTATGTCATCCACTACAATATGCCCAAGGACATGGAAAGCTATTATCAGGAGGCCGGACGCGCCGGACGGGACGGTCTGCCCGGGCGCTGCATCCTGCTTTACAGCGGGCGTGACATCTCCACAGCCCGTTTTCTTATTGAACACGGCGAAAGCCGGGACGAGCTGGACTTTGAAACGGCGGAGCAGCTTCGCGCCCGGGACTTACAGCGGCTTTGGAAAATGAAAGATTACTGCAAAACGCCCTATTGCCTGCGGCAGTATATTCTGCGCTATTTTGGGGAAGCCGCCCCAGACCACTGTGGCAACTGCAGCAGCTGCCTGCGCACGGAAATCCCCGTGCTGGACACCCCCTCCCCCGCTCCCCATCCGCCGATCTCCGGCAAACTGGATTCTTCCCAGCGGGAGCTTTTCCACCGCCTGCAGGGACTCCGGCTCCGGCTGGCCCAGCGGCAGGGCGTTCCCGCCTATGTGGTGTTTTCAGACAAGACTCTGCGGGAACTGGCCATCATCCGCCCCCGGACGGTGGACGAGCTCAAAACCGTCAGCGGCATCGGCGATGTGAAGGCCGGACGCTACGGAAAAGAATTTCTCGCCGAGATCGCGGCTTTTGAAGAATGAGCAAGTCAAAGCAAGCGCCGCCGCTGCTTCCTGCCGTATAATCAGGCTGTCAAAGGGGGATGGAAAACATGTTCGAGTGGAACCGATTGATCCAGTACATGGTGGATGAGATTGACAGAAGCCTCCAATGCCGCGAAAGCGACACGCTCACCTTGCAGGCCCTTGCCAGCCGCCTTGGATATTCCACGTTTCACACCACCCGGAAATTCAGAGAAATTTCCGGGATGCAGTTCCGGGAATACCTGCGCCGCAGGCAGCTTGCTTTCGCCCTGAAAGAAGTGCGGGACGGCCAGCGGCCGCTTCTGGACATCGCGCTGGACTATGGCTTTTCCTCTCACGCAGCGTTCACCCATGCATTTAAGGCGGCCTACGGCGTCACGCCCAACGCCTATCGGAAAGCGCCCCGCCCTGTTGTGCTGCGCACCAAGATCCATCCCTTTGACAGATATTTATTTGGATTTGGAGAGATCGGCATGATTAAGAGCATCAACAGCGTAAAAACCTACTTCGTCACCATCCCGGCCCACAAGTTTCTGCACATTGAAAACCGCGAAAGCAACGGCTATTGGGATTTCTGGCAAAAACAGGCCCTGATCCCCGGGCAGGACTGCGCCACCGTCTGCGGCCTGCTGGACAGCATTCCCGGAAAGCTGGATGATGCGGGCGGCAGCGACAGTGACGGCACCTCCGGGCAGATCATGGGGTATCTGAACGATGCTTCTGGCCGCCTGTGCGACTGGGGTTACCTCCTCACGGAGTGCTATGGCGTCCGCCTGAGCGCCGATTACAGCGGCCCCGTGCCGCCTCAGATGATCCTGACAGACATTCCGGAGGGTACCTACATTGTCTTTGAACACGGCCCCTTTGACTATGAGCAGGAATGCCGCACCGTGGAGGAAAATGTAGAAGCAGCCATGCGCAGCTTTGATTACGCCGCAAACGGCTGCCGATTGGATATCGACACTCCCGGGCGGATCACATATCTCTATTTTCACCCCGGCCAGTATTTCAAATATATCCGTCCGGTACAAATGTTCGATTAACTGTCATACTACTCTCACCTCCAAGGCGCCCGAATCGGGCGCCTTTTCGTTATATTTTGCCCATTCCTCCGCTATATAGAATATTTGTTCGATTTTTACTTGACAGAAACGTTTGTTCGATGTAGAATCCTTATAGAACAATAGTTCTATAAGGAGGAATCACACTATGACAGGCTGGAGCTTTTTCTTTATTCTGATTGGGATCTGCGCCCTGACCGCCCAACTCTTCCGCATCGTGGACGCTATCGAGCGTCCGGCGCGCCGTCCCCGGCGCCACACTGCCGCCCGCTGATGCTGTATGGACGTTCTGGAGAAGCTCACCGTCTTGACGGATGCCGCCAAATATGACGCGGCCTGCACCTCCAGCGGCGGCAGCCGCACCGCCAAAAAAGGATATATCGGCTGCACCTCCTCTTCTGTGGCGGGTTGCTGCCATACCTTTTCCGCGGATGGGCGCTGTGTTACGCTGCTGAAGGTCCTGCTAACCAACCGCTGCATTTATGACTGCAAATACTGCGTCAACCGCCGCAGCAACGATACCCGCCGGGCCGCTTTTACGCCCGAAGAGTTGGCCGACTTGACCATTCAGTTTTATCGCCGTAATTATATTGAGGGTCTGTTTCTCTCCTCCGGCGTCTTCCGCAGCCCGGACTACACCACAGAGCTGATGATCCGCACACTGCGGCTTCTGCGGGAGACCTACCACTTTAACGGCTATATCCATGCCAAGGCCATTCCCGGCACATCGGCGGAACTGGTGGAACAGCTTGGGCTGCTGGCTGACCGTCTCAGCGTCAATATTGAACTGCCCTCCGAGACCGGATTAAGAACGCTGGCGCCGGACAAGACGAAAAGTGCCATTCTCGCGCCCATGCGCCAGATTCAGCTGCGGAACCGCCAAAATAAAGAAGAACTGGTAAAATACCGCCACGCGCCCAAGTTTGCCCCGGCAGGACAAAGCACCCAGCTGATCGTAGGCGCCACAAAGGACAGCGACTTTCACATTCTGCGGCTGACGCAGGGATTATACGACCGATACGGACTCAAACGGGTGTTCTACTCCGCATATGTCCCCGTGGTCGAGCACGTCCTGCTCCCCGCCAAGGATGTCAAGCCGCCGCTTTTGCGGGAACATCGGCTCTATCAGGCCGACTGGCTTTTGCGCTTTTACGGCTTCCGGGCCGAGGAACTGCTGGACGAAGCACATCAGGATTTCGATCCCCGCGTCGATCCCAAATGCAGCTGGGCTCTGACCCATCTGGATTTTTTCCCGGTGGAGGTCAACCGCGCGGACTATGAAACGCTGCTTCGCGTGCCGGGAATCGGGATAGTCTCCGCGCGCCGCATCCTCGCCGCCCGACGGGTGGGACCGCTGCACATTGAAAATCTTGCCAAGCTGGGGGTCGTCATGAAACGGGCACAATATTTTTTGACCGCTTCCGGCCAAATGCCGGATGGCCTGCGCTTCACGCCGGACAGCCTGCTGCGTGGGCTGATCGCGGCAGAACGCCCTGCCCTGCCCCAGCAGGAAATGCTTCAGCTGTCCCTGTTCGATCCGGCGGTGTGACCATGGCACAGGAAATGACTTACACGTATGACGGCAGCTTTGCGGGCTTTCTCTGCTGTGTGTTTGACAGCTATGCAAATAAAGAAGTCCTCACCGCCATCTGCCGCGATGAGGACTTTTTGCCCACACTGTTTGCTTCCCGCCATATTATGACAGACACCGGACACGCGGACCGCGTCCTGAAAAAGATCACCGCCCTTTCGCCTTACGCCGCAAATCTGGTGGAAAAGGGCTTTCTGACCTGTCTGGAAAATAAGGAGATCGCACTTTATCGACTAATCGTCCAGCTGCTGCGGGATGGTCCCGGTTCCCTTAAGAATTTTTCCAACGAGACGCTGTACCCGGTCATCACCGCCGTCCGCCACTTAAACGGGGAAGCGCACCTGCTCAAGGGCTTTATCCGCTTTTCCGATCTGGGCGGCGTTTTGGGCAGTGAGATCGAGACCAAAAATCGGGTGCTTCCGGTGCTTCGCAGCCACTTTTGCGCACGGTACCAAAATGAATGCTTCTTCATTTATGACCGCACCCACCGGGAAGCCCTGTTTTACGCCGGGGGCCATGCTATGATC
>CAKSVQ010000155.1 GCA_934504065.1 uncultured Dysosmobacter sp. | reverse complement strand
GCGAGAGGGACTCCCCGCGATAGATTCCGCCGCCACCGCCGTTGGATGCGGGATAGTCCGCCGGGGACGAATAGTTTGCAAGATAGCCCGGATCGGAAACGAACGAAATCGTCTCTTTTCCCGCCGGTCCCGTTACCTTGGTAACCGTTCCCTGAAAATTCGGATTCACGCTGTTTCCGATGAAGAAACCGGAAAACCCAATCTCCGTGCAGGCGGTAAACGAAAACGCCGTTGCGGTGGACTTCACGGTATCATAGTAAGTCCCCCAACCGTAGAACCGCACATCCGACAATCCGTTAAAGGCCACGGCGTTGTCCAGAAATGCGCCCGGCGGCGCGATAATATCCGTCTCCCCTGCCGAGACTGCCGCCGTCAGGTATGCGGACAGGCTCAGAGTCCCGTACCGCGACCGAAACGCCGCGCGCCCCGTCATGCCCGCAAACTGCTCGCGGTTGACGTGCGGCAGGAGCGCTTCGTTCACGCCGACCGCCGACCGCTCCGTCAGGTCGGTCAGATCGCCGCCGTTGACGTTTTCGTTTTCCGTATCGGTCAGCTCCGCACGGTCGTTGGAATCGGCAAGGAGATAGTTGTTCCGCTCCAGTGTCAACTTCCCGCCGACCGTATTCCGCACGACGTACACATTCACGCAGTCGCGCACGGTCAGGTCGTCGGTGCGATTCAGAAACACCGTGCAGTTGGAGACACCCGAGAGCAGGATTGCATTCTCCGCATCCTCCACCCGATTCTTTGCCGCCAACAAGTTGTAAACCGTTCCCATGCAGGCAGACAACTCGCCGCCGTCATCCTCCGCCGCAATGCCGGACTTCCCGCCCTTGAGCGTGTTCCGCAGAACGATTGCGTTCGCGGTCCGAATCCGGATTCCGGTCTCGCAGTCGGTAAACAGATTGTTGTCAACGGTCGCGCCCGTCTTGCTCTCGTCCGAAATGCCGGTTCCGACCCCCTCAAACGAGCAGTTCGTCACCATGCAGTCGCTGCCGCTCACCCGAACCGCGACCGTCACCGTCCCGCCCGAGGCGGGCTTGACGGTGCATCCGTCCAGCGTGGAGCCGCTCCCGCCGAGCACAAAGCCCGTTTTGCAACTGCCGCCGATATGAAGTCCCGTCAGCGTTGCGTTGGTATTTTCAGACCCGACCGTGACCCCGACATCCCCGTAGACCGCAATCCGCGCGTTCTTCAGCGTCAGCGTCTTGCTCCGAATATCGATTCCCGCCGCGCCGTCCCGCACGCCGATGCGAATCAGCGCCCCGCGCAAATCGTATTCCCTGCCGTTATGCGAGCGGGTAAACGTCAGCCCCGCGCCGTCCGTCACGGCATAGTCACCGTTCTCCGCAACCGTCCCGGTTTCAATCAGTTTCATCAACTCTGCCGAGGAAACCGAAACGGTCTTGTCTCCTACCGGAACGTCCGGAGTCTCACCCGTTACATCCGTATCCGGCGCGGTCGGAATTTCCGGAATCTTCGTTGTATCCGCTCCGACCGTTCCCGTCTTTGCCGTGCCCGTTGCCGCGCCCATACCGTTGTCCGTCCGGCAGGAAACTGCCGCCATACATAACCCTGCTACCAGAATGCTCATCCACAGCCAACCCCTTCGGTTTTCTCTTGTTTTCATTTGTCAGTCCTCCGACGACTCCGCATCGGAATACGCGTCCCGAAACGCTTTCAGATTGCCCTCAAAGGAATCTACCAGTTTCTTCATCTCCGAGACATAGTTTCGGTTGTAATCCAAAATCAAATCAAACGGTCTTGCCGCAGGGTCACCGAAGTTGGTAGAGTTGATAAACGCAAAGTCGATTTGAAACCGCGCCATGATGAAATCCAGCATCCTTGCGGTGTCGGGGTCGCCCGAATAATGAAGCTTGAGCGAATCCTCGTAGTAAACGGGTCTGACATCCTCGTAGGAGAGAATCGACAGCGCCTCGAGAATCGTTGCCGACATATGGAGGTTCTTTGCGGTCTTCATGATTCCGAAAACCGTACAGCCGCCCGAGGAAACGACATAATCGGTTTGGGTCTTGTCGTATTTCGGCATCGGGAGCAGAGAGAAGCTGTCAAGATTCTTTGAAATCAGGGTCGCGTTTCCGAGCTTATTGGTGTCAAACAGCGCACGGTTGGCAAAAAACAGCGCCTCGGCACCCACGGGAGACTCCACCGACCCCGCACCGCCGCCGTAATAGGAATACGGGTTGCTGTTGAAAAATTGGTACAGCTTCTGGAAGATATCCACATTTCGGCTTGCCGTGTAGGTCTGGCCGATGGTCCCGTCCTCGGAGATTTCCGAAAGCGCCAGACCCGCCGACCAGAGCATCGCGCGCCCGCCCCAGAGGTTGTAGGACAGCCCGTAGCGGTCCTCAAAGGTCCATTCCCCGTCGCCGTTGTCCAGCGATGCCAACCGCATATAGGTCAGCATATCGTCCAGCATCCAGCTGCCGTTATAGACCGACTGCTTGAGCGCCGCCACATCGATGAGCAAATCCTCGGCAAAGTAGTTGTTCATAAACAGCACCTGCGCCGAGGAAATTGCGTCCAGAGTCAGGTAGCTCAGCGCGGTGAAAATCTTTCCGTTCACGGTCGAGCTGCGGTTCCAGCCGTCCACCCAGTAGGGATTCTCCAGCCTGATTTCGTCAAGGGTTGCGAGGTCGGCAAAATAGCCCGCCGTCTCGCATTGGTAGTAGTAATCGGGGGAGGTAATGTCAAACGCCGCCTGCTCTGCGTAAAGGTCGTTTCTGCACTGCTCGTGGAATCCGCTCCAGCCCTTGTTGGTGGGCGTGTAGTTCAGATAGACATGGTAGAGCTCCTCCACCTGATGGTTGCGGGAGATCAGCTCCCTTGCGCAGGCATCCGCGGCGGTGTCCTCCGCAATGTATTGCCAGCTTCTGCCCGACATCACCAGAATGTTGACATCGGCTTCCTCGTAATCCGCAACGGGCAACAGCTCCCGATAGGAAATCGGTTGCGTGTCCCCGCCCGTTGTGACCTCCTCCAAGGCTTCGGTTGTCCCCGCGGCGGGTGTCTGCCCCTTTCCGCAGGCAAACAGACCCGAAGCTGCAAGCAGCAGACCCATCAGCAGGGCAAGCCGCTTTCCATAGGCTTTTTTCATGTTTTTCTCCTTTGGTATCTTGTCGCCGTCAGGCTTCCTCGGTGGAAACCCAAAGCGGCGGCAGTTCGTTCCCCTCTCTGCTTCCCTTCTCGGGCGGCTCGGTTTCGGGTTTCGACGGGGCAGGCGGTGCTTCCGTTTCGGAATCCGGTGTTTTGGGCGGGTCGACGGGGTTATTATCGACCCCCGGGCGCTTGACGGGCGGAGTGGGCGCGGCGGCTTCGGTCCCCGCCGCAGTCTCGCTCCCCGTCCCCTCCGTGACCTCGGAGGATGCCGCCGTTTCGTTCGGCAGTCCGCTCCCGCGCCCACAGCCTGCCATGAACAGGCAGACTGCAAGCAGCAGGAGCATTCCGATTATCGGGATTGCTTTTCTCATCTTTCCGGCTCCCAGATAATCGGCAGGCTGACGCCCTCCCGTGCGTTCTCCTCACTCCCTGTCAGGATATCCGCGCAGGACAGCAGTTCGATGCGTGCATCGGGCTTTGTATACAGCAGTTTCATGGCTGAATTCCCCTTCCCCGATCATTGGCAGTCCGCCATGACCAATGCAAGCAGGTCGGCATCAATCTGCGGCAGATTTGCGGTGTTGTAACCGAAATACTGCTGTGCCGTTCTGCCGTACACCAGAATTCCCGTGCAGATTTTTGCCACGTCCAGCTGGTCCTGCGTTGCCGCGTCTCCCGCATCCTTCCAGATTTTCACCTGCGCGTAGCAGTATTCCGCAACGCTGTAGGTGTTGCCGCTTGTCAGCAGTTCCTGCCCGTCCTTCATGAGCGAAATTCTGACGGTTTCGGTCATTTTCTTGGCGGAAACCGGAACCGAGTAGACAAATACATAATCTTCTGCGGTAAAATTCTGACCGTCAGGTCCCTTCCCGGTGTAACTCTCGCCAACCACACGGATAGGAGCGTCATCCCCGACTGTAATGTTCGCTGCAACGCCCATGGGGGAGCCGTCCAGCTTTACATAAAAATTGACAACAGGGATCTCCATTGCGGAGATGCTGTGTCCCATCATTGTTGCGGTACCCGCGAGTTCCACACTGGTATACTCCAGACTGTTGATCCAGAAGTATGCCCTCTGTCTGCCATCCTTAAAGCAACAGATGAGATAGTAGTTCTCATTCGCTGTCACCTTGAATTCATAGGTCAGCGCTGCGGAGAAATCGGTGTGATCAACAATCTTCCATTCCTTCAGCACGCCGCTCCTGTCGCCCATACTGTTCACCGCGGTCGCATCGTTTGCAAGCACGATCGCTGCATCTCCGCTTGCATTGCTGTTGGCAAGTTGGAAGGTCATCTTCACCGTTCCGGTAAAGGGAGCAACGAACCGGAGACCCATCTGATGCCCCGGCCAAGAATCATAGATAAAACCGTTTGTGATACAACCGTCGCCGGCTGCATTCGACTTTAAGGGGTTCTGTGTGCGGTCAGGAATATCTTTCCAATGAGTTCCGCAGGTCGTGTCGTTTTCTCTGATGTAACAGCCAAAGGAGAAAAATGTATCAACTTTTCCTCCCATCCCCGTTGATGAGGTCGTGAGTGGCTTGCCTTCGTTGTTTACCCATTGCGTCACAGGAGGTGTTGCCGGGGTCGATGTTTCCGCAAATACGGTCAACACCGTTGCCAAAGCCATACCGAGCAGCATACAAAGGATGAGTGCGAGGGAAAGTGCTTTCTGAGTTCGTTTCATTTTCGATAGCCTCCGCTTCATTTTATTTGCGCCCTGCCTTTCGACTCGGGTCACCTGTATCAATATCATAGCATATTTTGTGCATTCTGTAAAGTCGCGATATTGTCCCATTCTATATGAATATTGACATTTTGCGCGAAATTGTGCCGAATATCATATTGATTTTATAACAAATGTGAAAAAGAAGCGCCATGCCACAGTATACAATTTTAACCGTTTGATTTTGTGCATTCCATACAAAAATCCAAGGCAAACAAAAAAGACCGCGAATTCTAAGATTCGCGGTCTTGACAAACGGAGAAAAATGTGCTATCATGAGAGCAAGTTCCATAACAG
>CAKSVQ010000154.1 GCA_934504065.1 uncultured Dysosmobacter sp. | reverse complement strand
CATGTGGGCAAGCGGTTCGGCGGCATCATAGCCCTGGAGGACGCACAGATGAAGTGCTATCCGGGCGAGACACATGATCTGATCGGCGAGAACGGCGCCGGCAAGAGCACAATGGTGAAGATCATCTGCGGTGTCACGATCCGCGACACCGGTGATATTTACATGAACGGAGAGAAGATCGAGATCAACAGCGCCCAGGACGCCAACAAGCATAAGATCGCAGCGGTGTTCCAGGAACTGTCCCTGATCCAGGAACTCTCCGTGGCAGAGAACATCTTTATGGCCAATGAGCCCATGACGCGCCTGGGACAGATCGACTTCAAGCAGATCTATAAGAAGGCCAGGGAGTTTCTGGATCAGATCGGTCTGGATCTGGAGCCCCGGATGCTGGTGCGGGACCTGACGCTCTGCCAGCAGCAGCTGGTGGAGATCGCCAAGGCGCTCTACAAGGAACCGGATGTACTGATTTTGGACGAGGCCACCTCCGCATTGGGCGAGAAAGAGGTCAAATGGCTTTTCGCCATGATGAAGAAGCTGACCAAGGAGCAGAACAAGGGCATCCTTTTCATCTCCCACCGCATGGACGAGTTGGAGCAGGTAGCCGACCGGGCGACCATCTTCCGTGATGCGCACTACATCATGACATTCCCCTGGGGCCAACTGGGCAACGATGAGATCGTGGAGCATATCTCCGGCCGCAAGGTGGCCATGGAGAACATGGAGCGGCCCAAGGGCAGCGATACCGAGGTCGCGCTGGAGCTCCGCCACGCGGGCAAGGGCACCTGCCTGCATGACTTGAACCTGAAGCTGAAGAAGGGCGAGATCCTGGGGATCGCAGGCCTCTCCGGCCACGGCCAGGTGGAACTGCTCCACGCCCTGTTCGGCGACGGCGAGTTCGATATCGGCGAGATGCTGGTGGACGGCAAGCGCGTTACCGTTCACAATGAGCGGCAGGCCTTGGCCAACGGTATCGTTCTGATTCCGGAGGACCGAAAGAACGACGGCCTGATCCTGTCCCGCTCCATCGGAGAGAACATCACCATGATGAGCCTGAAGGAGATCTCCAATGCCGGTATTCTGTCCGGTGCTAAGGAGAAAAAGACCATCGCGGATGCCATCAAGCGCATGAGCATCAAGGTTTTCAGCTCCGACCTGCCGGTGGGCAGCCTGTCCGGCGGCAACCAGCAGAAGGTCGTGATTGCTAAGGCCCTGGCCACCAATGCGAAGATCGTGCTCCTGTCCGACCCCACCCGCGGCATCGACATCGGAACCAAAAGCGAGATTTACCGCCTGATGGTGGAGCTGACCAAAGAGGGCTACTCGATCGTATTCTATTCTACTGAGACGGCCGAACTGCTCATGCTGTGCAACCGGGTGCTGGTATTCTACGAGGGCCGCATCGCGGCTGAGCTAGAGGGCGACCAGGTGACCGAGCGCAACATCATATCCCAGTCTATCGGCGTAGGAGGCGAACAGAAATGAAAAATAATATGCGCATGAAGACGTTTCTGCGGCGCTATGCCGAGATCATAGTGGCCTACTGCGTATTGGCTGTGGTGTTGGTGCTGTTTGCATTCAATCAGGCTGACTTCTTCACGCTATACGGTCCCCAATCCATCTTTAACCAGGTCATCACCCTGTGCGTGGCGTCTCTGGGCCAGACGGTGATCATCCTTACCTCCGGTATCGACCTGTCGGTAGGTAATCTGATCATCTTCAGCAACTGCGTGGCCGCCACGATCTACATGCCCGTCACCAATATGCTGGGCGGCAGCATCCTGCTGGGCGGCATTGCCACGGTGGTCATTGTGCTGCTGATCGGTGTGCTGACGGGCCTCTTCAACGGCTGTATGGTGGTCTACGGCCGCCTTCAGCCCATCGTGGTCACGCTGGCCACCGGCTCTATCTTCAGCGGCCTGGCCCGCTATGTCCGGCCTACGCCCGGCGGCGATGTACCCAGAGAATTTGCACGCTTCTTCACCGGCCGCGTAGGCGGTGTGATCCCCATGTCTGCCATCATTCTGGCCCTGGTCATTGTGTGCATCTGGGTCCCTTACCGCCGCAGCCGCTCCGGTCAGGCGCTCTATGCCATCGGCGGAAATGAAAAGGCGGCTTTCCTGAATGGCATCAAGATCGAAAAGGCCAAGCTGACCGCTTACTGTGTGGCTGGTCTGTGCGCCGCGATCTGCGGCATTCTCCTGACCGCCCAGACCCGCTCCGGCGACCCGACTGCCGCGAATAACTTTACCAACAACTCCATTGCGGCGGCAGTGCTGGGCGGTGCTTCCCTGATGGGCGGCAAGGGTTCCTACTTCGGATCCATTGCCGGCGCCATGACCCTGTCTTTGATCGTGGGCCTGCTGATCTTCTGGAATATCTCCTCTTACTATCAGAATCTGGTGCAGGGCATTATCCTGATTTTGGCACTGTCTGTCGGTTTCTTCACCGCCTATGCCAAGCAGAAGCGGGAAAAGGCCGAGGCTGTCGCGGAAGAAAAGGAGGCTGCCTGATATGGAAGCAACGAAGAAAAAACTGGAATTAAAGCAGCTGCTTACGTCCAATGGGCCCCGCGTGATTCTGATGATCGTGGTCCTGTATCTGTTTTCAGGTATCCTGGAACCAAACTATCTGGCACCCAGTCACATTATGAGCGTTCTGGTGCTGTGCAGCTTTTTGGGCATCATCTGCATCGGTCAGACGCTGATCATCCTGACCGGCGGCGCGGACCTGTCCGTGGCGTACAGCGTGACTTTTGCAGCCTGTATTTTTGCCCAGACGACCAAGGCGACCGGAAACGGCATGATCGGCTTTGCCGCCACCATTGCCGTTGGGATCCTGATGGGTCTGTTCAAAGGCGTCGGCGTGGCGGTCCTGCGGATCACCCCCATGGTCATGACACTGGCCACCAATTCCATTCTGATGAGCTGCACCTTCCTGTATACACAGGGCGTGCTGAAGGGCGAGTCCACGGCGCTGGTCACCGCTCTGGCAAAGGACAGCTTCCTGGGGATCCGGTATTGTGTGCTGGTATGGGTGGCACTGGGTATCCTGACGATCTTCCTGCTGAAGAAAACCTCCTTCGGCCGCAAGATTTTTGCCGTGGGCTGCAGCAGCAGAGTCACCGACCTGTCCGCCATCAACACCAAGGCGGTATTGATCGGCGTGTATGTGATCGCCTCCGTCATGATGGCGATCGCGGGCATTCTGCTGATCGGTCATCTGGGCTATCCCAACTACACCATGGCTGACGACTATCAGCTGATCTCCATTGCGGCGGTCGTCATCGGCGGCACCTCGATCCTTGGCGGACATGGCGATTATCTGGGCACCATGGGCGGCGTGATCATCATTTACCTGATCCAGAGCCTGCTGATCATCCTGAACATGGCCGAGGCCGGACGCGAGATCGTCAACGGTGCGATTATCCTGATTATTCTGCTGGCCTATGGCCGCGGAAAGAAGCAGAGCGCGTGAGTATAAGGAGGAGCTTGTCATGAGTTTGGAGAAGCTGTGCGAAGCCCTGAGCGATATGAAAGTGGTGGAACTGGGGCAGTACCTGGAAGAGAATATGCCGACCCATCCCACCCATTCGAAGTTCTATAAGGTCCGCTGGCATGGGATCCACCTGGGGGATGTGTGCAACGATTTTCAGCTGATCCTGAACGAGCATAACGGCACCCATGTGGACTCTTTCGGACACTATATTGATAAACCCGGCTATGAGTTCATTGACCAGGTGCCGCTGGCCAAGATCTGCGGCCCGGCTGTGACAGTGGACGCCACATTTCTAAAGGACCGTGAGACCATCGAAAAGGAACACCTTCTGGCCTGGGAGGAGCAGCACGGTCCCATTCGGAAGGGGGATGCGGTCCTTTTCGATTTCGGCTGGATGAAATACTGGGATGTGCGGCCCAATGAAAGCCGTTTCTGCCACGACTATCCCGGCGTGGGCGCATCTGCCGCCCAGTATTTGCTAGAAAAGGGCGTGCGCATGGTAGGCGTGGATACCTTGGGCGTGGACAAGGATGGCGCGGACAACGATCCGGCCCACCATATCCTCCTGTCCCATAAGATCCCCATTGTGGAGAATCTGCGCAATCTGGACAAGCTGCATGAGGTGCGGGGATATTTTGTTGCACTGCCTCTGCTGATCCGGGACGGGTCTGCCTCCCCGGTGCGGCCGGTCATGCTGGTTGACGGGAAGTGATTGGCCGCTGAAGCAGATCAGGAATGCGTACCGGCCGGACGGTGAGGTGCTGTTCTTTATCTGCGGAGAGGAATATCTGTCTGCCCATCGTCCGCATAGGGCGGCGGGGGCAATGTCAGCTGTATGTGCACCATCCATATGCCGGAGATCCAAAGACAAAGCTTTTGCGCGATTGTTCTGCGAGGTTGGCCTTGCTATAAGCGGCGAATGCTGTATAATGGGTATTGCATGGGAGCTTTGCCGCGTTTAGACGATTCCGGCGGCTTAGAGCGATTTTAGGATGCCTGAAGGGGCGGAGGTCAAATTTTGCCCCCGCCCTTCGGCTGTCCGAAGGAGATGGTTCACATGCGTGGTGTGGGGCTGCGCTTTTCCAACTTGAAAATCCGGCAGAAGATCCTGCTTTTCGGCATTGTGTCCATTATCATGCTCTGCATTGTATTCGCGCTGTTTTATGGGATGGTAGTTTCCCACATGGTGCTGAACCGGGCCGAAGAGGATATGAAGGGTGAACTGGACGAGATCACGGATTTCTTTGACGAAATGGATCTGGACATCAGCTACCGCCTGCGCCATCTGGATACAAGCATCACCATCCAGCAGCTGCTGACTGCTGCCGGGCAGGGCCAAAAAACGGACGAAGATTGGTCCGCGGACGCTCTGCTGGAGGACATCTGCATTGCTGAGCAGATATACTCCGTCTCGCTTTACACCATGGACGGCAGGTTTGTGACCGGCAATGATCCGGAGACCAACAGGGCCCTGCATCTCTCCCGCGCGGTGCGGGAGGCGGTCGGCGAGACGGAGGGAAATCTTTGGCAGGATGACGCCGTTTACAGCCGTGCCCATACAGACCGGCTGGCGGTATACCGCTTGATCCGAACGGAAAAAGACGCTCCGCCGATCGGCATTGCCCGGGCTGTGGTCAGCCGTTCTGCGCTGTCCAGTGTTTA
>CAKSVQ010000153.1 GCA_934504065.1 uncultured Dysosmobacter sp. | reverse complement strand
TTTTGCCCCCTCTTAGGGGGCTTAGCTTTGTGCGCTCTTTTTCGGATAGTCCTTAAATTACAATGTTTCAACCTTTCTCTCTCCTTCAAATGTTCGATAGGTGGTATCATACCACAGGAGAAAGAAGAACGAAATACAGAACGGAGTATAGAATTTATTCTATACTCCGTTGGCATCTATCTTTTATTTTCTTTGTAATCACGGCATTTTCAAGATGTACGTCCATCAAAACCATATACGGGCCGAAAAATAAATTTTTATTTTTTTGCCCCGCGATAGCTTTCCAAAAACATGGGCGTCATGGAATCTGTGTACGCCACCAGCGAGTATTCCCCGCCGGAGAGACACCAATCATACAGCAGCGCCCGCTCCCACAGGGCATAGGCCTTGACGATCTCGTTGACGGTGCGGTCGCTGCGCAGCGTGCCCGCCGCCTGCCCCTCGGCAATGATCCTGCGCAGGAGCTTGAAATAGATGCGGTTGCGGTCCAGAAGGTGCTTTTCGCCCCGGGCCAGCAGCTGGGTGGACAGCAGCCGCGCCAGCAGATCCATGGAAATACCGCCGTCGATCATGGCAAACAGCTCATGGTTCAGGTAGATCAGCTTTTCCATGGCGTCCTGCTGCGGGGACATGGTCTGCTGGAGCTGCTCATACTTTTCATCGAACACGTAGGCCAGCGTTCCCAGCAGCGCGTCCTTGCCGTCAAAATAATGATAAAAGGAACCCTTGGAGGTCTCCGACTCAAACACGATGTCTTCCACCGTGGTCTCTTCATACCCCTGCTCGTAAAACAGCTTCCATGCCGCGGAGATGATCCGGCCCCGGGTGTTTCTGGTGTTTTTTCTTGGCATCGTCAAGCGCCCCCTCTTCCTTTGCTGTTTACTATACCGGGTTTTTGTCCCCAAATCAAGCGGATGCTCTCAACAAGCCAGCAGGATTTGCATGATTTTCAGCATATTTTCCAGTATTCAAAGCACATCCTTTACTGGTACAATAGAAAAACATAAGTATATAAGGAGAGAACGATATGCGGTTCTGGAAAATGAATGGTGCCGGAAACGATTTTCTGGTCCTGAACAATCTGGAAGAGCACCTGTCCCCCGCGGACCTGCCCCAGATCGCCCGGACGCTGTGCGAGCGCCACCTGTCCATCGGCGCGGACGGACTGATGGTGGTGGATGCCCCCACCCAGGGCGGCGATTACAAGATGCTGTTTTTCAATTCCGATGGCAGCATGGGGGAAATGTGCGGCAACGGCGCGCGGTGCATCTGCCGATACGGCTATGAGCAGGGACTTGCAGGCGAGGTGCAGACGGTGGAGACCACCGCCGGGATCGTCACCGGGCACCGCATTTCCCAGCGGCTGTACCGCATCCGGCTCAACGACCCCACCACCATCCATCTGGACGCCCCGGTGGAATTGGACGGAAAGACCTGGCCCTGCGCCTATATCGAGCTGGGCAACCCCGGCCTGCCCCACGCGGTCATCCCTTACGCGGGGCTGAAGGATGCCGACACTGACGCCCTGCGGGAGCTGGGGCGCAGGCTGCGCTGGCACAAGGCCTTCCCCAAGGGGGCCAACGTGAATTTTTATGAGATCATCGGGGAAGACACCGTTTACGAGCGCACCTTTGAGCGGGGCGTGGAAGGTTTCACCTACGCCTGCGGCACCGGGACGGGCTCCGTGGTCACCGCGCTGACGCTGCAGGGTCTGGTCAGCGGCCGGAACGTGCGGGTACGCATGACCGGAGGAGAGCTGACCGTGGACGTGGAACGGTCCGGCGGCCGCGTCACCGACCTGTTTTTGACAGGCCCCACCAACATCGTTGCAAAGGGCGAGGTCACGGATGAAGACCTCTGCCTTGCAAAATAACCCCCATCCAAGTGTTTTTTAGGAGGAAATATTCATGGACAAAAAATCTGTCGCAAGGAATTACCGCTTTCTGGCGATCCTGCTGGCCTGCATGGTGGTCGGCGCACTGACGGGATGGTTCGCCCCCGACTTCGGCCATTCCATTTCGTTCCTCGGCACCGTGTTCATCAACATGATGTTCTGCATCGTGGTGCCGCTGGTGTTCGCGTCCATCGCGGGGTCGGTCGCCAATATGGAAAGCCGCCAGCGGGCGGGCAAGATCATGGGCGTCACCGTGGGCACCTTCGTCATCACCGGCGCCATTGCCGCCGTCATCATGTTCGTGCTGATGAAGCTCTTCCCCCCCGTCCTCGCGCCGTGGTCCGATCTGGCCACTGAGGAAATGGGCGAATACGCCACCATCACTGAAATGATCGTGAACTTCTTCACCTCTTCCGACTTTGTGGGCCTGCTGAGCCGCCGGGCCATGCTGCCCCTGATCGTCTTCTCCGTCCTCTTCGGCTTTTCCGTGCAGATGAGCGGCGGCAAGGACTCCATCATCGGCAAGTGGCTGGCCGGACTGTCCGACACCATGATGAAGTTCGTGCAGATCATCACCTATTACGCGCCCATCGCCTTCTTCGCCATCTTCGCCGACCTTGTGGCGACCTACGGCAGTGAGGTGGCCCGTGGCTATGGCCGGGCGCTGCTGGTCTATTATCCCCTGTGCTTCATCTATATTTTCACCGCCTTCCCCCTGTTCGCGTGGTTCGGCGGCGGCAAGGGCGCTGTGAAGGTGATGTTCAAGCACATTGCCCGCCCCGCAGTAGTGTCGCTTGGCACCTGCTCCTCCGTTGCCACCATCCCCACCAACATGGAAGAGGCTGCGGAGACCGGCATCAACAAGGACATTGCGGGCATGGTGCTGCCTCTGGGCGCCACCATGCATATGGACGGCTCCTGCTTCAGCTGCGTTTTGAAGATCGCATTCGTGCTGGGCGTGTTTGGCCAGCAGCTCAGCTGGAGCCAGCTGCCCTTCATCGTGCTGGTGGCCGTGCTGTCCTCCGTGGGCATGAGCGGCGTTCCCGGCGGCGGCTACATCGGCGAGTATATCATCTGCTCCATCTTCTTCCCCACTCAGATGGAGCTGGCCTTCCCCATTCTGGTGGCCATCGGCAATCTGGTGGACCCCCCCGCCACCATGATCAACTCCGCCGGAGACTATGTGGTCAGCTACATTGTCTCCCGCTTCGTGGAAGGTAAGGACTGGCTGCAAAAGGCCATGGCCGCGCAGAAATAACGGCTTTTCAAAAAAGCGCTTGACGAATGTCCGAAATCGTACTAGAATCTCTGGTACGATTTCGGACATTCTTTTTGCAAAGGGCGTAACCCATGAACATTCAACTCTCCGAGCATTTTACCTACCGCAAGCTGCTGCGCTTCACCTTCCCCTCCATGGTCATGATGGTGTTCACCTCGATCTACGGCGTGGTGGACGGCGTGTTCGTCTCCAACTTTGTGGGGGCGGGATCCTTCGCCGCCGTGAATCTCATCATGCCGTTTTTAATGGTTCTGGGCGCGGTGGGCTTTATGCTGGGCACAGGCGGCAGTGCGCTGGTCTCGTTCACGCTGGGCACCGGAAACGTCAAAAAGGCCAACGAGATCTTCTCGTTTCTCATCTATGTGCTCATGGCCGCAGGCGCGGTCTTCACCGTTGGCGGCATCGCGTTTTTAGAGCCGATGTCCCGCTTTCTGGGCGCGGACGAGGAGCTGCTGCCCGTGTGCGTCCAGTACGGGCGCATCGTGCTCACCGCGTTGATCCCCTTTATGCTGCAAAACACTTTTCAAAGCTTTCTGGTCACGGCGGAGCGTCCCCACTTCGGCCTTTATATCACGATCGCCGCAGGCGTAGCCAACATGGGGCTGGACGCCCTGTTCATTGCGGGCTTCCGCTGGGGCGTTTCCGGGGCGGCGCTGGCCACCGCCGTCAGCCAGTGGATCGGCGGGGTCATCCCCCTGCTGTATTTCGCCCTCCCCAACCAGAGCAAGCTGCGCCTGTGCAGGGCAAAGCCGGACCTGCGGGCGCTGGCCAGGGCAGCTGCCAACGGCTCCTCGGAGTTCATGACCAACATCTCCATGTCCATTGTCACCATGCTCTATAACTGGCAGCTCATGCGCCTGATGGGCTCGGACGGCGTGGCGGTGTTCGGCATCATCATGTATGTGAACTTCATCTTCCTTTCCATCTTTCTGGGCTATTCTCTGGGCAGCGCCCCCATCGTCAGCTATCACTACGGGGCTGGAAACGAACCGGAGCTCAAGGGGCTTCTTCAAAAAAGCCTGCGGGTGATCGCGTGCATGAGCGTGGCGCTCACTGCGGCGGCCATTGCCCTTGCAAGGCCGCTGGCCATGATCTTTGTCTCTTACGATCCGGCGCTGCTGACCACCGCCGTCCGCGCCTTTTCCATTTATTCCGTCTCCTTCCTGCTCTCGGGCTATAATATCTACGCCTCTTCCTTCTTTACCGCCCTGAACAACGGTGCCGTCTCCGCCCTGATCTCCTTTGCCCGCACGTTGATCTTTGAGGTATCCGCCGTGCTGATCCTGCCCCTGTTTTTCAAGATCGACGGCGTGTGGGGCGCGGTCATCGCCGCCGAGCTGCTGGCGCTGATCCTCTCCGCCGCCTGCCTGATCCGCGGCAGGAAAAAATACGGCTATGCCTGAGGGAGGGAACACCATATGAGGACCGCGTTTCAGGAATTCAATCAGGTCATGGGGCAGCTGGAGAGCGTCTATCACGAGGCCGCAGTGAAAATGGGCCTTTCCGACAGTGAGTTCTGGATCTTATACAGCCTTGCCATTCATGAGGAGGGCTGCTGTCAATCGCAGCTCTGCCGGGAAACGGGCATGACCAAGACCACCGTCAACTCCGCCCTGAAAAAAATGAAGCGGGACGGACTGCTGGAGACTGCCCCCGGCGCCGGGCGGACGCTGCGCATCACCCTGACCCCTCAGGGCCGGGACCGGGCCGAGCACACCGTCTGCCCCCTGATCCGGCGGGAAAATCAAATTTACGACAGCTGGCCGCCGGAGCAGACCGCCGCCCTGATCCGCCTGAACCGGGACCTTGCCGCGCAGCTTTCCTCTCTGGTAAAAAGCCTTTAAAAAGTCAGACCACCGCGCAGGAACTGCGCGGTGGTCTGACTTTTTCCGGATTGACCTTGTTCCCTGTCTCCTTTATACTAATGATAACTGTATGAAAGACTAACTATTAGATGTCAAGCCCGAAATGCGGAGGAGTGGTGAAAAAGTGTAGGCGGTTCAAAAGGACATAG
>CAKSVQ010000152.1 GCA_934504065.1 uncultured Dysosmobacter sp. | reverse complement strand
CACGCCCATCAGGTGGGCCAGACGGGCAAGACCGTGGCCCCCAAGCTGTATATCGCCTGCGGTATCTCCGGCGCCATTCAGCATCAGGCCGGCATGAGCGGCTCGGACTGCATCGTGGCCATCAACAAGGACCCTGACGCCCCCATTTTCGAGATCGCCCATTACGGCATCGTCGGCAACCTCTTTGAGGTCCTGCCCCTCCTCACCGCCGAGGTCAAGAAGCTCAAGGCGTAAGTCGGCGGTTTGACCTGATTCTATCCAACGGGACCGTGCCGCGGCGCTTTCTCCCTTGCGCTGCGGCACGGTACTATTTTCGCCCAAGTGGCAAAGCCACTTGGGCGAGGGAATTTCGCTTCGCTACGTGCCTCATTTGGCCGCTTACAGCGGCTAATGTGCCACCGTCGCGGCGATACGATTCTCGGCGCTGTCCGCGCCGCCAATCGTGCCGCTTCCTCGAAACAGCCTCGCTTCATCCGCCGCTGGCGGCGCTTCGGCTGTTTCCGCTCCGCGCAAGGAGTGTTCTGCCACGCGCATGTCGCGGCAGAACACGGATTGAATGGGTTTCGCGTCTGCGGACGCGAAACTCTGCGAGGCTTTTTTGACAAGTCATATAAATTTACCTTATTATATAAGCGCCTGCCGAGAAGCGGCAACGCAATTTTTTGACAGTAGAAAGGCGACCCATGGTAGAATTACTTTGCAATGACCCCTTGCTCCACCGGATATTGGTGGAGCTTCCCAACAATCCCCTGCGGAACCTGAACGCCTACGTGGTGCAGGACGGGGGAGAGAGTCTGGTGGTGGACACCGGATTCAACCAGAGCGTGTGCAGGGAATCCCTGCTGACGGGCCTTGAAGAGCTGGGCATCGACTGGAAACGGACAAAGCTCTTTTTGACCCATCTCCACTCCGACCACATTGGGCTGGTGTGGGAATTTCTCCAGCGGGGAAGCACCGTCTATATGCATGAGACCGACTATGACGCGGCAAACCGGGGCTACCCGGAAAAATGGAAGCATCTGGAGGAGGTTTACAGCCGGGAGGGTTTCCCGGACGACGTGATGGCCCTGCAGCAAAGCGGCAATCAGGCCCGGGCCTATGCGCCTAAGTTCCCCTTCCCGGCGCAGACCGTGCGCCACGGCACCATATTGCCCGTGGGGCGGTATGAACTGCACTGCATCCATACCCCGGGCCACACCCCCGGCCACACGATGCTGTATCTGCCGGAGCAGCAGCTGCTGTTTTCCGGCGACCACATCCTCTTTGACATCTCGCCCAACATCGGTATCTGGGAGCGGTTCCCCCACTCTCTGGAACATTATCTCGACAGCCTGAAAAAGACCCGGGACCTGCCCGTCCGGCAGACCTTTCCGGCCCACCGGAACTGCAAGGGGGAGCTTTCCGCCCGGGTGGATCAGCTTCTGGAGCACCATCGCGCGCGGCTTGCCGAGCTGCTGGAGGCCGTCCGCCAGCATCCGGGCTCCAGCGGGTATACGCTGGCCGGATACCTGACATGGTCGGCCCGGGGCGCCAAATGGGAGGAGTTCTCGCCGCACCAGAAATGGTTCGCCACAGGCGAAACGCTGGCGCACCTCTATTATCTCACAGAGCACGGCCAGATTCGGCGGGAAGAGAAGGACGGGAAGTTCTTTTACACGCTGTAAGGGTGAACGAATATGAAGGCTTTCAAGTAGGACGCGCATGACATGGACCTGATGACCGGGCCGCTGTGGAACAAAATTCTGGCGTTCGCGCTGCCGCTGGCCGCGACGGGCGTGCTCCAGCAGCTGTTCAACGCGGCGGACCTTGCGGTGGTGGGGCGCTTTACCGGGGCGCAGAGCGGCGTGGCCATGGCCGCCGTGGGGGCCAACGCCCCCATCATCGGCCTTGTCATCAATACGTTTATCGGCATTTCTCTGGGCACGAATGTGGTCATCGCCAACGCAGTGGGGCGGGAGGATGAGGACGCGATCCAGAAGGCGGCCCACACCTCGGTGCTGCTGGCGGTTGTCATGGGGCTGTTCATTGCGGTGTGCGCCCAGCTCTTCGCCGTGAGGATCTTATCCGCGCAGAACATCCCGGAGGATGTTTTGGATCTGGCGGTGCAGTATTTCCGCATCTACATGGCCGGGGCCCCGGTCATCCTGCTGTATAACTTTGAGTCGGCGGTCTTCCGGGGCATTGGAAATACGAAGATACCCCTGCTGGCGCTGAGTCTCTCCGGCGTTTTGAATGTGGCGCTGAATCTCTTTTTCGTCTGTGCGCTGCACATGATGGTGGAGGGCGTGGCGCTGGCCACCGCGCTTTCCAATCTGGTGAGCTCGACGATTTTGACCGTCAGCCTTGCTCGGCACGAGGGGGCGGCGGCCCTGCGGCTTTCCCGCCTGCGGGCGGACGGCGCCAGCCTGAAGGGCATTCTGCGCAACGGCGTTCCCGCCGGGATACAGGCTGCGGTCTTCTCCTCGGCCAACATCATCATTCAAAGCGCCATCAACAGCCTTGGCACCGTTAGCATGGCGGCGTCCAGCGCGGCGTATAACATTGAGGTCATGGCCCATCAGGTGCTGGTGAGCTTCAGCCGGGCCTGCACCACGATCGTCAGCCAGAATGACGGCGCCGGGAACTATGGGCGCTGCAAGCGGTCGCTGGTGCTGTGCTATCTGGAGGGGATGGCGGCCACCGCCCTTGCCATGGGGACCATCCTCTTTTTCGGCCACCAGCTGCTGGCACTGTTCAATCCCGACCCGGAGGTCATCCGGAACGGATACTATCGGCTGGTCGTGATCTTCATCTCCTACTTTTTCACCCACACCTATGAGACCATTGCCGGATACCTGCGGGGCTTCGGCATTTCCGTGCTGCCCGCCCTTTTGACCATGGCGGGCATCTGCGGCGTGCGCATCGCGTGGATCTACACCGTGTTCCCCAGCCACCGGACGTTTGAGAGCATTATGATGGCGTATCCCCTCAGCCTTTCCACCACGGCGCTTCTGGTGCTGGCGGCCATGCTCTGGTGCCGCCCGGCCAAAGGAAGGATCAGACAGCAGGAGGAGGCAGGGAGGAATGGATAACTATGCGGCGTTGGCGCAGAAATACCGCCGCGGCGTCGGCGCGGAAGTGCCTGCGGGCTTTGCGCAGGCCCCTGCGGAAGAGATCGCCGCAAGGCTGAACGCGGACCGGCGGTATGTTGCCTATCTGGGGCGGTTCATCCAGATCATCATGGGCGACGGCCGTTTGCCGGAGGTGGCCATGGCCCTCTTTGACCGGGACGGGTATCTTCTGAGGCTCTTCGGGCCGGAGGAGGCCCTGACCCGGATGGGGGACGATGGCATCCGGGAGGGGAATATCTGGACGCTGGAGGCCGCCGGGTGCAGCGCGGTGACGGTGGGTCTTTTGGAAAAGAAACCCCTGTGCAGCATCGGTGCGGAAAATGAGCACAGGGCCCTTCGCAAGTACGGATGGTATTTTGTGCCGATCCAGATGAATGAGTACGGCGACCGCACCAAGCAGCTGAACTTCGGCGGCGTTGCGCTGTGCGTTCCGGCCGAGGCGCAGCGGCGGGGCTATGCCGCGCTGGTCCACGCCATCGCCTATGAGACCGTGATGAACATGCACTTCGGGCAGACGGCCAACGCCCTGTTTGAGGTCAGCGGAAAGAGCGCCCTGAACTACGATCTGCGAATGCTGAACGGGGAGGCCACGGTGGCCTATTGCAGTCCGTCGCTGTTCCCGCTGCTGGACATCCCGTATCAGGACCTTTACTTCCGGCCCATGGCGGAGCTGATCGACCCCCTGCCGGACAACGAAAAATTCTGGCGCATGCTGGCGGTTTCCTGCGTGATTACGGGGATCATGCTCGCCTGTGGGGAGCACACGTCGATCGGGACCGTTCTTCTGATCGCGGCGCTGATCGCGGTGATCAATGCCAGCAATTGGTACATGATCTCCTATCTGCCCATGTATTTTGCGGGGCGCAACATCGTCTCAACGCTGGTGGGGACGTTCGACTTTTCCACCTACGTGGGCGCGTCACTGATGTCCGGGACGCTGGGGGCGCTTCTTATGCGGTTTGGCTGGATCGCGCTGCCCTCGTGCTGGATGGCCCTGACCGTGCTGGGACTGGCGCTTTCGCTGGTAGGTGCAGGCGTGTTCCCCACCGTGCCGCCGGAGAAATATTGAGCAAGTAAGTGACAAGGCCCAGCGCCATTTTGGCGCTGGGCCTTGTGCTTTTTTTGATCCCGGAGAGGATACATCCAGCCCCGCCGCGCACATCCGGCGCCGAATGAAATTGGTTGATTTTATTGGCCCGTATGGTATACTGATGATAATGATAGAGCGGAGGAAGAGCATGGTGCTTGAAAACAAATTGGGGATCACTGATTCTGCGGAGCTTGCCCGCACAGAAGAGAAAATCAGCAAGAAAAAAGCGGTATGGCTATTTGAAAGCGGTACGCTGGATTCCTTACCGTTCGGCACGTTTGCAGCGCTGAAAGCCATTCATAGGGCCCTTTTTGAGGATATTTATACGTTTGCGGGCGAAATGCGTACCGTCAATCTTGCGAAAGGCAATTTTCGGTTTGCTCCGCTGATGTATTTGGAAGCGGCGCTGGTGAACATTGATAAAATGCCCCAGTCTACCTATGATGAGATCATCGAAAAATACGTGGAAATGAACATTGCACATCCCTTTCGGGAGGGGAATGGCCGCAGCACCCGCATTTGGCTGGACCTGATGCTGAAAAGGGGGATTGGGCAGGTAGTAGACTGGAGCAAAGTCGATAAAGAAGACTATCTGCTGGCCATGGAGCGCAGCCCAATCAGGGACACGGAGATCAAAGTGCTGCTGAAAGCAGCACTGACAGATGACGTGAACAGCCGTGAGGTTTATATGAAGGGCATCGACCATAGCTACTACTACGAGGGGTATACCACCTTTAAGACGGAGGAGCTTTGAGAACAGCCATCCGTCACCACGTAGACAAAGAAATGGGAAAATAAATTTGCGGAGGGGCACACATGATCTGTGTGCCCCTCCGCACGCTCTGTTGGACACAAAAGAGAACCGCCGACTTTGCCGGGGGGAGAAAAAATCCTATGGCGAGGGGAGAAGTAGACAAGAAAAAGTCTCCGAGTTAGAGTAAGGATGAGGTTTGCCGACCAAAACTTACAAAAACAAGGAGACTAATTCATGAAAGAAGTAGATGTAAGTAGTTTAGAACATA
>CAKSVQ010000151.1 GCA_934504065.1 uncultured Dysosmobacter sp. | reverse complement strand
CTAATGCCTCGCTTTTTTGCCTGCTGCGCAGTCCAAAAAGCTGCCGCTGCGCGGCGCAAACGCCCGCGTTGCGGGCTTTTGCAGGCATTCGATCCAACACGAAGGGGCTCCCGCCCCCTCGTACTCCCCCTGCTGAATAGGACCTTTTCCGTAAAGCAGAGGTTTTTTGACAAGCTGCCTCCGCATCCGCGGCGCTTCAGGCGGCCACGGCCAACCGTCTAAAAGGCTGGTCAACCTCTTCTTACACAAGCTGTTCGTGGGGTAATCCGAAGCTCACCGCGATGGCCGTGTCCACCTGATTCATCACAGGCTCCTCCACGTGGCCCATCCGCTCCCGCAGGCGCTTTTTGTCCAGCGTGCGCACCTGCTCCAGCAGTACCACCGAATTGCGGCTGAGGCCGCAGCTGGGGTTGACGGGCAGGTCGATATGGGTGGGCAGACGGGCCTTGCCTGTCTGGGAGGTGATCGCCGCTGCGATCACCGTGGGGCTGTATCGGTTTCCCGTGTCGTTTTGAATGATCAGCACCGGGCGCACGCCGCCCTGCTCGCTGCCGACCACCGGGGAGAGGTCGGCATAGTAAATATCACCGCGTTTGACCGTTGTATCCACAAAGTTCACACTCCGCCGAAAGAAGTACCCGTCACCGCCGGGACGGCTGTCCCCCTGCGGTGAGGCCACTTTCATTCTCCCACGCCGTTTCGGAATTTATACGCTTCGCCCCGCCGGGCGGAAAAATTCCGGCGTCCGCGCCCCGCACTATCCTATGCAGAGCTTATGGTTTCCGTGAACTTTCTTTCAGGAAAGTGGCCGAGCCACTTTCCTGAAAAAGATTCGCTCCGCTCCGTGCCTCGTTTGGCCGCTGCGCGTCCAATGTGCCACCGTCGCGGCGATACGATTCCCGGCGCTGTCCGCGCCGCCAATCGTGCCGCTTCCTCGAAACAGCCTCGCTTCATCCGCCGCTGGCGGCGCTTCGGCTGTTTCCACTCCGCGCAGAGTATATTTCACCACGCACATGTCGCGGTGAAATATGAATTACACAGCTTTCGCGTCTGCGGACGCGAAACTCTGCGAGGCTCTGAGCAATCTGGTGAATACTCACAGCATCCGCAGGCTGCGCTCTACCTCTTTCCCGTCTTCCATATACACTCTGGGAACTCTCTTACTGACTGCACAAGTCAATTCGTAGGGGATGGTGCCCAGCACACGGGCCAGCTCGTCCACGGTCTGCCGCTTGCCGAACAGCTCCACCTCGTCGCCCACGTGCACCTCCGGCTTGTCCGTCAGGTCGATCATGGTCATGTCCATGCAGATGCGCCCCCGGATCGGGGCGGGACCGCTGGCCGTGATGACCGACGCCCGGTTGGAAAGCCCCCGGAAAAAACCGTCGGCATAGCCGATGGGCAGCACGCCCATCCGCGTGCGGCGCTGGGTGCGGAACGTGCGCCCGTAGCTGACGCAGGTGTCCGGCTCAAAAACCTTGATGGTGGACACGCAGGAGCGCAGGGTCATCACGGGCCGCAGCCCCAGACGGGCCGCGTCGTCCCCCGCGCCGTACAGGGCGATGCCGGGGCGCACCATGTCCAGATACATCTCCGGATACCGGGCCAGCGCGCCGCTGTTGGCGCAGTGGCGGATGGCAAAGCACCGCCCCTGCTGCTCCAGCGCATGGCACACCTGCGTGAACACCCGGAACTGCTCCCGGGTATAGGCCTCGCAGTCCGCCCCGTCCTCATCGGCAACGGCGAAGTGGGTGAAAATACCCTCGGCGTTCAGGTGGGGCAGGGCACAGGAGGCGGCGATGGCCGCCACCCCGGTCTCAAAATGCTCGCCCCGCACCAGAAAGCCCAGACGGCTCATGCCCGTGTCCACCTTGATGTGCACCTTTAATTCGCCGCCGCAGGCCGTGGCGGCGGCGCTGTACTCCTCGGCCTTGGCCTGCGCCGAAACGGTCTGGGTGATGCCGTAGCGGATCAGCTCCGGCACCATTTCCGGCGGCGTGTGGCCCAGAATGAGAATGGGCGCGGCGATGCCGCCGTGGCGCAGCTCCCGCGCCTCGTCCAGACTGGAAACGGCCAGATAGTCCGCCCCCAGCGCTTCCAGCTTGCGGGATACCTGCACCGCGCCGTGGCCGTAGGCATCCGCCTTCACCACGCCCAGATATTTCACGTTGGGCCCGGTCAGCTCTCTGGCCCGGCGGTAATTGTGGGCCAGCGCGTCCAGATCGATCTCCGCCCACGTGCGCCGCAGGATCGTATCTTCCATATGATTCACCTTCAATTTTTCTTCCCGCCCGCAGGCATTTCCACCTGCGGGGCGATTCTGTCTATGTATCGGGAGAAATTTCCCGGTCATCTATTGTATCATAAAAGGAAAAGGCCGTAAACTCCGCCGTTAAAATTATTTCCCCGTCCACGGCGATCTCCCCCCGCAGGGGCATGCCGTTGTCCACGCGCAGCCAGAGGGTGGTGAGCAGCTTTTCCGCCTGCTGCCCGCTCTGGTCCACGCACAGCCGCAGGCACTCCACGCCATCCCACGTCTCCTCGTTCTCCTCCAGCAGCCAGCCGTCCCGCAGGGCATCCATCATCCGGGGCAGGCACTCCGCCGGGCTGAGCTCTTCCCGGCTCAGCGCCCCGGCGTTTAGGCACAGCCCGTCGTATTCCAGACTCCAGTCCGTGTCCCTCAGCAGCGCCCGCACCCCGGCGATCTCCTCCGGCGCAAGGACCTCCACCGTGCTCTCGCCGCCGGGGACGTAGTCGCACCGCAGCTGCGCCGTCCACTCAGCCCCCGCCTGCGCGCACGTTACCTCCGCTTCCATGGCGCATCCGGCCATGTCGTGGTAGCTCTGGCGCAGCGGCGCGGTCTCCTCCCCTCCGCCGCAGCCGGAAAGCAGCAGGCAGAGCGTTATCATTCCTCGAGCAAGTAACTTCGTCACTTGCTCGAAGAAGCTTCGCTGCGCTCCGTGCCTCGGTTGGCCGCAAGCGGCCAATTCGTCACCGTCGCGGCAATACGATTCCCGGCGCTGTTTGCGCCGCCAATCGTGCCGCTTCCTCGAAACAGCCTCGCTACATCCGCCGCTGGCGGCGCTTCGGCTATTTCCACACGCTCCGCGCAAAGAGTGTTTTCCGACGTACATGCCGCCGGAAAACACCGATTTCACGCCTTTCGCGCCTGCGGGCGCGAAACTCTGCGAGGCTTTTTTGATAAGCCCGGCTATCCTTGGTACGCACATCCCCTTGCGCACCCCAAACTCCTCCTAGATCCTCTCAACGATTTCTGCAAAAGCCGCGGGCAGGTGCTCCGCCGCGTCCAGCGGGGTCATGGCGTAAGGCGTCAGTTCCTCCGCCGCCAGATCGCCCGCCCGGCCATGGAGCCACACCCCGGCCATGGCCGCTTCTGTGGGCGCGGCCCCCTGCGCCAGCAGGGAGGCAATGATCCCCGTCAGCACGTCGCCGCTGCCGCCCTTGGCAAGACCGGAATTTCCGGTGGTGTTCTCCCACGCCGTGCCGTCCGGCCCCGCCGTCACGGTGCGGTGGCCCTTGCGCACCAGACAGCACCCGTGGGCCACGGCAAACGCCCGGGCGGCGCTTGCCCGGTCCGGCGCGGATATGTCGCCGCCAATGCGGGCAAACTCGCCGTCGTGGGGCGTCAGCACCGTCACGCGGCCCCGGCGGCTGTCCAACACATCTATATGCCCTTCCAGCGCGTTTATGCCGTCGGCATCCAGCACCACGGGCTTTTCCGTCTCCCGCAGGATGCGCCGCACAACTCCGGCCGCCTCCTCTCCCCGGCCAAGGCCGGGGCCGAGGGCCAGCACGTCGCACCCCCGCAGCCGCTCCATCACCGCGTCAAAGGCGGCGAGTGCCAGCATCCCGTCCTTTTCCGGCAGGGGAAAGGGCATGGCCGAGGTGCACTTCACCGCCTCCACGCTCCAGATGCCCTCCGGAACGCCCAGATACACCAGTCCGCACCCACTGCGCACGGCGGCGTGGGCACAGAGATAGGGCGCCCCGGTATAGCCCACCGCGCCGCCCACGGCCAGCACCTTGCCGAAATCCCCCTTGTGGCCGTCCGCCTTGCGCGGCGGCAGCACCCGGTGCACTGCCTCCGCGTCCGCCTGCCAAAGCCATTGCCCTGCTTCCATGTCCGTTTCCTCCTCGTCTTTCCCCGTTTTCCTCATTATAAAAGGCCCACCCGGCCCGCGCAACCGCTTTTTGCGCAAAAACGCCGCCGTTTTTCCCCGTTTTTGCAAGATTTCCTCCGTCCGGCTCTTGCATTTTCTCTTTTTTGTGATATAGTAAATCAGTAATTCAGTAATTATTAGCGATGAACGGGAAAATGACCGCGAAACGCCGCCAAGAGAGGTCTGGCCATCGGCTGCAAGCCAGACTGCGGACGCCCGGTCCGGTTCGCCCGGGAGCCGCCGTGGAGACACGGCCGGAGGCCCACCGTTACAGGGGCGTCAAGTGTGCGCTGCGGCGCAAATTTGGGTGGTACCGCGGAAGGGCTTGCCTTTCGTCCCAAGGATGGGACGAGGGGCTTTTCTTTTTTCGCAAGGCCCTCCCCCGCCGCGCACGGTCCGCACACAGCGCAATGTGATCCCATTCCAAACAAAGGAGTTTAACTTTTATGAAAGAACAACTGGAAGCTATCCGCGCCGGGGCGCTGGAATCCATTTCCGGCACCAAGGCCGCCGCTGAGCTGGAAGCCCTGCGGGTGAAGTACCTTGGAAAAAAGGGCGAGCTGACAGCGCTTTTGAAGCAGATGGGCGGCCTGAGCGCCGAGCTGCGCCCCGTGATGGGCCAGATGGCCAACGAGGTGCGCGCCGCCGTGGAAAAGGCCATTGAGAGCCAGTCCGCCATCCTCGCTGAAAAGGCGCTGGAGGCCAAGCTGGAGGCCGAGACCGTGGACGTGACCATCCCCGGCAAAAAGGTGGAGATCGGCCACAAGCACCCCATGTACACCGCGTTGGACGAATTCAAGGAAATTTTCATCAACATGGGCTTTGAGATCTTCGACGGCCCGGAGATCGAGCAGGAGGACTATAACTTCACTAAGCTCAACACCCCTGCCGACCATCCCGCCCGGGAGTGGTCCGACACGTTCTATCTCACGGAGGATTCCCGCGTGCTGCTGCGCACCCAGACCTCTCCCATGCAGATCCGCGCCATGGAAGAGCACGGCGTGCCCATCCGCATGATCTCCCCCGGCCGTGTATACCGCAAGGACGAGGTGGACGCCACCCATTCCC
>CAKSVQ010000150.1 GCA_934504065.1 uncultured Dysosmobacter sp. | reverse complement strand
GCCTATACCTGCCTGAGAAATATCTATTCCCTGTACTACAACAAGATCATCAGCCGGGATGCGGCCGCTGCTGAAAAGCAGCGTGTCCGCGTCCAATGGGAGAAAGCTGTCAGCACTATGGAATTTGACCGAAAACTGACCGCATACCATGTGCGCGTCATCCGGGATACGGAAGCTGCAAAAACTGCCTGCCGGAAGAATCCGACACCAGAAAACGCCCTGCTGCTCTGCAATGTGCTGGATGGTATTGGGGAGTTTGATGCGCATGGGTAGAAACAACATCCGGCTGGATACCACTCAGCAAAAAGAGATATATTCCCGCTTCCGATACCTGCTGGACAGGTATTCTGCATGGCAGGTGTGGGCGGATTTCATCACCATGTCCGCCTGCAGCCTGTCCTTGTCAGACCGGGAGCAGCGTGAAGAGGAATATGTCAGCATTGCAAAGCGATACCAGCCGGAGGAGCTGCAGCGGATCTGCGAGATGTTTGCCCTGACCGTGGATGCGCTGGAGGAGAATCCGAACCAGGACTTCCTTGGAGATCTCTTTATGAGGTTCGACCTGAGTAATACCTGGAAGGGGCAGTTTTTTACCCCGTACTGTATCTGCCGGATGATGTCCAGTCTTACCGCTGACGACCTGAAGGCGCAGGTCGAAGAGAAGCACTGGGTACACTCCCATGACCCGGCCTGCGGCGCTGGTGCGACATTGATCGCCTTCGCGAACGAATGTAAGGACCAGGGAGTCAACTACCAGACTTCCGCCCTGTTCGTCGCCCAGGACATCGACCGCACGGCCGCCCTGATGTGCTATGTGCAATTGAGCTTGCTGGGGTGTCCGGGATATGTGGTTGTTGGTGACTCTATCTGCAATCCCGTCACAGGGCCGATGCTGTTCCCACAGCGCCGGGAGGGGCAGGAGATTTGGTATACTCCGATGTTCTTCTCGGATGTGTGGGTTGGTAGGCGGCGAGTGGAAATTATGAGATTATTTTTCGAAAAAGGAGAATCAGCATGGAAGTGATTTATAAAGCGCCCGGCTGTGCGCCGGGGCCGCGGGACATCCCCAATACGCTGGAAGAACTGCAGGCCACCGTCGGCGGCTATATTGAGACGGTGACCTTTGCCTCGGATGCCTTGGTAATCTGCAATGAGGAAGGACGTCTTCAGGGCCTGCCGCATAACTGCAGATTCCTTGGTGTGGATTTTGTGGGGCCCATCCTGATCGTTGGCCGTGACGACGAAGACTTCACGGATCTGCGGCCCGAATATTTCGCCACGATACTGGATGCGCTGAAGGAGAAGAGAAAATCATGAATATTACTATTGCCGCAAAACTCATGGAGTTGTACGCAGCCTGTCCTAAGTGTGGCTGCGAGATCGTTGGGAATGGAAAGGGCGCTTTGGAATGCGATACCGAAGCTGGCTTCTTCAGACGTTCTTGTGGCTGCGGCTGGTGTGTCGAAGTCACGGAGGGGATCGTGGAAGAGCGGGCCAAACCAAGAAAGAAAAAGTGAGGATATGGGGAAGCTGCAAATGGTTTATAAGCACGCAATCTCCACAGTTGCGCTGACGGAGGAACTATATGAAACGTGAGACATATCAGCGCGGCGTGCCGGGTGTCAAGTGGGGCATCTGGAACTGCTCCCGGAAAGAATTCCAGTTTGACATCTGCGAGGACACTCCGATGCTGGCGGTGGCCAGACTGTTCCAGAAAATCGGTGATGACGCTCGACAGTGGCGCTTTGAACCGAGACAGCTGCCTAAAAGCTAAATGCCCTGCGGCCGGGCCAAGGCCGCGTATATGCCGAAGCTGGCCGCATGAGGCTGGCACGGTCCAATAAATCCGCCTTCAGGAGGCTATCCATTATGATAAATGACCGGAGAATCACAATCACCACGGGAGCCAGCAGACGGGCCACCCAGTGGCTCCCTCAGACCCTGATGCTGTCTGAGTTCTATACCCGTCTGAGCCTCCCAGAGCGCGGCGAGGAAACATTGGCAGAGTATATGGCTCTGTCCAAGGGCCAGCAGGATGACTTGAAGGACAAGGGCGGCTTCGTAGGCGGAACGCTGTCCGGGATCCGCCGGAAGGCCAATGCTGTAACCGGGCGCGATCTCATCACGTTGGATCTGGATAACATCCCCGCCGGCGGCACGGACGCGGTGCTGAAGCGGCTGGAAAGCCTCGGCTGTGGGTACTGTGTCTATTCTACACGCAAACATATGCCGGCGGCACCCCGGCTCCGGATCATCCTCCCGTTGGACCGTACCTGTACGGCGGATGAATATGAGCCCCTCGCCCGCAAGATGGCCGATGTAATCGGTATGGAGCTGGCGGACCAGACTACCTTTGAGGCCGTGCGGCTCATGTACTGGCCCAGCTGCTGTAAGGACAGCCAGTATATCTATCACTACGAGGACAGGCCCCTGCTGGCAGTAGACGGCCTTCTGGGTACATACGAGAACTGGCGTGACATCACCTCCTGGCCCGCTCTGCCGGGCACCGCTGCGCTGGCACGGCCGGCGGCAAAACAGGGGGACCCGCTGGCCAAGAGTGGCGTTGTGGGCGCTTTCTGCAGGACCTACGATATTGAAGCCGCTATGGCTGCCTTCCTCCCCGGCGTCTATACGCCGGTGGACACCATGCCTGGCCGCTACACTTTCACCGGCGGCTCTACCACCGGCGGCGCGGTGCTTTATGACAGTGGTAAGTTTCTGTATTCCCATCACGCCACAGACCCCTGCAGCGGGAAGCTGGTCAACTCATTCGATATGGTTCGCCTCCACCGTTTCGGCGATTTGGATGATGACGCGGCACCGGGCACGCCGGTCAACCGTCTGCCCTCCTATGCCGCCATGTCTGCGGCCGCTCTGAAGGACGACCACGTGGCCGGACTGTTGATGGACGAACGCTGGGATAAGGCAAAGGACGCCTTCTCGCCGGTAGCTGGTGCGGAGGTTCCGGCGGCGGAGGAAGATGACGGCGCGTGGCGCCGCCCACCTCTGATGGAGATCGACACCCAAGGCAAGCCCATAAAGTCCATGAAGAACCTCCGGACGCTGCTGGAGCATGATCCTCAGCTGAAAGGGAAACTCCGGCTGAACCTGTTCTCCGGCCGTATCGACACCGTCGGCACAATGCCGTGGAAACGCCCGGGCACGTCGGCCACATGGAACGATGATGACGCCGCCCAGCTGCGGATCTATCTGGAACCGTTCTTCGGGAAGCTGGCGAAAAACGACATTCTGGACGCCGTGGCGGCGACTGCCAGCGACCAGGCATACCATCCCGTCAGAGACTACCTGAACGGCCTCAGCTGGGACGGGAAGGCACGGCTGGATACGCTGCTGATCGACTACCTGGGCGCGGCGGACACGGCCTATACCCGTGCTGTGACCCGTAAGGCATTCACGGCGGCGGTGGCCCGTGTTATGACGCCGGGATGCAAATATGACACCATGCTGGTGCTGGTGGGCGGGCAGGGCCGCCATAAGTCCACGCTGCTGGCCAGGATGGGCGGAGAGTGGTTCTCGGATTCCCTGCGCACATTCGGCGATAAGGACGCCATGGAAACGATCCAAGGGACCTGGATCGACGAGGTGGCCGAAATGCAGGCTATGGCGAAGGCAGAAGTCGACGCCGTCAAGATGTTCCTCTCTAAGACAAATGACTATTACCGGGCAGCCTACGGCCGCTATACCGCAGACAGGCCCCGGCAGTGCGTATTCTTCGGCACCACGAACAGTAAGGAGTGCCTGACGGACACCACCGGCAGCCGGCGCTTCTGGGTAGTCGATATTGACCAGCAGGGGCGGTGTAAAAACGTGTTCCGGGATATGGCCGGAGAGCGTGACCAGATATGGGCGGAAGCGGTGGCCTATTGGCGCATTGGGGAGTCTCTGTATCTGCTCCCTGAACTGGAGCGGGAAGCCCGGAGAATCCAGGAGGAGCACCGGGCCCGGCACCCGTGGGAAGGCATCATTGCGGACTACCTGGCCCAGGAAGTCCCGGCGGACTGGATGAAGATGGACACCGCGCAGCGAGAGGCCTTCAGGTGCGGGGGGCTCCACTATGAAGGCGCCCTGGAGCCCATGCATCGGATCTGTGCGGTGGAGATCTGGTGCGAGGCGCTGAACCGCCGGAAAGGTGACATGACGAAACGAGACACGCGGGAGATAAACGGTCTGCTGGAAAACATGGCCAAATGGGAAAGCGTCGGCGTTCGAGATGCGGGAAAGCCCTACGGAAAGCAACGGTGTTTTGAATTAAATCCGGCAACAAAGTAGGAGCAACAATCTAAATTCGGGCAACATTCTTACGGCAACATTAGCAACAATGTAAAAGTTTGAATGTTGCCCAGTCAAAGCTTACTGCCACAACGGATACAGCCTAAAAGCAACATAGCAACATTTATATAAATAAATAAAAAAAACAGGTAAATTAGAGAGGTATACGCCCGCCTAACCCGCCTGATGTGTGTATGTATATGCGTGTGCGTGCGGGCGCGCGTAGCAAGGAGCGTGCCAAATGAAAGAGAGCAGTATTGAAGCCCGGCTGGTGAAGATGGTTCGCAGCCGCGGGGGGCTTTGTTATAAATTCATTTCGCCGGGGAACCCCGGGGTGCCGGATAGAATCGTCATTACCCCAGCCGGCAGAACCGTGTACGTAGAGTTGAAAACTGAGGCGGGGCGTCTGGCAGCTATCCAGAAGTACCAGCACGAGGAGATGCGAAAGCGCGGCGCCGAGGTCAGGACCCTGAAAGGGATGGATCAGGTTCTGGCTTTCGTGGAGGAGGTGTTTCCAGCATGAAATTCATTCCACATCCGTATCAGCAGTACGCCATTAACCGGGTTGTGTCCGATCCAGCTGTAGCGCTGTTTCTGGAGCCGGGCCTCGGGAAAACGGTCATTACCCTAACGGCCATCAAGGAACTGCAGGCCTACCGGTGGGAAGTGTTCCGGCCATTGGTGGTGGCGCCAAAGAAAGTGGCCGAAGCCACGTGGGCCACAGAGGCGGCCAAGTGGGACCACCTGAAGGACATGACTGTGGTGCCGATCCTGGGGAACACAAAGCAGAGGATCAAGGCCCTGTATTCTCCGGGGAACATCTGGGTCACCAATCGTGAAAATCTTCCGTGGCTGGTAGACTATTGCCGGAATGACTGGCCCTTCGATATGGTGGTTCTGGATGAGTCCACCAGCTTCAAGAATTCCCGGGCAAAACGGTTCATGGCCCTGAAGCGGGTCCGGCCGCGCATCCGCCGCATGGTGGAGCTGACGGG
>CAKSVQ010000149.1 GCA_934504065.1 uncultured Dysosmobacter sp. | reverse complement strand
TTCTGCTTGAGCTCGGTATAGTGGTCGTGGCCGTCGTTATCGAACTGGGAGAAGACCACGTTCCAGACCTCCATATAGCGGTCACAGTCGCAGCCCACGGTGCAGCCGGGCTTGCCGCAGCCGTACTTCTCGCCCCGGTCATAATAAATTTCAGAGCAGGGGCCGCAGGGGCCGGAGCCATGCTCCCAGAAGTTGTCCTCCTTGCCGAACTTGAAGATGCGCTCGGCGGGAATGCCGATCTCCTCGTTCCAGATGCGGAAGGCTTCATCGTCAGCCGGGGTGGTCTCGTTACCCGCGAACACGGAGGGATACAGACGGTTGGGATCAAGCCCCACCCACTCGGGGCTGGTCAGAAACTCCCACGCCCAGTGGATGGCCTCAGTCTTGAAGTAATCGCCGAAGGAGAAGTTGCCCAGCATCTCGAAATACGTGCCGTGGCGGGCGGTGTGGCCGATATTTTCAATATCTCCGGTGCGGATGCACTTCTGGCAGGTGGTCACCCGGTGGCGGGGAGGCTCCTGCTCGCCGGTGAAATAGGGCTTCATGGGTGCCATGCCGGAGTTGATGAGCAGCAGGGAAGCGTCGTTCTGGGGGATCAGGGAAAAGCTGGGCAGGCGCAGGTGGCCTTTCGTCTCAAAGAACTTCAGAAACATTTCACGAAGCTCATTCAGACCGTAGCACTTGGGTTCGGACATGGGTGTGTTCCTCCTAAAATCAATCTCATTTTGTGGCAAAATAAAAAGTCTCCGCCCCGGCTTAGGGGCGAAGACGAACTTCACGGTACCACCCTAATTATCCTCAACAAGAGGCATCTTAGTCATCCGATAACGGGGATGGGCCGTTCCGCTCGTCGCGGAGCGCTCCAAAGTGGCTGCTTTGCGGCGTGGGCAAGGGGCTTTCACCGTTTCCCCTCTCGCTGGGCCTTGCATACAAAGCTGGCTTTGTCGTGGCGTTTTTCTTATAAACACAGATATTATATCCCTTTTGCCGGGTTTGTCAAGAAATCCTTTTCATTCATCTGGCAGGTTCAGCAGCAGTTCCATGATCTGGTTATAAATTTTTTCGGGTTCTTTTTGAAAACGGTCGGCCAGAAGCTTGGCAATGTCCTGCCGGACGGCCATCAGCTTCAGGTCCATCACGTTGCCGATGTCGTCATCCAGACACATCTGCACGGCAAACGTGCCGTCCGGGCGCTGCTCCACGGCGGCCTTGACCTGCTGCTTGCGCTGGAGCTTGCGGTTCCACTCCGTCAGGTTCTTGTCGCACCGCAGGCGGACGGAATAGGGCAAAGAGGTCTCACAGATCTGGCTGTTGCGCATCCCCTTGTCGGTAATGGCGTAAAGTCCGGTGTCAGAAAGCGTCAGGTGCCCGGTTTCCACCAGATCGCGCAGGCATTCGGAAAAATCGAAATACCCCACGCCGTCATCGCACATGGCAAGGTCCAGCAGGGTATCAAAGGGGACAGGCTCGATGACCCGCGCTGCGATATAGAGAATGAGAAATTTGATCTCCAGTTTATCGTGGATGAAGCCACGGCCTTCCATATCCAAAAAAAGACACCTCCATATGTGGATTCTGATTCCATCCAATTATACATCATCTGGTGGTATTTGTACAGAGCGAATTCAAAAAAGGAAAGAAGTAGCTTGACGGGATTTGGCGGCGCTGGTATCATAAACACATCTATATAGGGAGGCGGCGGCTTATGAAAAAACGGGTTTTGGCGCTGTTTTGCGCCGTGTTGATGCTCTTCCCCCTGTCCGGCTGCGGGAAGAAGGAAGCGCAGGTCCCGGCGGATGCGCCGCAGCCTGTGGAGCAGCCCCAGCCGCAGCCGGAAGCGGAGCCCGAACCCGAGCTCGAGCCTGCGCCGGATGTTCCGGCGGGCATGAATCCGCTGACGGGGCTTCCCATGGAGCCGGAGAAAGAAAACCTACGGCCGGTGGCGGTGATGTTCAACAACCTGAAGGCGGCCCAGCCCCAGCTTGGCATCAGTCAGGCGGACATCATTTATGAGGTGCCCGCCGAGGGCGGCATTACCCGGATGCTGGGGGTGTTCCAGAGCTTGGACGGTGTGGGCACACTGGGCAGCATCCGTTCCTCCCGGCCCTATTATCTGGAGCTGGCGCTGGGGCACGACGCGCTATATGTCCACGCAGGCGGCAGCCCGGACGCCTACCGGGATATTCCGGCGTGGGGCGTGGACAATATGGACGGCGTGAACGGCGGCAGTGACGCGAAGATCTTCTGGCGGGACGCGGAGCGGCGCAAGACCATGAGTTATGAGCACACGCTGGTGACATCCGGCGAAAAGATCCGGGAATATGCGGACAGCCACTTCCGCACGGAGCATGCGGCAGGCTATGCCGATCCGCAGACTTTTTCTGAAAACGGCACGCCTGCCGGAGGGGCGGACGCGCAGCATATCACGCTGAAATTTTCCAATTACAAGACCGGACTCTTCGACTATGACACCGCCTCCGGCAGGTATCTTGTCAGCCAGTACGGCAAACCCTATACCGACGGGGTGCTGGATACGCAGGTGAGCGCGGTCAATGTGCTGGTGCTGGAAACGGCCATCAGCGAGATCGCGGGGGATACCTACGGCCGCCTGACTGTGAAGCTGACCGGAAGCGGCAAGGGGACGTATTTCTGCGGCGGAAAGGGCATTCCGATCCAGTGGAGCAAGGCGGACCGTGACCATCCGTTCGTGTATACGCTGGAGGACGGAACGCCGCTGGTCATGGGGCAGGGGAACCGTTATGTCTGCGTCATCAGTCTCAAGCGCTCCGCACTCAGCTACGGATAATGGGTGGGGGCGTCCCGGCGGGTAAATTTTTCCGGCTGCGTTGTGTTTTTCCTCCGGCTGCGGTATAATTGTCCGGCAATCAGGAACCGCCCACGGGCGGAGAAGAGAGGAAGCATCCTTTATGCGTTTTGAGGAATATCTGGATTCATTAAAAAATAAAACCGTGGCCGTCATCGGGATTGGCGTGAGCAATCAGCCGCTGATCAAGCTGCTGCTGGACCGGGGGATCGCCGTGACCGCCTGCGATAAGAAAAGCCGGGAGTCTCTGGGCGTGGTGGCCGAGCAGTTGGAGTCCAACGGCTGCCGTTTGCAGTTGGGCGAGCACTATCTGGACGGTTTGACGGAGGATGTGATCTTCCGAACGCCGGGAATGCGTCCGGACTTTCCCCAGCTGGCCGCCGCTGTGCAGCAGGGCAGCATCCTGACTAGCGAGATGGAGGTGTTTTTCGAGGTCTGCCCCTGCCCAAAGATCGCCGTGACCGGAAGTGACGGCAAGACCACCACCACCACCATCATTGCCGAGCTTCTCAAGCGGGCCGGAAAAACGGTGCATCTGGGCGGCAATATCGGCCATCCCCTGCTGGCAGAGACCGGGAAAATGCGGCCGGAGGACATTGCCGTGCTGGAGCTTTCCAGCTTTCAGCTCATGACCATGACCCACAGCCCGCATATCGCGGTGGTCACCAATCTGGCCCCCAACCACTTGGATGTGCACAAGGATTTTCAGGAGTATATCTCTGCAAAGGAAAATATCTTTACGCATCAGTCAGCAAACGATATTGCCGTGTTTAACGCCGACAATCCCCACACGCTGGAGGAAGCCGGACGGGCAGTTGGCCGGGCACGGCTGTTTTCCAGAAAACGGGAAGTGGAGGACGGTGTGTTCCTCCGCGGCAGTGCCGTGATCGCGCGGCACGATGGGCAGGAGCGGCAGGTGATGACCGTGGAGGACATCAAGCTGCCCGGCGTACACAATATTGAAAACTACATGGCGGCTATCGCCGCGGTGGATGGACTGGTGCCAGACGCCGTGATCCGGGAGTTTGCCCGGGAGTTTGGCGGCGTGGAGCACCGGATCGAGCTGATCCGCACCCGGAACGGCGTGCGCTGGTACAATGACTCCATTGCCTCCAGCCCCAGCCGTACCATTGCGGGGCTGCGGTCGTTTCCGGAGAAGGTCATTCTGATCGCGGGCGGCAAGGACAAGGGCATCTCTTATGACGCCCTCGGGCCGGAGATCAACGATCATGTAAAGCTCCTGATCCTCTGCGGCGCAACTGCGGGCGTGATCCGCCGTGTTACCGAGCAGGCGGAAAATTACCACGGACTGGAGATTCGGGACGTGGAGGACTATCATCAGGCGGTGGCGCTGGCCGACAGCCGCGCCAAAGAGGGGGACGTGGTGATCCTCTCTCCCGCCAGCACGTCCTTTGACCGTTTTGCCAATTTCATGGAGCGCGGACGGGTATTTAAAGAAATCGTAAAAGAGCTTGTCTGAATGCGTCTAAGACCGCCCCTGCTGTGCATATGGATAGCGGTGGGGGTGATCTTTTGTGCGGCCCGGATTTTTCTACTACCGCAGGCGGATCGAACGCCGGACGCTGGTGGGATTTCTGGCGGTTTTGGGGTTGGTGCTGGTGGCCGCGGCTGTGATTCTAGCCACCGTCCGGCTCCGTCCGCTGCTGGAAAGTCTGGCTACGACCCGGGTCTCCAATGCGGTGAACCGCGTGATCTCCGAATCGGTGGATGAATCCATCCAGTCGGGGGCCGTCCGCTATGACGAGCTGATCGCCTTTGAGAAGGACAATGAGGGGCGCATCACGGCTATTCACAGCAATATGGCCGCGTGCAGCCGATTGCAGACTGACATTCTGGACAGGATACTGACGCGGGTGGGGCAGGTGTCCGCAAGGGAACTGAGCATCCCTGTGGGGAGCCTGACGGGCTTTGCGCTGCTGGCAGGCCGGGGGCCGCGCATCTCTGTGCGGATGGAGTCGGTCGGCACGTCCACGGCGTGGTTTGAAAACGAGTTTTCCGCGGCGGGGATCAACCAGACCAACCACCGCATCATTCTGCATATCGAGGTGGGCGTTGCCATTTTGCTGCCCGGCGTGACCACCTCCACGCGGGTCGCCAGTGCGGTCACCGTGGCGGAGACCGTGATCGTGGGCGATGTGCCGCAGACCTACACCTATTTCGCCACCGACCCCTCCTCCTATGGGGAGGATGCGAAGGACTATATTTTGAACAACGGCTAGGGAGAAACTATGGAATTTCAAGACTACCGGGAGGAAATGAAGTACCTCCGGGACTATTTGAACGAGCAGGGATACCGCTATTATGTGCTGGATGCTCCGGTGATCCCGGATTATGAATACGATCAGTTCAACCGCAGACTGGAGGAGCTGGAGGCCCAGCACCCGGAGGAGGTCACGGCGGATTCCCCTACGCAGCGCATCGGCGGAGCGACCTTGCAGGGCTTTGAGCCTTATAC
>CAKSVQ010000148.1 GCA_934504065.1 uncultured Dysosmobacter sp. | reverse complement strand
AGGCTACACTGCTCCCAACGGCCAGACGGTCCCCAGCGTCATCACCTACACGGATGCGGCAGGTGGTAAAACCAACTATCTATCTGTACGGCAGATCGCGGAGCTGATCGATACGCCTATCACGTGGGACGCTTCGAAAAACAGCGTTGTACTGGGCGGAAATCCCTATCCCGGCAACCTTGCCGCAGATTGCTTGACTGCCTCCGGTGTCGGCTCTAAAATTGGTCCCTTTACGGAAATTGACCCCGCATCCCTTGCCAATGTAAGAAGCCAAGACCCCATCAACTACCGAATCATTTCTGAACATGGAACAGGCTCTCAAGTGCAGACCCTTGATTTGATTCCCGGCGGAGCCTGCTCTATTTCCATCACAAACAACACTGATGATATTCAGTTTTGGGTCCTTTACAGAACTGCACCTGGCAATATCTATTCCGAAACGTATTCTCCCGTAACGATTGCTCCCGGACAAAACCTGACCCGTGCCTTCAAACTGGATGAAAATGCTAATCGGCTGTCCACTCGTATGAATTGGAGTGTTCAGGGCGATGATACCGGAGATTATGGTCCTTCCGGTTCCGACGATTCGATTTGTATTACCTATTATTCCAAGTTAGCGTAACACCCATATAAAATCAGGCCGAGGGGATAGGCAAAACACTTATCCTCTCGGCCTTTTTCCATTTTATCAAGTATGCTTATATTTTTGGCTTTTTCTCATTGCATTTGGTGGATAGGTTTTACGTCCCCTTGGAATCATCCTCCGTAAAAGAGCCTGTTGGCGTGATGCTCTCCGCCACTTTCAGCAGTGTTTCCTTGTCCAATGTACCCACTACCATCATCTGCACGCCATCCTCATTGGTCCAGCAGATGGCCCCGCACATATCATTCGGATATACGGCGTCTGTGCGGACGGTGGGCGGATAATCCGCAGGGTCATATTCCGGGCAGATCACCTGATATTTGCCGTCAATGACCTCCACAATGGGTTCCGGGGTGTTGTCCTGCATGATGGGCTGATATTCCCTGACAGGTGCGTAATAGCGGGCCTCATAGCGGTGGTTCCCGATTTTGAAACGAATAGGTTCGCTATCTCCGCCCCGAATCGGAGCCGCATGGGACTCCGTATAGAGGAATGTCAGAGAGCCGCCCTCCGCCACCCAGAAGCATTTGCCGGAGCCATCCAGTTCATAGGGGTTGGGGCTGTAACGCCCGCTTTCTTTCAAAACGTATCCCTCTGGCACAAAGCCGACGTTATAAGAGTATTTTGTGTCTTGACACAGCTTCACGGAATCTGCAACCCGCTCCAAAAATTCTTTGGACAACTGCTCCGGGTCCTTGGAAACAATATTCAGATCACAGAAGCTGCCATCTTCCGCTTCCCAGACCAGTGTCGCGGTGTTCTCACCGACATAATAATCGGCACTGCGGCCTTGGACCTGAGCTGCTTCATAGACCTCCTGTGCGTCTACATTTTTTGCGCCCACACTGATTCCTACGTCTGCGGAATCATAACAGCACTGGAATTGCAGATTGGCTCCGCTCTCTGTTGAAGTGTATGTCCAGAGAACACTGTCGTCCCCAAGCCAACCGCCCATGCCTGTGGTGATCCAGCCCTCCGGCAGCCATGTGGGCCGCCACTGAGGACGATCCTCGTGAATGGTTGGATCTTCTTTTGCCTCGGTGCTTCGGGAATATTCCGCGTCCCCGCTTTCTGTGAAGTGATGAATCCAGCTGAACACCAGCGCCCGGACGGTGGGGCTGACGGCCATCAGGCTGCCCAGCGTCACCGTGGCGGCCAGCAGAACGCACGCTGCCCGGTAGAGGGCCTTTTTCCAAAGGGGACGCACCCGTTCCCGGCACCACTTGTTGGGGTCTGCCAGCATTTTCCTACGCTGGTGACGGTAGGGCAGCGTCCAGGGCGGCTCCGCCCCCTCCGGCTCCGCCAGAACCTCCGCGTAATCCACGGTGGCCGCCAGCAGCAGGGCCTCCTTCAATTTTGCGTCAAACAGAGCGTCATTCATATCAATAGCCCTCCGTCTGCAATTTTTCGATCAGCAGCCGCCGTCCCCGGGCTATCAGTGTGGCCACGGTGGAGGCGTTGAGCTTCAGTGCCTTGGCAATCTCCTGATTGCTGTACTCACACGCAAAGCGCAGCTCCAAAACCTCCCGGTAGCGCTCCGGCATGGAGTGAATCAGCTCCACGATGCGTCCGGTCTCGTCCATCTCCGATGTGGCGGGGGCCGGGGCGTCCCAGTCCTCCGGCAGGGTATCGGTGTGGTTCTCTTTGCGCAGCATGGTCATGGACACGTTTTTCACGATAACCACAAGATACCCCTCCACCGTGGCCCACGGCACCTGCTTCACTTTTTCAAAGTGCTGGATCACCTGCGCCCAGCTCTGCTACACGGCGTCCTCCGCCAAGTCGTGAGAGCGCAGAATTTTCAGGGCAATGCGATAGAGCTTCTGTTCGTATGCGCTGTGTAATTTCAAAAATTTTCGCTGGTCTTCTTCGCCTTCCGGCATGGCCAACAAAATCGTCAGCATGGCAGCCACCTCGTTTTCTCTTTCTCTTACAGGGTAACACACTTTTCTTCAAAGCGCACCCCTCCATCTATCCAGACACGCTGAGAGCGGAAATTATTGCAGAAAAACAGAAAGAATTTCAAAAAATTTCCCCGCGCAGAATATCTGCGCGGGGAAATGGGGGATGTGTCTGTTTTTATCCGGTCAGACGGGTGTTTTCGCAAAGAAACGCAGAAACATCGTCTGCCAGCGTCAGGCGGTAATCGGAAAAGAAATGGTCGGTGGGGTAAGCCAGCGTTTGCAGCCGCGTGCCGCCGGAGGCGGCAATGGCCTGCTCCAGCGGTGCGCAGTGCTGGGAAAAAGGTGTGCAGGCATCCAGTGTGCCGTGCACGCACAAAAGGGGCTTTCGCGCCAGCTTGGCAGCCAGATTTTCCAGCCGAAAGGCCTCGCTGTGGGCGGTGGCCTCCTGTAAGAGCGCCTGACCGGAGGTCCCGGCCAGCCAGCGGCTGCTGTCTTCCAGCACATCCACAAGGGCGCGGTACAGCGCGGGGGCTTCCCTCGCGATCAGGGGCAGGCGGCCGATGTTGCAGGGCATCAGCAGCACGCCGGCCTGAATTTCCTGCCGCTGCGCGGTGATCTGTCCGCACACAAAGCCGCCCAGACTGTGGCCCACGGCATAGAGCCGGGATTTGTCAAAGTCGAAGGTCTCATCGGCCAGAATGTAATCCAGCACGGTTTCGGCGTCCTCCAGATCGTTTTGCAGGGAATAGCTTCCGTCGCTGCCCCAGCTGCCGCTGTAATGAAAGGTCATCACGTGGAACCCGGCGCGGCGCAGGGCCTGCGCAAGGTCGAAATTCCGCTCGCAGCCGGGAATGCCGTGGCACAGAAGCACGGTGGGGTGGGGGCCTTCGCCGCCCGCGGTATACAGCACGGAAAGGATACGTCCCCGTCTGCCGGGGATCAGGATGCCGTGCACGTCCGGGCGGCAGGCGCAGCTGCCATAATGCTGCTCGTGACAGCGGACTTCTTTCATCATGGCGTTTCCTTTCCGGTGTCAGGCTTCTTTGGAGGTGTTGTTCAGGTTCTTTTTGTACCAGTCTTTGCCGTACAGCGCGCGGGTCACCAGCATGGAGGCCACCGTGTCGCCGCAGGAGTTGATGAGGGTGCAGCCCGCGTCGAAGAGCTGGGTCATCATCAGCAGGACGGGCAGCGCGATGGAGGGGAAGCCAAAGGCGGAAATAACCATGGTCTCCATGGCTGCGCCGCCGCCGGGGACGGAGGAGACCGCCACAGAGCCTGCCACGGCGATGACCAGCGCGAAGGCGAAATCACCGATGCTGTGCAGGGGACGGCCAAAGAGGGCGCAGCACAGAACGATCTCATAAATGGTGGCAATGCAGGCGCCGTCCATGTGGCAGGTGGCGCCCACGGGCACCACCACGGAGCTGACCTCCCGGGGAACGCCCAGCTTATCGCAGGCGTCCAGCTGCAGCGGCAGCGCGGCGGCGGAGGAGCGAGTGCCCAAGGCCGTCAGGGCAGGGGTGAGGATGTTCTTGAAGAAGTTTTTCACGCCCCAGGGCCCGGCGGCCAGAAAAGCGTACAGCGCAAGGAAGACGAAGAAATACACAATGGCGGCGGGGTAGTAGATCAGCAGGCCGCGGGCGTAGCTTTTCAGCAGGTCGGGGCCATAGGTCCCGGTGAGGTTTGCAAAGTAAGCCATCAGGCCGATGGGGGCCAGCTTCATCAAAAGGGCGACCATCTTATAAAAGATCAGCGAGAGGTTGCTCAGCCAAGCGGCCACGGGCTTGCCCTGTTCACCCAGCAGCGAGACGGTCACACCAAAGAATACGGTAAATACGATCAGGGCCAGAATGTGGCTTCTGGAAATGACGAGGGGAAAATCGCTGACAGTGAAGGTGTTCACGATCTGGTCGCCAATGCCGAGAGCGGCGGATTCCAGCGCCTGCTCGGTGGTTTCCAGCTGGATGGAGGTATCCACGCCGAAAATTCCGGTGACGAGGAACATGTAAATTCCGGCAATGGCGGCGGTGACCACAAAAATGCCGATGGTGAGCACCAGCAGCTTGCCCACGCGCCGGGTATCTGTCACGTTTGCGATGGAGCTGGAGATCGAGAAGAAGATCAGCGGGACCAGAAGGACGAACAGCAGGTTCAGCCAGATCTGGCCGATGGGGTAGAGGACGGTGGCCGTGTCGCCGAGGGTCAGGCCGATGATGGCGCCGATGATAACGAATGCAATCAGGATCAGAGGCTCGCGGTAGGACGATTTCTGCTTTTCTGTCTTCGTGCTCATAATGCTCCCTCCACACAAATTTGGGGCGGAAGCGCCGAATTGATGCTCCCTCGCGGCGGCTCCACCAGATTATACACAATAAACATACTATGAATATGGGTATATGATATAACGGCGGTCGCATTTTGTCAAATACAAATCTGTATAAATTGAGAGTAAATAGAACTTTTTGGAAAATAAAAAGTGCTTTAGAAAAAAATCAAAAAAATTTTGAAAAAGTGTTGACAAAAAGGGGGCGCTTTGGTATAGTAATCCTTGCCCGCTGTTGGGCAACGATTTGGCGGCATAGCTCAGTTGGCTAGAGCATGCGGTTCATACCCGCAGTGTCCCCGGTTCAAATCCAGGTGCCGCTACCATTTCCCGTGAGATGCGATGCATCTCACGGGAATCCTCAGACAAGTTGATATGGCCCGTTGGTCAAGTGGTTAAGACACGGCCCTTTCACGGCTGTAACATGGGTTCGAATCCCGTACGGGTCA
>CAKSVQ010000147.1 GCA_934504065.1 uncultured Dysosmobacter sp. | reverse complement strand
GTGTCGCTCTGTGAAGGAGCAGGGCATATCCGGTCAGGACGCTTACACCGTGCTGTCCCTGATGGCCCAAAGCGGAGAAGGGGAGGCGGAGGACGCCGCCCAATAGAAAAAAACACCGGTCCGCCGGTGAAGGAGTACCTTTATGAGCCGATTCCGGAAACAGCTGCTGTTCCTCTGCGATGCTTTTTTGTTCGCGGTGGCAGTGGCAGGTTACAAGTTTATCACGGTGTTGCTGCCCTATACCGAGGTGGGCGCTAAAGGCAGCTTCCCGAAAAATGTACTGCTGCTGTATGGGTGCACTGTCATTGCCCAGCTTTTGTTCAAGACCTATGATAGCTTGTGGCGCTATGCTGAGAGCCGGGAATATCTCGCGCTGATGTGCGCAGCCGTCTGCGGTTTTGGTGCTTACGAGATCTTCAGCCGGGCTTTGCTCCATGAGACGATTTCTTTCGTCCTGTTGGCGGCCATCGCCAGCCTGTGGGTGCTGGAAATGTTGGCCGTCCGGTTTGGATACCGGATGTACCGGACGTTCAGCATCCAGCGGGAGCAGCCGGGAGCGGTGCCTGTGGCCATCATCGGCGCCGGTGCGGCCGGGGTACAGCTGTTGGATGAATTGCAGCATAACCCAAATAGCCGCTACCATGTCCAATGTTTTTTTGACGATGACCCGGCTAAGGTCAATAAGCGGATCCGGGGCGTGCCTGTCAGCGGATTTATTAACCAGGCATTGCCTCGGATGCGGGCCATGGATATCCACGAGGCAATCTTCGCTATTCCCTCCATGGATGAGCTGCACCGGAAGGAAATTCTGCGGCAGTTGGCGGATCGGAGCATTAGAGTTTCCACGCTGCCCAGCACGCTGGAACTGATCGACCAGAAGCCCATTCGCCAGCAGCTTCGTGAGGTGCGGATCGAGGATCTGCTAGGCCGCGATATCGTTCAGTTGGACAATACCGCTGTGGACGGCCTGCTTTCCGGTCGGACGGTCCTTGTCACCGGTGGCGGCGGTTCCATCGGCAGCGAACTGTGCCGCCAGATCGTCAAGCATCATCCCAAACGGCTGGTCATCTTCGACATTTACGAAAACAACGCCTACGACATCCAGCAGGAACTATTGTATCAATACGGCAGGGAGCTGCCCCTCAGTGTGGAGATTGGCTCCGTCCGGGACCCTCGGCGGCTGGAACTGCTGTTTGATACCTACAAGCCCGACGTGGTGTTCCACGCCGCCGCCCACAAGCACGTTCCCCTGATGGAGACCAGTCCTCAGGAGGCCATTCGCAACAACGTGTTCGGTACGCTGAATACCGTCCGGGCGGCGGACGCCCACGGCGTCAAAAAGTTCATCCTGATCTCCACGGATAAGGCCGTGAACCCCACCTCCGTCATGGGCGCCAGCAAGCGCCTGTGCGAAATGGTGGTGCAGTCCATGGCGGGGTGCAGCAATACCACCTTCGCCGCCGTGCGCTTCGGCAACGTGCTGGGGTCCAACGGCTCCGTGGTGCCCCTGTTCCGCCGCCAGATCGCGGCGGGCGGCCCCGTCACCGTGACGGACAAGCGCATCATCCGCTACTTCATGACCATTCCCGAGGCCGCCCAGCTGGTGCTGGAGGCGGGAGCCATGGCCAAGCAGAACGAGCTGTTCGTGCTGGATATGGGACGCCCGGTGAAGATCCTGGAACTGGCGGAGAACATGATCCGCCTGTCCGGCTATGAGCCGTACCGGGATATTGAGATCGTGGAGACCGGCCTGCGCCCCGGCGAGAAGCTGTACGAGGAGCTGCTGGTAGCCAGCCGGGATTTGGAAAAGACCGGCAACGGTATGATCTTCGTGGAGCACCAGCCCCCGGTGACGCCGGAGGAGTTGGAACGAAAGCTGACGCTATTGAATGACGCGCTGGAAAAGACCATGCGGACGGAGGACGTCTCCTGCATCCGGGAGGTACTGCACCGGGTGGTGCCCACCTTCCACGAGCCGGAGGAGGTCAACCGGACACAGGGCGATACCGTGGAAATTCCGAAACAGGATGCCGCAGTAAGCGGCTGAAAGGATGTATCTATGCGAACGATTTCTTTTTCTCCGCCGGATATCACGCAGGAGGAAATTGACGAAGTAGCTGAGGCTCTGCGCTCCGGCTGGATCACCACCGGACCCCGTACCAAGGAATTTGAAAAGCAGATCGCGGCCTACTGCGGAGTCAGCCATGCCGTGTGCTTGAACAGTGCAACGGCGGCGCTGGAGCTGACCCTGCGTGTGCTGGGCATCGGCCCCGGGGACGAAGTCATCACTTCTGCTTATACCTATACCGCTTCCGCCAGTCCCGTTGTTCATGTGGGTGCGAAGCTGGTGCTGGTGGACACGGCGAAGGATTCCTTTGAAATGGATTATGACGCCCTATCCGCTGCCATTACGGAGAAGACCAAGGCAATTATTCCCGTAGATATTGGCGGCATGGTCTGCGATTATGACCGCATTTTCTCCATTGTGGAGGAGAAGAAGGCATTGTTCCGCCCCGCCAATGCCATTCAGAGCCAGATCGGCAGGGTGGCTGTGGTGGGTGACGGCGCTCATAGCTTCGGCGCTGTCCGGAAAGGGAAGCGCTCCGGCAGCATCGCGGACTTTACCAGCTTTTCTTTTCATGCGGTGAAAAACCTAACGACCGCCGAGGGCGGCGCAGTTGTCTGGCGGGATGATCTGGGTTTAAACGGCGCCGCGCTGTACAAGGAGTATATGCTGCTGAGCCTTCACGGCCAGAGCAAGGACGCTTTGGCCAAAACAAAGCTGGGGGCCTGGGAATACGACGTGGTGGCCCCGCTTTATAAATGCAATATGACGGATATCATGGCGGCCATCGGGCTTGTGCAGCTTCGGCGCTACCCGGAATTGCTGAAGCATCGGTATGATATGGTGCGCCGGTATGACGCCCAGCTGCCGCAGAAAGTGCTCCGTCCCGCCCATCTGCGGACTGATATGACCTCGGACTGCCATCTGTATCTGTCGCGGATTCCGGGGCTGAACCATGAACGGCGCTCGGCGGTCATTACCCGCATGGCGGAGCGGGGCGTGGCCTGCAACGTCCATTATAAGCCCCTGCCGCTGCTGACGGCCTATAAAAATCTGGGCTTCCGTATGGAGGATTACCCCAACGCCTACGCCCAGTTTGAAAATGAGATCACCCTGCCTCTGCACACCTTACTGTCTGACGAGGATATCGACTATGTGTGCGCTTGCCTGAGGGAGAGCCTGTAATGCCGGTTTTGGAACAGCAGACGCTTCTCCGGCTTCCGTCTCCGGGGCGGCTTTACCGCAAGCGGCTATTTGATATTGTCTGCGCGGCACTGGGGCTGCTGGTTTTAAGTCCGGTGCTGCTGGTGTGCGCCCTGCTGGTGGGCTTGACTTCCCCCGGCGGCGTGCTGTTCCGGCAGGAGCGCATCGGGAAGGACGGCGTGCCCTTTACCATTTATAAATTCCGCTCCATGCGAAAGGACAACGCGGGTCTGAAGATCTCCACCAGCCGCGATACCCGTATTACTCCCGTGGGAAGGGTACTGCGCAAGACAAAGCTTGATGAGCTGCCGCAGCTTTGGAATGTCCTAAAGGGGGACATGAGCTTTGTCGGCCCACGCCCCGAGGTGCGGGAGTATACCGATCTGTACACCCCGGAGCAGCGGCAGGTGTTGTTGTTGCGGCCCGGTATCACAGGGCTGGCCTCGATCCGTTATCGCAACGAGAATGAACTTTTGACCGCGAGCGATGACCCTAATCGTACTTATATTGAGGAGATCATGCCGGCAAAGCTGGCTTTGGATTTGGAATACATTCCCCGTGCCTGTGTCAGCTATGATATCAAGCTGATTTTAGAGACCCTTGTCACCGTGGTGCGGGATTAAAAAGGAAGAAAGACCGAATGAACATCTGGCTCATCAACCACTATGCGGTGCCTCCGAAGTATTATCCCTTGGCGCGGCAGACCTATTTTGCGAAGAATCTCATGGCAATGGGTCATACCGTAACGATTTTCGCCGCGAGCTCCGTCCATAATTCGGACGTCAACCTCATCACTGACGGGAAAAAATGGCGAGAGGAAATGGTGGACGGTGTCCACTATGTTTACATCAAGTGCTGTGACTATCAGGGCAGCGGTCTCAAGCGCATCTACAATATCTGCGAGTTCGCGTGGAAGCTGCCGGGCGTCTGCAAGCAGTTCCCCAAGCCGGATGCCATCGTGGCCACCTCCATGCCGCCGACCTCCTGCGCCATGGGCGTTCGGATTGGCCGCAAGTGGGGATGCAAAACCGTGGCGGAGATCGCCGACCTCTGGCCGGAGAGTATCGTGGCCTTTGGCATCGCAGGACCCCGTAATCCTGCCGTGATCGCCTTGCGTTGGCTGGAAAAGTGGATCTATAAAAAAGCGGACGCCGTGGTGTTCACCATGGAGGGCGCTTATGACTACATCGTTGAGCAGGGCTGGGAGAAGGAGATCCCTCGTTCCAAGGTGCACTACATCAACAACGGCGTCGATCTGGAGCAGTTCGACTATAATAAAGAACACTTCCGCGTGGAGGATCCCGATCTGGACGATCCCTCTACGTTCAAGGCGATTTATACCGGCTCCGTTCGTCCAGCTAATAATCCCGACCTACTGATTGATTGCGCAAAATATCTTCTTCCATATCCGGATATTCGCTTACTGATTTATGGTGGCGGAGAAAATCTTGATGCACTACGACAAACCTGTGAAACACAGGGGTTGACAAATTGCATGTTTAAAGGGCCTGTTCCTAAAAAAAACATTCCATATATCTTGTCTAAGAGTGCCTTGAATTTATTGAATTATGATTTAAAGTCTGTTGGCGTTTTTAAATATGGCAGTAGTCAGAACAAGCTTTTTGATTATATGGCCAGTGGACAGCCGATCCTCTCTAATGTTTCCATTGCTCACAGCTTGATTCAAAAATATCACTGCGGACAGGATGATACGCTCCCCGATGCTGAAACTTATGCCAAGGCGGTATTAGCGATTTACCGCATGGATGAAGAACAGCGCCGCCTCATGGGAGCCAATGCCCGCCGTGCCGCAGAGGACTACGATTTCAAACGCTTGACGGACAAACTGATGGCTGTCATTGAGAGCATCCCCGAAAAGCAGCCAAGTCGAATTTCATAAAGGAAGTGTGATCCCATGCAATTCATCGACTTAAAAGCCCAATACGCCGCCCTCAAGGGCGAGATCAACGCCAATATGCAGGACGTCCTGAACGACGCCGCGTTCATCGGCGGCAAATATGTCAAGGAGCTGGAGGCCCAGCTTGCCGCCTTTACCGGCCGGAAGCACTGCATCACCTGCGCCAACGGCACCGACGCCCTCCAGCTTGCCTTCATGGCGCTGGGCGTGGGGGAGGGGGACGCGGTGTTCGCCCC
>CAKSVQ010000146.1 GCA_934504065.1 uncultured Dysosmobacter sp. | reverse complement strand
CTGGAAATCATCAATACTCCCCAAAACGGGAACGTTCGGATCGAAGGAAATCGTATCGATGTCATTTTCTCATGGATGCAGTTGACTGCTTCCATTGCGGAGTCACTCCATGTACCCCTTCAAGACCTGCTTACTCAATGCATGATTTTAGGCCCTGAGTTTGAAAGACTCAATCGAGCCACAGAGGGTTGTAGGATTGACCTTTCAAGGCCAGGCAAGTGATCATCCAGATCATCCAGCCTTCTGCCGGGCGTGTCCAACGCCCGCAACTCTCTTTTTGCCGGGTTGCCCCGATCAGGTTAGCTGCGGGGCGTCCGGCAGAGGGCTGGAAAAATATAATTTCATCAAGGAGGACCCAGATATGAATACTCAAATCAACGTCAATGTCCAGGGCGAAATTCACTTCCCCGACCTGGCACTGCTGGCGCGGGCTATCGCCGGCAAGGCAAGCTCTGCCCCCGCACCCACAGCACCGCCCGAAACTCCCGTTGCTCCCGCGCCCACAGCACCGCCCGCAGCTCCCACGACCCCGGCCCCGGCCCCGACTCCGGCGCCCACCGTGGCCCCCGCTCCGAGCCCCGCAATCCCTACCAGCGCCCCCAAGTACGGCATTGACGATATCGCCCGTGCCGGCGCTATGCTGGCCCAACAGGGCCCGGAGAAGCTGGCTGCGCTCAATGGTCTTCTGCAGCAGTTCGGGCTCCAGTCTTTGACTCAGCTGCCGCAAGAGCAGACCGCCGCCTTTGTCCAGGCTATGCGGGGATTGGGGGCGCAGATCTGATGCCAACGCCTGAAGTACATTCCGACCTGGGTGCATCGAGTATTGTCGGCTGGAGCGGATGCGCGCAGTATCTGAACATGCAGAAGCTGTTCCCGGAGGCCCCCAGCCAGTATGCGGAGGCCGGCCGTTTGGCCCACGCCATCGGAGAGTACAAGCTCCGGAGCTACTTTATCGAGCCCGTTGGCAAGCGTGCCTACAACGCCAGATTGAAGAAATTTCGCGAAGACCCGGTGTATGCCCCCGATATGGACGAGGCAACTGATACTTATCTGGAAGCCGTAAAGGCCGAAGCTTTAACCTACCCCAGCGCCCCGTTTGTAGCGTTGGAAGTTCGGGTGGACTATTCCGAGTATGCACCGGGAGGCTTCGGCACCTCGGACTGTATCCTGATCGGCGGCAACCGGATCACGGTTGTTGACTACAAGAACGGTTCCGGTGTCCCCGTCGATGCGGAACATAATCCACAGATGCAGCTTTACGCACTTGGAGCACTCCAGACTTTCCGCATGATCTACGGTGATGTGCTGACGGACGTCAGGCTCATCATCGTGCAGCCCCATGCCGGCGGCATCAAGACCTGGGATACCACTACCGAGGAGATCCAGAAATGGGGGTGCGAATACGTGGCACCCGCCGCAAAACGAGCTTTGGATGGGACGGCCCCTGCTACTCCCGGAGAGTGCTGCCGCTGGTGCCGGGGAAAGGCACAGTGCTCCGCCCGGGCGGCGGCGGTGCTGGACGCCGGTCGGAAGTATCAGACCGCACCGGCTGCCGGGTCTGACAAACTCCCTGCCGATTACAGCGGGCCGCTGCTATCCGACGCTGAGGTAGGCGCTGCTCTGGCGGAAGCCGAGGGCCTGATCAGCTGGTACAAGGACTTGGAGGACTACGCCCTGAAAGCCTGCCTGGGCGGCAAGGACATCCCCGGCTACAAGGTCGTGGAAGGCCGTGGCTCTCGGGCATGGGGTGATACAGACACCGCCTTTATGACCTTGGAGGCCCGCGGCGTGGATGCCGCCCTGCTGTGGGAGCGAAAGCCCGTGACCGCGCCGGCGCTGGAAAAGATTCTGGGCAAGCGTGGTTTCGCCAATGTGGCAGATGATCTGGTTGTGAAACAGCCGGGTAAGCCTACATTGGTACCCGCCAGCGACAAGCGGGCACCCTACAATGTGGCGGAGGCGGCCTTCCATCCGGTTGAGGCCAATGCGTAAAGGCAATGTGCTGCGGATCAGCATTGATGATTACTACGCGGAGATTCTGCTGACAAAACTCCCGGAACTGCCACGGAAAAATGTCCGGAAGATCTTCACACTGCTGCATGACCCCCGTAACCTTTTTTGCGCTGACGCCTCGTGCGTCGCCGAAAGCATCAGCGCTTGGGTACAGGCGTCTAAGCGCGCGTGGGAGAACAGCAGCAGGCAATATACCAACGAATGGCGGCTGGTCAACAGGCGCTCCCGGTCTGCGAAAAATCTCGAGATCCTGAAGAACAACCGCCGCCTGAAGAACAACGTTAAACGCGCCAAGGCCCGGCATGACCGCTGGGTGGCGTTACAGGCCATGCAGGCCGAAATTGAGAAAGGAAGTTGAATCGTATGAATCCTACCACCATCACCATCGGCGAGTGCCGGCTGTCCTATTGCAATGTGTTCCAGCCTCAGGCCCCCGCCAATAACCCCCAGGCCGAGCCCAAGTTTTCTGTGACGATCCTCGTCCCCAAGTCCAACACGCAGGCGAAGGCCGCTATGGATGCCACTGTCAACGCCGCTATCGAGGCGGGGGTGACCGCCAAGTGGAGCGGCGTCCGGCCCCCTGTTCCGTCTATCTGCATCCATGACGGTGACGGCGTCCGCCCCTCTGACGGGCAGGCGTTTGGCATTGAGTGCAAGGGCTGCTGGGTGTTTACCGCCAGCAGCAAGGCAGATCGGCCTCCCTTCGTTGTGGACGCGCAGATCCAGAAGATCATCAATCCCGCCGAGATCTATTCCGGTTGCTATGGCAACGTCAATGTGACCTTCTTCGCTTACAATTCCGCCGGCAAGAAGGGCATTGGCTGCGGCCTCAACGGCATCCAGAAGACCCGGGACGGGGAGCCCCTTGGCAGCCGCGTAACCGCTGAAGAAGCCTTCTCTGCTGTTGGCACCGCCCCTGCTGCACCTGCTTGGGGCGCTGCTCCTGCACCTGCTCCTGCACCTGCTTGGGGCGCTGCTCCTGCACCTGCGGCTGCTCCGGTGGCCCCTGCTTGGGGTGCACCCGCACAGCAGGGCCCCGGCGCTTGGCCGACTGATCCCGCGCCCACTGGCTGGCCCAATACCTAAGTCCAATCGCAAGGGCCTCCTGAACAAAAATCAGGAGGCCCTATTTCAATCAGGAGGACACCATGCACCACCTTTTTATTGACCTTGAAACCTTCAGCGACATCGACATCGGCAAAGCCGGCCTTTATAAATATGCGCAGAGTCCCGCCTTCCAAGTCCTTCTGTTTGGCTATTCTCTGGATGGGGCACCGGTGCAGGTGGTAGACCTGACACAACCCGGCGCCTATCTGCCGCAGGAAGTTCTTCGCTGGCTCTTTGACCGGGACTGCGTTAAGCACGCTTATAACGCGGCCTTTGAATGGTATTGCTTGAGCCGGCATTTCAAACTTGCTGAAAATGAGCGGCACAACGGCTTCTCCGCCATTACATGGCTGCCTCAGTGGCGGTGTTCCATGCTGCGCGGCATGTATGCCGGCTACCCCGCCGGACTGGATGCCACCGGCCGCGCTTTGGGGCTGCCAGAGGATAAACAGAAGCTGACTGCGGGCAAGGCACTGATTCGGTATTTCTGTGCGCCCTGTAGCCCGACAAAGAGCAACGGCGGTCGTACCCGGAACCTGCCACAGCATGAGCCTGAAAGGTGGGAACTGTTCAAGACCTACAACGACCAGGACGTGGTTGCGGAGATGGAGATTGACCGACGTCTGGCCCGGGTGGTTGTCCCTGAGACCGTCCAGCGCCAATGGGAGCTGGACCAACTCATCAACCTGCGCGGCGTGGCGGTCGATATGGACCTTGCTGACGGTGCCATCTATCTGGGCGAAACCGTAAAGAACCAGCTGTTGGATGAGGCCCGACGGATCAGCGGTCTTGAGAACCCGAACAGCGTCGCACAGCTTACCAAATGGCTGCAGGAGGAAACCGGCGAAGATCTTACGGATCTGCGGAAAGACACGGTCACAGATCTGCTGGGAAAGGAATTACCCAGTGAGGACGCCCGGCGGATGCTGGAAATCCGGAAAGAATTGGGGAAAACCAGCACAAAGAAATATAACGCCGTAGAAACCTGTGTCTGCGCGGATAACCGTATCCGGGGCCTGCTGCAGTTTTACGGCGCCAACCGTACCGGGCGGGAAGCCGGCCGGCTGGTACAGGTACAGAATCTCCCACATGATGTTGTTCCGGCCACCAGCGCCGCCCGGGAATTGGTACGCGGCCGGAATCTGGATGCACTGCGGCTGATTTATGGCAGCGTTACTTCTACCCTTTCGGCGCTGATCCGCACGGTGTTTGTGGCGGCGCCGGGCATGTCCTTTATCGATGCCGACTTCTCGGCCATTGAGGCCCGGGTGATTGCCTGGCTTTCCGGTGAAGAATGGGTGCTGGAGGTCTTCAGGACCCACGGTAAGATTTACGAGGCCACGGCGTCCCAGATGTTTGGCGTACCGATGGAAAAAATCACGAAAGGCAATCCGGAGTACACATACCGGGCAAAAGGCAAGGTGGCTACGCTGGCCCTGGGTTATCAGGGCGGCTCCGGGGCGCTTATCAATATGGGGGCCCTTCGCAGCGGTCTGACGGAAGATGAACTACCGGACATCGTAAACCGCTGGCGCCGGTCTAACCCGGCTATCGTGAATTTCTGGTATCAGATTGAAGCTGCAGCGCTGGAAGCTGTGCAGAATGGCCGAACGTCCACGGTGGGCCCCGTCACCATTGGGCGGGAGTTTGACCCGGATAACGGTCTGGATTTTATGACAATCCTACTCCCCAGCAAGCGAAAGCTCTACTATGTGCAGCCCCATATGGGCGTCAATCGTTTTGGCAAGCCCAGCCTGTGTTATTGGGGCCAGAACCAGACCTCCAAGAGATGGACGGAGCTGGAGACCTACGGCGGTAAGCTGGTGGAGAATATCACGCAGGCTGTGGCCCGGGATTGCCTATTCTTCGCTATGGAACAGCTGACCGCCGCCGGCTACCGGATCGTATTCGACATCCATGACGAGGTAGTGATCGAGGCCCCCACGGAGCTGGCCTATCTTAATCGGGTGGTAGAGATCATGTCGCAGCCGATCCCATGGGCACCGGGGCTGCCGCTGAATGCCGATGGCTGGGTGGACGGATATTTCAAAAAGGATTGACTTATGAACGACTATCGCCGTTGGACAAGTGAAGAAGAGCAATACATCCGTGACCACTGGAAAACACAGAGTGACGCGGAGATGGCCGCGGCCCTGAAACGGATGGAGGGCGCCGTGCGTAACAGACGCCGGGAACTGCGATGCTCCCCGCAGAAGACTTGGGCGCCGGAGGAAGAACAGTATCTGGAAGACCATTGGGGCACGGTATCCATTCCTGGCATCGCCAAGGCGCTGGAGCGGACAGTATCGGCGATCAAGGTTCGGGCTGAAAGACTGGGCCTTGGCGGGGTGCTGGATTCTGGCGACTATGTGACCTTCAACCAGCTGGTGATTGCGCTTACGGATAATGCCCAGTCATACAGCTACCAAATGGAGAGCTGGGTCCGCCGAAGAGGTTTCCCGATCCATACCAAACGTGTTGATAAATGC
>CAKSVQ010000145.1 GCA_934504065.1 uncultured Dysosmobacter sp. | reverse complement strand
CTCCGTGGGCGGTCTGATCCTGTCCAACTCCGGCGCCATCACCGCCAATTACTGGCTCAGCGAGATCTACGACGAGGAGATTGCCGACGCCCACCGCAACGCAGATCTCCACATCCACGACCTGTCTATGCTCACCGGCTACTGCGCCGGCTGGAGCTTAAAGCAGCTTATTCAAGAGGGGCTGGGCGGTATCCCCGGGAAGATCACCAGCGCCCCCGCCAAGCACCTGGCCACGCTGTGCAACCAGATGGTAAACTTCCTGGGCATTATGCAGAACGAGTGGGCGGGCGCGCAGGCCTTCTCCAGCTTCGACACCTATCTCGCCCCCTTTGTCCGCACGGATCGCCTTAGCTACGACGAGGTCAAGCACTGCATCGAGAGCTTCATCTACGGGGTGAATACGCCCAGCCGCTGGGGCACTCAGGCCCCGTTCTCCAACATCACGTTAGACTGGACCGTGCCCGCCGACCTGGCCGACCAGCCGTGCATCGTAGGCGGCAAGCCCATGGACTTCACCTACGGGGACTGCCAGGCTGAGATGGATCTGATCAACCAGGCCTTCATCGAGGTCATGATCGAGGGGGACGCCAACGGCCGGGGCTTCCAGTACCCCATCCCCACCTACTCCATCACCAAAAACTTCGACTGGAGCGAAACGGAAAACAACCGTCTGCTCTTCGAGATGACTTCAAAATTCGGCACGCCCTATTTCTCTAACTACATCAACTCCGACATGGAGCCCAGCGACGTGCGCAGCATGTGCTGCCGCCTGCGGCTGGATCTGCGGGAGCTGCGCAAGAAGAGCGGAGGCTTCTTCGGCAGCGGCGAGTCCACCGGTTCCGTGGGCGTCGTAACCGTCAACCTGCCCCGGATCGCCTATCTCGCCAAGGACGAGGCGGATTTCTTCACCCGGCTGGACCGCATGATGGACATCGCCGCCCGCAGCCTGAAGATCAAACGCACCACCATCGGGCGGCTGATGGAGGAGGGGCTGTACCCCTACACCAAACGCTATCTCGGCAGCTTCGACAACCACTTCTCCACCATCGGCCTTCTGGGCATGAACGAGGCGGGGCTGAACGCCGCGTGGCTGCGCAAGGATCTCACCCACGAGGAGACCCAGGACTTCGCCGTCCGGGTGCTGAAGCACATGCGGGAGCGGCTGAGCGACTATCAGGAGCAGTACGGCGACCTCTATAACCTGGAGGCCACCCCCGCCGAGTCCACCTCCTACCGCCTGGCCAAGCACGATAAGCAGCACTACCCCGACATCATCACCGCCCACGAGGGCGCGACGCCCTACTACACCAACTCCAGCCACCTGCCCGTGGGCTACACCGAGGACGTGTTCGCCGCGCTGGATGTACAGGACAAGCTCCAGACGCTCTACACCAGCGGCACGGTGTTCCACACCTTCCTGGGGGAAAAGCTGCCCGACTGGCGGGCGGCGGCAGCCCTGGTGCGCAAGATCGCAGAGAACTACGAGCTGCCCTACTACACCCTTTCCCCCACCTACTCTGTCTGTGCCGACCACGGCTATCTGGCCGGAGAGCAGTTCACCTGCCCCATCTGCGGAAAAAAGACGGAGGTATACAGCCGCATCACCGGCTACTACCGCCCGGTGCAGAACTGGAACGACGGCAAGAGCCAGGAATACCAGGACAGAAAGACCTATCAGGTGAGCTGCGCAGGGCAGCCCCACGCCTCCGCCCCGGCCAATGAGGCGAAGGACAACACCCCCGCGCCTGATTCGACTCCCAGCACTCAGAGTGCGGACGGCTACACCCTGTTTGTCACGGCCACCTGTCCCAACTGCCGGGCGGTGAAGCCGCTGCTGCAAAAGGCGGGCCTCCCCTACGAGGAAAAGGACGCCCAGCAGCACGCAGAAGAAGCAAAGGCCCTGGGACTGCGGCAGGCCCCCACCCTGGTGGCGTGGGGCGAGACGCCCACTCTCTACGCAGGCGCGGCCCAGATCAAGGAGTTCCTCCGGGAGTATGCCCGATGACAGACATTGCTGTAATCGGCGGCGGCCCCGCCGGACTCACCGCCGCCCTATATGCCGCCCGCGCTGGGCGCTCCGTCACCGTTTTTGAGGGCAGCAGCTTTGGCGGCCAGATCACACGCTCACCGCTGGTGGAGAACTACCCCGGTCTGGGCACGGTAAGCGGCCTGGAGCTGGGAGACCGGATGTACACCCAGACAGAGGCAGCCGGGGCGGAGCTGGCCTTCAGCGGGGTGCAGAGGATCGAACGAACCACGGACGGCACGTTTCTTCTGGAAACCGAGGACGGCCCCGTCACAGCCCGGGCGGTGATCTACGCCGCAGGGGCAAAGCCCCGGACGCTGGGTCTGCCCGGAGAGGAAGACCTGGTGGGCCGCGGCGTAAGCTACTGCGCCCTGTGTGACGGCCCGTTCTTCGCCGGCCAGGACACGGCGGTGGCCGGCGGCGGCAACACCGCCCTTGAGGACGCTCTGTTTCTTGCTGAGCGCTGCCGCAGGGTGACGTTGATCCACCGGAGGGATTCCTTCCGGGCGGAGCAGGCCCTTGTGGAGCGGGCGTCACAGTGTCCAAACCTGTCCATTCTCACAGAGACGCTGATCACAGATCTCCGCGCTGAAAACGGAGCTCTGGACCGCATCCTGCTGAAAACCGCCGACGGGCGGGAGGAATCGCTCTCCGTCAGCGGACTGTTCGTGGCCTTTGGCCGCGTCCCCGATACGGAGCTGGCCGCTGCGCTGGCGCAGCGGGACAAGGCGGGCTATCTTCTGACCAACGACCGGATGGAAACGGCCACGCCCGGCTTTTTTGCGGCGGGCGACTGCCGGCAGAAGACGGTGCGGCAGCTGACCACCGCCGTATCAGACGGCACGCTGGCCGCCGTCGCCGCCTGTGAATGGCTGGCAGTACAAGAAACAGAAGCCAACAATCAAAACGGCCGCGCCCACGCGGCCCGCTGAAACGCAGAAAGTGAGCAACTATGAACTGGTTTTTTGAACTTGCATGGCTTTGGAAAAGCCTCGGGATCGCCCTGCTGGTATCCCTTGCGGGCGTGCTGTGTGCGCATCTGGTGTGCCGGGCAAAGGGGACGCGGCTGTCCGCCGGGATCGCCCTTTTGATTGCGGCCGCGGCCTTTGCGGCGGCCCTTGTGGTGATCCTGCTGCTGGCGCAGACCCCCGCCCCGATTTAAACATAAGAATCACCCCCTCCGGCTAAGCCGGAGGGGGTGATTTGGTAGCGGTCGCCGCGGTTTAGAAAAGCCTTGACTTTGATCGTGTTCCATGCTATGATTGCGTAGTTAGCAAACAATAGAATCACTTTGCAGGTGTAGTTCAATGGCAGAATGTCAGCTTCCCAAGCTGAACACGCGGGTTCGATTCCCGTCACCTGCTCCAGCTCAGAAACGCTCCTTTTGGCACGAAGCCCCGCCTTCCGGCGGGGCTTCTTAGCCGGACGGGGCGTTTCTTCGCTTCCAAATCGAACCCGCTTACGCTGGGCTTCGATTTGGGGGACGTTAGGCACGTCGGAGCAAGCTTCCTATCGCTTGCTCCGACTTTTTTCAAAAGTCAGAGTGCGCTCATTCCGCTGCTCCTCCTTTTCAAGCCGCAAACGCTCCGCTGGTTTGCGGCTTGAGGACTTGGAGCGGCGTATTTTTTGTCAATACATAAAAAAAGCAGGGAACCTCTTTCGAGGTTCCCTGCAATGCGTTTACTTGTTGTATGCGCGGAAGAGGAAGGTCACGATCTGGGCTCTTGTGCAGTCGTTGTCAGCGCCAAACAGGCCATCGCCGATGCCGCCGGTCACGCCGTTGGACAGCGCCCAGGCCACTGCATCCGCAAAGTAGCTGTCAGCCGGAACATCGGTGAACTCCGTCCCGCCGGCCGCCTTGCCGTTCAAGGCGCGGGCGAGGAAGGTCACGGCCTGCGCGCGGGTGCAGACGGCGTCGGGAGAGAACTTGTCCGCGCCGGTGCCGGTGGTGATGCCGTTCTCCACCGCCCAGGCCACCGCCTTGGCGTAATAGCTGCCTGCGGAAACATCAGCGAAGCTGCTTGCGCTCTTGGGCTCCGGGCTGCCGGCCGCACGCCACAGGAAGGTGACGATCTGGCTGCGGGTGCAGGGCTGCTCAGCCCCGAACAGATTGTCGCCCACGCCGCCGGTGATGCCCTTGTCCACCGCCCACTTCACGGCCTCATAGTAGTAGGCGTCGTTAGGGACGTCATAGAAGAAGTTCAGAACACTGTTGTCCTCCATGAAGGCCGCTTTGACCTCGACCTTGCCGCTGGGCATGGTGAAGGTGTACTTGCCGTCGCCCTTGTCGGTGAGCTTGATCTTGCTGCCGTTCTGATCCACGACGGTCAAGGTCTCCAGCACATAGCCGCTGTCAGGCTTGACGGTGACGGTCACGGTGTCGCCCTTGGAGGCGCTCTTGGGAGAAACGGTTACGGTGCCGTTCTTGACGGAAGAGGGAGCGGAAACCGCGTAATTGCTGCCGGAGCCGGAAGAGCGGCGGGTGACAGTAACGGTGCACTCAGCGTCCTTGTCACTGTAATTGCCGTTTTCTGCGCCGGTGTAGCTGACCTTAAAGGTATAGGTCTTGGACTCGTTGGGCAGCGCTGCGGAGTATGTGTCGTCTTCGTTCTTGGTCACGTCAATATCGTTATCGCAAGTGACATTTACGTTGCCCTCGGTGGTGGGAGCAACGGTGACGGTCAGCTTCACGGTGCCGGAGCCGGTGAGAGAAGTCTGGTCCACGGAGATCTTGATATCAGGGGTGGCCTTGGTGATAGTCACAGTTGTCGGCTCGCTTATTGCGGTATCATTGCCAACGGTGATTTTCACGGCATAAGCGCCGCTGTCGGCCACATTAGTCAGCGTCAAGCTGTCGGTGGTCTTACCGGCAATCGCCGCACCATCCTTACACCATTGATAGGAAGCGCCAGTTACCGCAGTTTTGGCGGTCAAAGTAACTTCATTTCCGTAGACTACCGTAGTTGTGCCGGAAATGGTGGGCTTGTCCAATGTCCACTGGGCATAAAGCGTCATAGTATCCGCTTTAATCGTATCGCCGGCCTTATGGGCAGTTCCTGTTCCGTCAGCCTTTGTGTTCCATCCAGTAAAAGTATAGCCGGTGCGGGAGAACAGTGCGCTCGCGACATCTATTGTAGAATCCTTTATGACTGCGCGAACCACATTCTTATCATTGCCGCCGGAGATATTCGGATCATAAGTGATTTCAACATTATTATCCAATAGTCTCCATGTGGCAGTATAAGTTTCACCACTTATCAAAGTGGCAGTTCCCGGAGCCGCGACTGTTGTTCCATTGCTGCTCTTCCAAGTCACGCTATAACCTGCTTTGCTGACAGCGGCGAGACCTGTCTTGCTGGAATCCACCGTACCGCCATTGGTGACAACGAACGCATAGTTGCAGCTGCCGGTTTTTGCTTTCACAGAAGCCGCAGCACCGCTATTGCTTACATAGATGTATTTGAAATCGTCTTTCCAAGCGGGCTTGTTCTCACTCGAAGCATACCAGTTGTTAATTGCATAATCACCAACTTCCATGCTTTCAGCAAGCACATCACTCATATCAAATACAGTAGTGGGCGTTCTGTT
>CAKSVQ010000144.1 GCA_934504065.1 uncultured Dysosmobacter sp. | reverse complement strand
CTCTTTGGCCTGACCGCCTGCGGCGGCAGCAAGGAGACCCCTGCTGAGACCCCGGCTGAGACTCCCGCCGAAACTCCCGCGGAATCCGAGCTGACGGATTGGGAAAAGAGCTCCGGCATCTACAACACGGATGAGACCGACGAAGAGCTGTATCAGCGCGCCATTGAAGAGGGCGGTACGGTGACGCTCTACTCCATCTCCTCCCGCTGCGGCAAGGTCGCGGATGCATTTATGGAAAAGTATCCTGAACTGGAGTGCACGGCGTTCGACATCTCCACCAACGAGCTGCTGGAAAAGGTCACCCGTGAGTATGACGCAGGCCAGCATGTAGCCGATGTCGTTCACATCAAGGATCAGGACGGCTCTATGTGGAAAGAATACGTGGCCAACAAGGTGTTCTACAACTATCAGCCCGCCGACATCTTTGCCCACATTGACCCCGAGTACACCAAAACCGCTACCCCGCTCTACATTGAGCTGACCCAGCTGTTCTACAACACCGAGGCTTATCCCGATGGTTCTCCCATCACCAACATCTGGCAGCTTACCGAACCCCAGTGGAACGGCAAGATCATGATGCAGAATCCTCTGGACAACCTGTCCTGGGGCTCCTGGATCACCGGCTTCTGCGTGGGCGAAGAGCCTGACCGCCTGGCCAAGGCCTATAAGGACCTCTACGGCACCGATCTGGAACTCTCTGACGGCTGCGAGAACGCAGGCTATGAATTCCTCAAGCGCCTGCACGCCAACAACCCCATTTTCACCTCCTCTTCTGACGAGATCGCCGAGGCTGTCGGCACCCCCGGTCAGAAAGATCCCCCCGTCGGCTTCTGCGCTTCCTCCAAGCTGCGCAAGGCCGCCGATAACGGCTGGGTCTTCGCCCCTGTGAATCTGGAGCCCGACACCGGCATCCCCGCCACCAACACGCTGTACATCGTGGAAGGCTCTGAGCATCCCGCCGCTGCCAAGCTGCTGGTCCGCTTCATGATGGGCGGCATCGACGGCGACACCTCCGGCTACAAGCCTTTCAACACGCTGGGCGGCTGGCCTGTGCGCGACGACATCGAGCCCGCCGAAGGTTCCGTTCCCTACTCCGAGATGAACGTGGCTCCCTTCGACGCCGAAGAGATTTACTACGCTTACAACACCGTGCGCGACTTCTGGCAGAAGCTGGGCTAAGCACAGCACTGTCAAATTCTCCGGTAAGGTTTTGAAAGCGGCGGGCGGATGTCCGCCCGCCGCTTTCTTTATCTAAGCGCCTAACCGCTTTAGACGTTTAGATAAAGTACAAACCGCCGCCTGTTTAAGGAGTAATCCCATGAGTTTTTTTGTTGACCGCTTTAACCGCAGAAAAAGTCCCATCGTGCTGGCCGCTTTCGGCGCCGCCGTGCTGTTTCTGCTGATCTTTGCCGTAGCCTATGCCCTGCTGGCAGGACCGCTGTACCGTGCCGTGTCCCTGTCCTCCGCAGTTGCCACGAACGCCCTGCATTCCTTCCTCATCTCCATCGTGGGGACTGCCGTGTGCTGCCTGCTGTTCCTTTTGAAGGACAAGCGGGTGGTGCCCTATGGCTTCGCCGGATTGGCCGTGGCCCTCTGCATGTTTTACATCGCGGCACTGCTGCTGGAGGGCTACGCCCGCTCCAACATGATCTATCTCATCACGGCCTACGGCCTGTTCCCCGTTCTGGTGGGCAATACCGCCGCCTGGCCGATCTATCTGCGCTTGAAGCGGGCCAACCCCGGCATGAACCGCAGGAAAACCATGGCAGAGGAACTGCGGGAAGCTGTGGCACAGGAAAACGCCAAGCATCCCCCTGCTGAAGAGAAAAAACCGGAACCGAAGGAAGTTCCCTCTGCCTCCCCTGCCGCGGACGCCCTCTTTGGCCCGCAGGCCGACCGCAATCCCATGGTCTCCTGCTCTTCGCAGGAGGAAGCCATGCTGTTCTATGAGGATGATGACGATGCGCAAGCGGGCAACGATTAAGGATGTCGCCGCGCTGGCCAGGGTCAGTCCCGCAACGGTCTCCCGCGCGCTGGATGACCGCCCGGAGATCAGCACCGAGACAAAGGCCCGGGTGCGCGACGCCTGCGCAAAGCTTGGCTATGTGCCGAACGCCGCTGCCCGGGGACTTACCGGACAGGCCACCCATACCATCGGACTGGTGGTTCCGGATATTTCCAACCCCTACTTCTCCGGCATGGCCACCGCCATCGAGCAGGCTGCCGCCGAACACGGGTATCGGGTATTTTTGAGCAATTCTCTGCGCAGCCCGGAAAAGGAGCTGCTTGCCGTTGAAAATTTTGTAGCCCGGCAGGTGGACGGAATTTTGATCTCCTCTATCTCTTTGCAGGCGCAGGCCATGCACCGGGAGATTCTGGGCGGGCTTCCCTGCGTGCATCTGGGCGTGAATCACAGCGAGGATTGCAGCTATGTCATGGCTGACAACGAATCCGGCGCGTATCTGGCCACCCGCTATCTTCTGCGGCTGGGACACCGGGACATTCTGTTTCTGGGCGGACGGCCCAACTCCCGCACCCGGGGCCTGCGGATACAGGGCTTTCACCGGGCGCTGACGGAAGTGGGCCTGACCGGACAGGAGCTTGCCGCGCCGCCGAATGTGACCCGGCTGCGCCAATGGAGCTATGACGCTGCCGCCGAACTGCTGAAAGGCCCCCTGCCGGACGCTATCTTCGCCTTTTCCGATGTGACTGCCCTGAAAATCATGGAGGCCGCCGAACTGCGGGGCGTCCGTATTCCGGAGGATGTCTCCCTGCTGGGGTATGACAATATCGCCTTTGCTTCCCTGCCCCGCATTGCCCTGACCACGGTCTCGCAGCACAAATACCAGCAAAGCCGCATCGCGGTGGATCGCCTGCTGGATCAGATCTCCGGCTCCCGGACATTGACCGCCGATCTTTTGGAGCCGGAACTGGTGATCCGCTCCACCTGCACCAAACATATTACCTGAAGGAGGGCTTTCCATGATCGGACTTCCCAATGATGAGCGCCAGCGTCTTGGTGCACTTCTGGATCATACGCCGCAATCTGAGGTGATGGCTCAGATTCCCCAGTTCTCCCAAGCGGAGATCCATAACCTCGTTCCCTCTCCCGCCGACACACCGGACGCACTGGGGCTGCTGGTATTCAATATGGAGCGGGGCGTGCATCTGGATGAGCTGGGCGATTTTCTGGAAACCTGCCCGGAGGTGCGGCCCTACGATGTAATCCTTGCCAACGAACTGGATGACGGCTGTGTCCGTTCCGGTCAAAAGGACACAGCCCGGGAGCTTGCCCAAAGGCTGGGCATGAATTATGTATTCGGGCTGGAATTCATTGAACTGGTCAACGGCGAGGATGCCAAGGGCTTCCACGGAAACGCCATTTTCTCCCGCTGGCCCATCAAGCGGGCACAGATCGTCCGCCTGCCGGAGGAATACAACTGGTACTTTGACCGCCAGCGCCGTATCGGCGACCGTCTGGCCATTCTGGCGGAGCTGGACGTGAACGGGAAATCCGTGGTCGTCGGCACCATCCATCTGGAAAACCGCACCCACGGCCCCGGGCGGCAGGCCCAGCTGGAAGCCGTCCTCAAAGCCGCTGACGAAATGTTCCCCGGAATGCCTGTGGCACTTGGCGGCGATCTGAACACCAACACCTTTGACGGGCGGGACAAGGACGCCATTGCGGCCATCGCCGCTGACCCTGCCCTCCAGCGCCGCTGTCTGGAAGACGTGGCCGCGTGGGAGGGCTGCCTCCCTGCCGCACAGGCCGCGGGCTATCAGGCGGTACCGGAACTCTCTGCTACCCCCATGGCGGAGAGTACCCCGTATTATACGGGCTATCAGGCTGTGCCGGAACTCCCCATTGTCACCCGCCGCAAGCCGCTGCCCGACGGTACCTTCCTGCCCCTCCGACTGGATTGGCTGCTGCTGCGGGATATGGCCGCCGTGGAAAGCCGCACCATTTCCACCTGCCGCGAGGTCTGGTCCTTTGCCGTTCCCGGCTCGGCGCTGGAAGCCTTCGGCGGGCAGGAGCTTTCCGACCACAACGCCGTATGGGCTACATGCACACTGAAATAACCAACTAAATCATATAAATACCACAGATAGGAGAGCACACCATGCTGAATACAGTTCTTTTTGATATGGGCGGTACACTGGAAGACATCTGGTACAACGAAGAGACCACCGCGGCCGTTATGGAGGCTTTGCAGAAGACCCTGCGCACCCATGGGTTAGAGCCCCACTGCACCCAGCAGGAATTCCGTGACCGTGTCCTGTCCGGCGTGAAGGAGTATAAGCGCTGGAGTGAGGGCAATATGCTGGAAGCCAAGCCCGAGGAGATCTGGCCCAACTACTATCTCAAGGCCTTTGATTTTGACCAGGAAAAGCTGGTCCCCATCACGGAGGAGCTGGCCAATTTGTGGGAGGTCACCTATTACCATCGGGAGCTGCGTCCCGGCGTGAAGGAAATGCTGGAGGGATTGAAGCAGCGGGGTTATCATATCGGCGTGATCTCCAACAACGCCTCGCTGTACAATGTGTTCAACGTGTTGGAACAGTACGGCATCCGGGATTATATGGAGGATGTTACCGTTTCCAGCATCACGGGCTACCGCAAGCCCCACCCCGAGCTGTTCCGCATCTCCATGCACCAGATGCGCTGCAAGCCGGAAAACTGCGTCTACATGGGCGACACGGTCTCCCGCGACATTATCGGCGCCAAGCGGGCCGGATTCGGCAAGGCTGTGCAGATCTACTCCTTCCTGACCGCGCAGAAGGATGCAGGCATCCCCATTGCAGAGGCGGAAAAACCGGATGTGGTCATTCAGAGCTTCGATGAATTTCTGGAGTGGCTGGACCGGGAGAATCCCGCCATGGCCTTGAAGTGACTTTATAAAAATCCCAGCAAGGACGCGTCAATGGCGCGTCCTTTTTATATGCCGAAAATGGCTTTTGTTTTTTGGTAAAATTTCACCCGAAAATTATCAGAGAATTTTCCGGCAGATTTCCAGCAGTATCCACAATGGACAAACGGGCAAAAATTTGGCAGAATACTCTTCGTGCCGCCCTTGCGGCTCGGTAGAAAAATTTTTCTATATTTAGTCGCTTTTACCACTCGCTAAACCATATCTTGTGTTGTATAATGAACTGGCTGCAATAGATATGGTGTGCTACTGTGCTGTGAATATATACGGAAGGGATCGATAACATGAAAGTCATCAAGCGCAATGGTTCGGAAGTTACCTTTGATCTGAGCAAAATTGTCGCTGCTATCACCAAGGCCAATCAAAGCGTGGAGGAAGATGCCCGCATGACGGCATTGCAGGTCGAACGCATTGCCGAGTTTGTGGAGCTGAGCTGCCTGAAAATGAACCGTTCCCCCTCCGTGGAAGAAATTCAGGATCTGGTGGAATACCAGATCATGGCCCATGGCGCGTATGAGGTGGCAAAAAACTACGTCACCTATCGCTATACCCGTTCGCTGGTGCGCAAAAGCAACACCACGGACGATAAGATCCTCAGCCTGATTGAATGCTGCAACGAAGAGGCCAAGCAGGAAAATTCCAATAAAAACCCCATTGTCAACTCCACACAGCGGGACTATATGGCAGGCG
>CAKSVQ010000143.1 GCA_934504065.1 uncultured Dysosmobacter sp. | reverse complement strand
TGGGAGATGAGCTGCTGCATCCGCTTGGCGGCCTCCTGCGAGCTGTCCACCCAGCGGCGGACGCTGCCCACCGGCGCCTCCGGACTCTCCAGCAGGATGGCATTGTTGGCCAGGATCACGGACAGGGGCGTTTTCAGATCGTGGGAGGCGTCCGCAATGAACTGTTTTTCCCGCTGCATGGCCTCTTCCATGGGCCTTGCGGCAATGGCAGAGAGCTTGACGCTGACGGCAAAAAACAGCAGCATGGCACTCAGCCAGATTGCCAGCAGCACCAACGCGAGATTCCCTACGGAGCGGGTGATATAGTCCGTGGAAGCGATGGCAATGCGGCAGGGCTCGCTTCCGCTGCGATAGTAGATGATGCGGCTCTGGGGCAGGGTGCCGAAGTCGTCCTTCCGGGAAACAATCGTGCTCAAAAGCGAGCGCAATTCCGCATCCGTATAGGAATTGTTCGGGGACAGGACGGAGTAGTCCCCGCTTTCCGGGGAGTAGAACACCGTGAGGATATTCTTCTCGCGCTCAGCGCCGTCCCGCTTGGGCTTTTCCTTCGGCGGCTCCCCCTTTGGCGGCTGAGAGAAGCTCCACAGAGGCGCTACCACCTGCTCCATGGTCACGCGCAGGCTGTTGTAATAGTCGTTCACCATGTACACGGCCACCGCCGCCACCATAACAGTTAAGACAATGCCGATGAGCAGCATATTGAACTGCACAAAGCGTTTCCGATAGGGACTCATGGCGCGACCTCCAGACGGTAGCCGATTTTTTGCAGATTTTTGATGGTGACTTCGGAGCCGAGATACCGCAGCTTTTTCCGCAGGAAGGAGATGTAAGCCTCCACATTGTTGTCCGTGGCCTCGGAATCCAGACCCCAGGCACGGCTGATAAGAAGATCCTTGGAATAGGTCATGTTCGGCTCGGAGAGCATCAGCCTGGCCAGGGCAAACTCCTTGGGACTGAGCTGCACGTCCCGCTCACCCCGGCGAAGGGTGACGGTATTCAGGTCAAGGGTCAAATCCTGAAAAGAAATCTCATTCAGCACCATTGCGCCCTTCCGGCGGGTCATAGCGCCCACTCTGGCCAGCAGTTCCTCCGGATCAAAGGGCTTGGTGAGATAGTCGTCCGCCCCGGCGTTCAGTCCGGCAACCTTGTCGGGAACGGTGGTCCGGGCGGTGAGCATCAGCACTGGGGTCTGCACCCCCTCGCTTCGCATCTGCCGCAGTACGCTCAGTCCGTCCAGCTTGGGCAGCATGATGTCCAGCAGGATAAGATCATAGGTGCCGACCCGGATATAGTCCAGGGCAGACTGCCCGTCCGCCACCCGATCCGCGCTGTGTCCCGCCTTGCGGAGGATATGCTCCACCGCCTCCGCCAGGGCGGTTTCGTCCTCTACGATCAGAATATTCAAAGGAATCCCTCCTTTTCTTTTTCATTTTACCATTGTACGCAAAAATCTGAAATGGTTCTGAAAAAAGTTTTTATCTGCTTTTCAGCGTTTTTTCAGAATCGTATGGATAATAGAGGCTGCACAAGCAAAAGGAGGCAGCACGATGGAACCCTATCAGTCCGTGTTCAAGCGGAAAGAAGTAAAATACCTGCTGACCGAGGCGCAGCTTGCGTCCCTGCGCCCGGCGCTGGAAGCCCACATGGAGCCGGACGCCTTTGCCCACAGCAGCATTTCCAACCTTTACTACGACACGCCGGACTATCGGATGATCCGCCGCTCGCTGGAAAAGCCATCCTATAAGGAAAAGCTCCGTCTGCGCAGCTACGGTGTGCCCAACGATCAAACTCCGGTGTTTCCGGAGATCAAAAAGAAAGCACAGGGGATCGTCTATAAACGCCGGGTGAGTATGCCCTACGGCGACGCGCTCCGCTATTTGTCGCGCAGGCAGTCCGGCGGCGACGGGCAGATTTTTCAGGAGCTGAACTGGATGCTCACTTCTTACGGCAGCCTTGCCCCCCGCATCTTCCTCAGCTACGAGCGGGATTCATGGAAAGGCCAAGAGGACCCCACCCTTCGCCTGACGTTGGATCGCGAGATCCTCTGGCGCACCGAGGCACTGGATCTGCGGCGGGGCGCATGGGGAACCCCGCTGCTGGAGCCGGGACAGGTACTCATGGAGATCAAAATATCCAATGCAGCGCCCCTGTGGCTGGCAGAGGCCCTCTCGGAAAACGGGATCTTTCCCGTCTCGTTTTCCAAATGCGGCAGAGCCTTTGAACTACTCTGCAAAAATAAAATCAACGAAACGGAGATCAAACGATATGCTTGACGGAATATTCGCATCCCTTTATACGACCTCGGTGACGGCACCGGTGTTTCTCGCCGTCTGCCTGCTCTCGGTAGCGCTGGGCTTCGGCATCGCGCTGGCCTACCGGAACATCAGCGGCGAGAGCGGCACCATGATCTCGGCCCTGACGGTGCTGCCCTTTTTGGTGCAGCTGGTCATTTTGCTGGTCAACGGCAATCTCGGTGCGGGCGTGGCGGTGGCCGGTGCCTTCAGTCTGGTGCGATTCCGTTCGGTTCCCGGCTCCGCCCGGGACATTATGGCGATCTTCCTTGCCATGACCGTGGGATTGTGCTGCGGCATGGGTTACTGTGCCTTGGCGGTACTGGCGGCGCTTGTGACCTGCGTTATTCTGCTGCTGCAAAGGAAACCGGAAACAGAGGCCGGCGCGCGGGACATCCGCGTAACCATCCCGGAAAACCTTGATTACAGCACCCTTTTTTCCGACCTTTTCGCAGCATATACCGCATCTTATCAACTGCTGCGCGTCAAAACCGTGAACATGGGTAGCCTGTACAGCCTGCATTATCGGGTCACACTGAAGGATCCGGGCAAAGAAAAAGAATTACTGGACGCCATGCGCTGCCGCAACGGAAATCTGGAAATCTCCTGCGGCATCGTCGCAGACAACAGACAGGGGGAGCTTTTATGAAAAGAATCCACGCCTTGCTCACACCGATCCTTATCCTAAGCCTGCTGGCCGGCTGTGCCGCCGACAAAACGAATGACACCTCGTCCGACGGCGGCACGAAAATCCAATTTACCGACAGCAAAATCACGGCCTCTTCCACCAGCGGCGTGACCATCGACGGAACGTCCCTGACCATCACCGGCTCCGGCACCTATGTGCTCTCCGGCAGCTGCACCGACGGCAGCGTGAAAGTGGAAAAGGACGCAGACGGCGTGACGCTGGTGCTGAACGGGCTGACCCTCACCTCGGAAACCACGGCCCCTATTCTCTGCGGCAAGGGCAGCGCCGTCACCATCGAGGCGGCAAGCGGAACGGAGAACACACTATCCGATACGGAAAGCAACAACGATGAGACCGGCAGCGCCGATGCCGAAAACGCCGTCATCAAGTGCAAGGACGGCTCCCAAGTTGTGCTTTGCGGCACGGGGACGCTGAACCTTCAGGCAAACGGCAAGAACGGCATCAAGTCCGGGGCCACAACGGCGGACGGCGAGGCGTCTTTGACCATCCGCGAACTGACGCTGAACATCGACGCACCGGTGAACGACGCGGTGAACGCGGAGGCGGCACTGGATGTGGAGAGCGGCACCCTCACCCTCTCGGCGGGCGATGACGCGCTGCACTGCGACTACACGTTGAACATCGGCGCTGAGGGAACGGCCGGTCCCAGCGTGACCATCACCACCTGCAACGAGGGCCTGGAGGGCGCCGCCGTCAATGTCTTTTCCGGCAGCATCAACATCCAGTCCACAGACGACTGCATCAACGCCGCAAACGCCGACCTGACCGACTTTACCTATGCGCTGAACATCTACGGCGGAACGATTGCAGCCCGCTCCGACAGCGGAGACGGCTTTGATTCCAACGGAGATCTGACGATCTCCGGCGGCAATGTGACCGTCTGGACGGCCAACGCCGCGGACAACGAGCCTTTGGACGCAGACGGCACGGTCACCGTCTCCGGCGGCACGGTGCTGGCAGCAGGCGGCAGCAGCGGAATGGGGATGACTCTCACGGCAAATCAACCCTGTGTGGTCTTCAGCGGCGCCACGAAACTGCCGGATGAAACTGCGCAAAAGGAGCAGCCCAGCGGGGAGGAACGCCCCGGCGGAAAAGAGCTGCCCAGCGGCGAAGATCAGTCTGAGCGGAGAGGCTTTCCCGGCGGCGGAGCATCGCTGCTGACGCAGGGCAGCACCTTCACCGTTGCCGACAGCGACGGAATAACGCTTTATACTGGGGAGGCAGGTTACAACGCATCCTTTGTGTTCTTCTCCTCCACCGACCTCTCTGCGGAAGAAAGCTGCACCCTTTCCTCCGGCGAGACCCAGGCGGACAGCGCCGCCCAGACCGGCACGGTCCGCACCGGGATGGGTGGCATGGGCGGCCCCGGCGGTCAGCGTCCGGACGGAGCGCCGCCCTCCGGCGGCTCCAACGGCCAGAAGCCGGAGGGTACTACCCCGCCGGGAAAGCCGGAGGCAGCTCCCGCGCAGAACAGCGGCAGCGACGGGGCGGCGCCAAACTGATGATACAAGCAAGCAGACAAAAGATGGCGCATAAAGGCGTATGCTCCCATGACAACAGTTGTTGGTGACTATGCCGCATGGCAGACGGCAGTCTCTGCCGGAAGCAGCGGGATTGCGTTCCGCAAATCCAATCCTGCTGAAAACAGGGCAAAATAAAAACACCCCCTCCGGGCAAACAGCCAACGGCCGTTATGCCCGAAGGGGGTGTAATTATAAACTCAAGCTCTGCGTTTCTCTTTAGTTCAGGAAGTCTTTCAGCTTCTTGCTGCGGCTGGGGTGGCGCTTCGTCGATCCAAGCTCCGTATCCATCGCTTCCGCCTGCGGCGAAAGCTCTCTCACTGCGCTGTATCTCCTCTCCCCACGCAGCCCGCTTCGCCGGGCCTGCGCGGGGCCCCAAAATTGCGCCGCAGTATACTGAACGCAGCCCGCTCCCTCTTTAGTTCAGGAAGTCTTTCAGCTTCTTGCTGCGGCTGGGGTGGCGCAATTTTCTCAGGGCCTTGGCCTCGATCTGGCGGATTCGCTCGCGGGTCACGTTAAACTCCTTGCCCACTTCCTCCAGGGTGCGGGTGCGGCCGTCCTCAATGCCAAAGCGCAGCTTCAGCACCTTCTCCTCTCGGGGGGTCAGGGTGGACAGCACCTCCACCAGCTGCTCCTTCAGCAGGGTAAAGCTGGCAGCTTCGGCGGGCTCGGAGGCGTCCTCGTCGGGGATAAAGTCGCCCAGGTGGCTGTCCTCCTCTTCGCCGATGGGGGTCTCCAGGCTGACGGGCTCCTGGGCGATCTTCAGGATCTCCCGCACCCGCTCCACAGGCATATTCATCTCTTCGGCGATCTCCTCAGGGGTGGGATCGTGACCCAGCTCCTGCAGCAGCTGCCGGGAGACGCGGATGACCTTGTTGATGGTCTCTACCATATGCACAGGGATACGGATGGTGCGGGCCTGGTCGGCGATGGCCCGGGTGATGGCCTGCCGGATCCACCAGGTGGCGTAGGTAGAGAACTTATAGCCCTTGGTGTAATCGAACTTCTCCACGGCCTTGATCAGACCCAGGTTGCCCTCCTGGATCAGGTCCAGGAACAACATACCGCGGCCCACGTAGCGCTTGGCGATGGACACCACCAGACGGAGGTTGGCCTCAGCCAGCTGCTGCTTGGCCT
>CAKSVQ010000142.1 GCA_934504065.1 uncultured Dysosmobacter sp. | reverse complement strand
GCTGAAACAGTCTGTCGATCCACGGATTCATAAAGCCCGCGCCCTCATCCATGAAGTGGGTCATTGCCCGGGTACTGCCCAGGTAGTCGCTCAGGATCTTCTTTTCATCCTTGCCGCCGTGGTAGGGCGGAATGCTCAGGGCCGCGCCCGTCTGCTGGGCCGCCTGGTAGATCAGCCGGTACAGGGTAGGCTCTCCGGCGTGGTCTGCGGCCAGCTCCACCAGTTCTTCCTCGGTGAGAATGCCAGAATCCAGCAGCGCCTTGACCTCCGGCTTGAGCTGGAGCGGGTCGGGCTTATAAAAGCGCTCCACGGCATCGGTGAAGGCCTTCACTGCCGCGTTCTTCTGCTCCTCTGCCTCCTGCTCCAGCAGCTTACCGTCAAGAATAGCCTTTGCCCGCTCCGCTTCGCGGCCTTCCACGCCCAGATAGCCGGCTTTGAACTGCTCCTCCACCTTGTCCATTGCGTCCTCCGCCTTGTCCAGCAGAGCCCGATACTTCACCTGCACGTTGTAAATGTCGCGCAGATAACCGGCAAAGCCGCCGTGAATAATAATGCCTGCTCCCTCTTTGGTGTCCATGTGATACCGTCCTTTCTGAAAATAAAAAAAGAGCACAGGAAGCGATCATAAAACCGTTTCCCATGCTCTTGGTGAGCTCCCCGCCATGCGGCGGGTGGTACTCTATGTTATGGCTTATTATACCGCACCGGCGCCGTCCTCGTCAATGGTGACATATACGACGATATGCGGCCGGTGCCCCTCACGATCGTAACGAATGCGCGCCTTCCGCCCTGCGGCGGTGGCAATGCCCTTCGCGATCGCTACGGCAATTCCGGCGAACAGCTCCCCGGTCTCCGTGCGGTATGAAATGCGGCACTTCATCGCTTGCAATCCTCCAATTCATCGTGTAAACTGGGGCGTAGAGCGGGCCTGTCCATCTGCTCCGCTCCTGCCGCCCTTGGTGCCGTCCTGCCGGGGCGGCCTTTTCATGCCTGCCCGCTGTCCTTCTCATCCGTCCAGCTCCGTGCAGGCCGGGAGACAATAGGCCGGTTTGCGAACCGCATGGCTCTGGCATAAGGTGGCAAGCTGCGGACGATCCCGCCCCGGCTGATGGCCTTGGTGCACTTCTTCTTTTTCTTCATGGTGTAGATCTCCTTTCACTGTTTAACTGGTTCACTTGACCCCTTTACCGTCAGAGAGACAGAAAGTGATCCAGTTAAAATTTTTCTTAGGGCCGCAAGGGCTTTTTAATTTGACCAGGTGGTCAAGTTAAAGCCTATTACCTGTTTAACTAGACCAGGTGGTCAAGTTAAAAAAATTCTTATATACCAATGGATTGAGCGTTAACTAGACCACTTTTAGATCTCTGACGGGGGAGGAAACGGAACTGGGGTAGCTGCGGGCAGCTCCAACAGCTCACCGCCGTTCTCTAGCTTGATGTGCCATGTACGGTTTCCATCCTTTGCGCTGCCAGTGGTAAAGAACGAAATCCGCTTTTCCTTTCTTAGTTCGCTTTTTGCTCTCTTGATAGATGTATAGCTGAAACCGAACTGTTTGGCCTGTTCCTCCAGCTCGCTTGTCGGCATTCCGCCGCCAGCTTCCGCAAGGATCTGAAGCAGAAACTCCTTGCAGTCCTCCCGCTGCGGGCCCGCCTTGGCCGTGGCGGCCTCCTGGATAAAGTCCCGGTCACGCTTCCATGTCGTGCCCTCCCGGACGATCTGGCCGCGCTGATCTATGGAGAAAAGCACGGTCTCCTGAAGCTCCGCATAGTTGTTCTTTTCGTTGGAGAGGTAGCGAACGCCCTGGTCATCTGTATATCCGGCCATAATGACGGAGCGGGAAATGTCCCACAGATCCGCGCTGTCGGCCACGCGGTCACGCCCAAAGGCGCCCTTGCGCTTATTGGTATGGCAGACCACAAGGAAGGTTGTTCCGGCGTCCTCGCCCAGCGTGATGAGCTGCGCCATGCAGTCCCGCATAGCGTTTCGGCTGCCCATGTTGATCTCCGGCGGCACAAAGCCCTGCACCGGGTCGAACACGCAGGCGGTCGGCTGAAAGTGCTTGCAGAACAGCTCCATTTCCGACGTACCGAACTTGAAGCGGCGGAGCAGGCCGGTCTTGTCTGCCGCCATGTCCATTGCAATGATATTGTTCATATCTGCCCCGGCCTCTCTCAGCTTCTTGGCCAGCTTCTTCCTCACGCTGTCCTCTGTGGTGCAGAAGGCCACCTTCTGGGGCTCACGGGTATAATTCGGCGGGTCAAGAATGCAGGGCTTCCCGGCGCTCAGGGCGGCCACAATGTTGATCCACAGCGTAGTCTTGCCAATGCCGCCGTCTGCCGCGATCAGCGTGATCTGTGATTCCGGTATCCAACCGGGAATCAGCCATGTTGCCTCTTCTTCCTGGAACTCGCCAACGGGGTGGAACAGGTGAAGCAGGTCGGCGGGTTCTGGCGGCTCCTCCGGCGGTTCCGGGCGGCCTTCCAGCGGATCCTCTCCCCGCTCCTTGATACGCTGCACTGCCTCCGCCTGATCTGCGATGGAGATTCCAGCATGGTCCCGCTCCCGCTCTATATCCTCCAGTGAAAAGCCGGCTTCTAGCAGGTAGGCCAATGGATCCGAAATAGCCAGCTTATTCTTATCCTCCGTAGCGTTCACCTCCGCCTATTGCCCGCACAATCAGCCGGGCACACCACGTCACCACACAGAACCAGACAAACCCCAGCAGCAGCGCCGCCAACACTTCCCCAGCCAACAGGCCCAGCGTCACAGCCCAGCTCATACGCTCACCGCCTCCCGCCGTTCTTCGCCCTGAAGCTCTTCCAGCCGTTTGAACACCATCTCGCGGGCGGCCTCATCCAGCTGCGCCCACAGCGCCACAAACCGGCGCACGTTCTCAGAGTCATTCACGCGCTTTCCTCCTTCTGTTCCTCATTGGAGCGGGACAGGGCAATTTCCCGATAAAACCCCACGGCCACGCCCAGCAGCTGAACGCCCGCCCACTGCGCCGCATCCAGCCAGCGCCCGGAACCGTGACCGTCGGCGGGGATCAGATGCACACCGCCCTCATAGGTGCCGCCCACCTGCCACAGCTCCGCCGTGGTGGATTCCAGGCACACCGCCACATAGGAACCGGCGGGCACCTTCTGCCGGGGCCAGCGCAGAAAAATGAGCTTGTCCCCTGCCTGCATCGTGGGCGGCATGGCTGCGCCGTCGGTCAGCTCCATGTAAAAACCGCCGTTCACGCTCCCGCTCCTTCCTCGTTCTCCGCCTGTTCAGCCCAGGCGATCATGCAGGCCAGCACAAAGGCGGCCTGTTCCTCCGTCATGCCCATAACAAGGGCGGTCAGCTTCTCCCTGGTGGTCATGGCTGCGCCTCCCGCTCCGTCTGGGCGTCCACCCACCGGCGGAGAGCTGCCACGCCGATCAGTGTCCGGCTGCCGGCTTTAAAGGCAGGCAGACCGCCGCGCTGGATGAGCTGATAAACCATCGGCGCGGACACGCCCAGCAGGTGGGCCGCATCTTCTACGCTCACGCTCACCGGTTCAATCGTGGATAACTGCACTACTTCTTTTCCCATGGTTAGGCCTCCTTGTCATCTTTAAGTTTACTTTCGGGGCAAAAAAATAGCGTCCGGCGGAATCTGGTACAGCTTGCACAGATTCTGAAATTCGATTGCGTCCGGGATAGAACGGCCGCACTCCCAATTTCGGACTGTCGAAAGGCTCTTTCCCATGCTGTTCGCAACTTCTTTTTGTGTCAGCTTGGCGTTAATTCTTGCCGCCTCCATAGAAATCTGAAACACTTTTCCCACTCCTTTCAACTTTAAGTTTACTCAAGTATAGCGCTACCGTTCTTTCATGTCAACACTTAAAGATTACTTTTTTAACTTTTAGTGTTGACTTTTTGCTTTTCGTAGCATACTATAATGCTATAGTGAGGTGAAAGAAATGGACGCTAGAGAGCTCTTTGCACAGAATTTAAAGGCTTTAATGGCTGCGGCCGATATGAGTCAAAGCGATTTAGCAACCCGCCTCGGTGTCAGCAAGACCGCCGTTTCAAGCTGGTGTCTAGGCTTAAAAGCGCCCCGCATGGACAAAGTCGATGCAATGGCTCAAATTTTCGGTGTTACTCGCTCCGCTTTTTATGCGGAGTCATCCCCAGCAAGCGGGACTTCCCATCAAAGCAGTAGTGAACTTGTCGGCATCTATCACAGATTGACCGACGAAGCGCAAGCGAAGCTCACCACCTACGCTATTGATTTGTGGAGCAACCCCAGCAATCGGCGCAATTAGCGTCCCGCTCCACTCCATGGATCCATGCAAATAGATCCGTCAAGATCTGAATCGCCCCAGCTGACCGGCGGCCACGATCAGACCCCGGCACGGCCATCAGAGCGCGGGCAGCTGCTCCCGCTCCGGCAAATTACCGGCAAGTTAAAACCCGCCCTTCCGTGCGGCAACACGGCGGAGCGGGACAAAAAGAAAACCGCGCAAGGGCGGCAACCCTCACGCGGTCAAGTAGTGCAGACAGTCCAAACCGATCAGAGTAAGGCACCCTCTGCGCCCTTTATTGTACCACAGCGGGCGCAGAGGTGCAAGAAAGGAGTTATATTCTTATGGCCAGAAAACAGAGCAGGAACGCCCACGGGGCCGGAAATCTGCGCCGCAGGGCGAACGGTCTATGGGAGGCCCGTTATACCTACACCGATGAGCTGGGGCAGACCAAGCGGGGCAGTGTCTACGGAGAGACGCAAAAGGAGTGCCGCCAGAAGCTCACCGCCCGGCTTGGTGAGATCGACACGGGCAGTTTTCACGGCACCGCCCCAAAGCACTACACTGTCGCAGAATGGTTCAGCGAATGGCTGGCCACTTACTGCATCAACCTGAAGCCCATGACTGTGGCCGACTATCGTTCCAAGGCTGACCGCTATATCATCCCGAATATCGGCGGGGTGCGTCTGGAAGCTCTGGCCCCCATTCAGGTGCAGAAGCTGTGCAACCGGCTCAGTAAGGGCTATCCCGGCCAAAAGCCGCTTGCCCCGAAAACGGTCAGCTGTGTGCATGGCATTCTGCACAGTGCTCTTAAACAGGCCGTTGTGGCCGGTATGCTCCGCAGTAACCCCGCCGACAATACAAGGCTGCCAAAGGTGCGCAAGCCGGAGCTAAAGCCGCTTATGGACGCAGACATCAGCCGTTTCTTACAGGCGATCCACGGAGACCGCTTTGAAACGCTCTTTGTGGTAGATCTGTTTTCAGGTCTGCGGCAATCCGAATTGCTAGGCCTGCAATGGGAGGATGTCGATTTTACGCAAGGTGTCCTTCGCGTCCGTCACCAGCTCCAAAAGTTGAAGTGCGGGGAATATGTCTATCTGGATCTGACAAAGAACGGGAAGGAGCGCTTTGCCGCCATACCGCCCGCCATTGTGAAGGTATTGCAGAAGCAGAAGGCAATACAGGCCGAATGGCAGTTACAGGCGGGGGGCTGCTGGAGCAACCCGCACGGGCTTGTGTTCACCGATGAGCTGGGCGGGCATCTCCGGCATCAGACCGTATACCATCACTTCAAGAAGTGCGTGGCTGCTATCGGCATGGAGTCCACCCGCTTCCACGATCTGCGCCACCCGTATGTCAAGCACACGACAAAAATTTTTAGCTTACGCCTGATGGATTTTCAAGCGCAGGCTTATCC
>CAKSVQ010000141.1 GCA_934504065.1 uncultured Dysosmobacter sp. | reverse complement strand
GTGGTGTAGCCGCTGTGATTTCCGGACCGGGTGGAATACTGCGCCCACGCCTCGTCCGCGCTCAGTCCTCCGGTCGCCTCCTTGGAGTTCTTGCCCCACAGGCCGTCCGCCGTCACGCCGTAATAGCTCTGCAGCTTCTTCACCTGGTCGGTGGTCAGGCTCCCGTTGTTGTAGCCGGAGCTCTTGGAGCCTGCTTTCTTCGTGCTCGTTCCGCTGCTGCCCGCTGCGCTGCTCTGAGCGGCAGACCCGCCGCCGTACAGGCTGGCAAAGGCCCCGTCGCCGAAGTAGTAGTCAAAGGCCTGCTGCACAACGGCCGTGCGCAGCCCGTTCTTGGCCGCCGTCTGGGCCTGGGAGGCCGTCAAAGACGGCTTGGCCGCTTCCGCCTCCAGCTGCTGCCGGGCCTGCGCCGCTTCTTCCTGCGCCTGCCGGGCCTGATGCATGGCGTAAGCTGCCGTCAGGCCCACGCTCTGGGCCTTTTCAAACACCTCCTGGGGAATGGTCTCCGGATGGCTTGCCGCTTCCGGATAGGTGGTTCTGAATTGTTCAATTTCCTGCTGCCGCCGGGCCTCCCGGGCCTCCTGGGCCTGTCGGTCCTGCTGCTGCTTTGCGTCCTGCTGGGCAAGGGCTTCTTCCCGTGCGGAAACGGCGGCCTCCCGGTCCTCCATTTCCACGCTCCGCCGGGCGTCCTCTTCGCTGGCACCCTCGGCCTCCTTGGCCCGGGTACGGATCAGCCGCACATACTCCGGGATCGTCATGTTCGCCTGACTGGCAAACTGGCGGAACAGCTCCATCACGGGCTTGCTCTCGTCGTACTTCTCCCGGATCCGGTCGTAATCCATGCCCTGCTGCGCCAGAGTGATCAATTCCGGCTCGCTGACCGTCCGGTTTTCTTCCAGATGCCGCAGCGTCCAGGTCCTGGGCTGGTCTGCCTGGGCTTCCTGCTGCTGTGTGTCCTGCCGGTCCGGCTCGGTCTCCTGGGCTGCGGATTCCTCCTGCCCTGCCTGCTCCTGCTCTTCCGTCGGCTCCTGCTGCGCTGCGGGCTGGTCTGCCGGCTCTTCAGCGGGTTCCGTATCCTCCCAGCCCGTCAGAAAGGCGTCTTCCGTACTCTCTTCCTGGGCGGTGGGGTTCATGGTCTCTTCGTTCATGGGTGTTCCTTTCCGGCCTGGTCTGGCCTCGAAACGTATTTCAAGCGCCCCTGGTCTGGGGCGGTCCTGACAAAACAAAAAGCGCCGAAAAACAAGGATTGCTCCTCGCTTCTCGGCGCTGTACGCTCTATCTCAAGATTCGGTTTTATTCGTCTTCTTCCAGCAGGTGGAACGGCTCATCGTCCGAAAACTCCACCCCGTGGTAAATGTTGGGGAACCACTCGACCTTGCACTTGCGGCAGTAGACCGGCGTCCCGTATACCACGCTCCCGTAGGGGATCCGCATCAGCTTCCGCCCGCACATGGGGCAGGTATACCAGCCGTCTAGCACCATCGTGAAAACTCCCCATATTCAATGCCGCCGTAAAGGTCCGCAACCTCGCTTTCCACCGACGGAAGGGATTCTTTCGCCATGCTCAGTGCCTTTTCGTAGTCTTCGTAGCAGGCACTGGCAACGGTGGGGTTCTCTTCCCGCAAAAGCTCATAGGCAAGGGCCTTCGGCAGCACGCTCAGGCAGATGAAATCGTCCATCTGCACTTCGTCCTCCATGCTCCCAAGCTTAGGGTGCACGGTCCGCTTTCCGTCGCTCCGAGGCTCATAGGTGTCGCTGTACGGGTACACCAGGTTGATGTAGGCGTTCAAACAGTTGGGCGTCCGCAGCTCGTATTCCTTGGTGTCTGCCGTCACGGTGGAACCGGTGCTCTCGTTCTGGGCGTCGATCAGGTGAATGGTCTCGTCAAAGATCTCCTGCACCGTCCTCATGAAAAGCCGTCCTTTCCTCCCACGCTGTAGCGCATCAGGTTGTCAAAGCCCTCGTCCATCAGCCGCCCGGCCTCGTCTGCCTTGTCCGGCTTGTCCTCCGGCTCCTTCCCGGCGTCCTTCTTCCCAACCAACAGCCCCGCGATCCCGATCCCCAGGTTCACACACTGCAAAATCAACAGCAAAAGCCATAAAATCCACGTCATTTGAAGTCCTCCGCGTCCACGCCGTCGCCCATCGTCACCTTGAAGCTGATGTCCTTCTTTTCCTCCGTCTTGTCCTGATAGCCGCCGAACTGCGGCTGCTTCAGAAGAAAAATGCTCTTGGTCACCATGCTCTTCTCCCGATACACCGGGTGGGTGGCAATCTGCTGCTGAATGTGCAGATAGGCCCGCCGCACAATGTACTGAAACGGTCCTTCCTGATTCAGCCATTCCCGCATCTGCCGCTGGTCCACGTTCAGCGCAAGGCACATGCCCGCTTCGTCGTAAAGCTCTCCCGCTTCGTCGCAGGTCTTGAAATAATCCGCAATGGCGCCCACAAGCTCCTTCTCGCTGCGGTAGGTTTTCCAGCCCATGCCTTGCACCCCTTTCTCAGAAATTTCTTGTATTTCCCAGCTCTCGCCGTCATTATACCACCGGTATTCAAAAGTGGCAAATTTCCCCTGGAATTATTTTCATCGCCGCTGTTTGCAGCCCTGCCCCCCCCTGTTTTCTCCTACCCCCTCCCCCCAGTCTGGGCCCGCTCTCAGGTTCCTGCAATTCTCTTGGCGGGTGTGGTGGATATATCTTCGTCTCTCCCGCGAGACACCCCGTCTTTTTCCGCTACCCCACCCCCTGCTGATCCTCGGGAAGGGGGAGGGAGAATGCATCATCGGCCCGGCCCGGTGTGGGGAATCGCCTCAGCCCAGCCCCTGCCGGCTCTTGCCTTTCTGCCTGATCGCCTGGCTCTTCCTGCTGCCCTCCGCCGTCGCTGCATTGCCGGACCTTGCCACGCGCCCAGCATCTCGGCCCTGCTGGCACGCTTCCCCTCTGCCGCCCAGCATCGGCCCGCCGCTTCCTTGTTCCGTCGCCCCTTGCCCGTGCTGCATTGCCGGCATCTCTCCGCCGCCTGCCCCTTTTGACACAGACCCGACACACAAAGCGCCGCGCGCCTTGCCCCAGGCCGAAACGATTTAACAGCGCCTTAATTCCCGCCCGCTGATTGCCTCCCGCCGGGCCGCACCGCTTCCGCCCTCGCCCTTCCGCTCTGCATGCATCGTCCCCGCCGTGCCCTTTGCCCGCTGCCCTTCTGCCAGCTTCTCCCGTCCTGCGTCCTCCCTGCCGCCTCCGCCAGTCCCACCGCCTGCCATTCGGCCCCCATTGCCTGCCGCTCTGCTGCCCTCCGCGCGTTTTTGGCCGCCCCGCCCCTCTCTTTTGCCAACCCATAGCGCGCAATATATACTCAGTCTATCCCCGTATATATAGCTTATAAATATATCTCTCCGCCAGAATACGCTCCGTATACCATCAGGGCAAAATAATACCCACCGAGAACGGAAGACATCCGCTCCTGGTGGGTATTGTTGTCTTACAGCTTATCCCGGATTGCCTCCAAGATCCAGGCGTTGACCGATAACCCCGCCTGATCTGCTGCGTGCTTGATCTGCTCCGGTGTGAAGCCGTCCGAGCCATCAGATCTAATCCTGAATGTCATTTTGCTGTATGCCGCCTTCTCATATCTGGCGCGGCTGGCTGCATTCTGGCGGTTTCTTCTCTGTTTCGCTTCTGCCGAAAGTTCCGAATATTTTACCGTCATAGCTTCCGCTCCCCTCTTGTTCTTATGCTATTTATTTTACTCTTTCACCCTGCCGCAGTCATTATGCACATTCAACAAATGCCAGCGTTATGATTTGTGACTATCTCCAAACCTGCAAAAACGCTCTTGACGTTTGCATAATGCTGGCGTTATGATTGCCTCAACCCAAGCGGGAACAACACCGAACACGACAGGCCGACAGGCCAGAAAGGGAAACACCATGAAATACATGATTGTCTATTGCAAGACTACCCCCGCCATCAGCTACCGCAACACCCTAGAAGCGGCGCAGGACCTAGCGCAGCAGCTCAAGCGGTGTGGCTACACCGTCAACATCTGGGAGCAGGACGCAAAGGGCGCACGCCCCATTCGCTAACCTTCCACTAATCGCAATCACGATAAAAATTCAAGGAGGAACACACCATGACAACCTATTTCATCAACTGCAAGAACCTGGACGAGCTGAAGAAGGCCTACAAGGCCGCAGCCCTGAAGCATCACCCGGACATGGGCGGCAATACCGCCACCATGCAGGCCATCAATGCCGAGTATGAAGCCCGGTTCGAGGTCCTGAAGCGCAGCCAGAACGAGCAGGCCGCCGAGGATACCACCGGCCGCACCCACGCCACCACGGAGAGCGCCGGGGACTTCATCAACATCATTTCCGCACTTCTGAAGCTGGACGGCCTGGAAATCGAGCTCTGCGGCCGCTGGCTCTGGATCGGCGGCAACACCAAAGAGCACAAAGAGGCTCTGAAGGCTGCCGGGTGCCGCTGGAGCAGCACAAAGAAGCTCTGGAGCTGGCATTATGCCGAGGACGGCCAGCGCTGGCACAAGGGATCCAAGACTATGGCGCAGATTCGCAGCAAGTACGGCTCCACTACCTTCACCCGCACCGCTTCCACCACTTCCGACGCGCTCCCGGCTTGACCGGGACGCGCCGCGACCACCAGAAAGGAGATTGCATCATGAAATATCTAATCCACATCGAAAATAAGCGCACTTCCCGCCATGAAGCCCTTTGGGTTTTAATCCCTATCCCCACCGGAACGGTAATCGGCTGGGGAAGCGACGAACACAGCCCCGACGGCATCGCTTATTGGACCGTCACCAGCTGCGAGGAGGCCCGCGCATGAGCTATCTAAACCTGTTCAGCCGCTACGGCAGCCCAAGCCGGGAAGCGGAAGTGCGGTTCTCCGCCTATCTGGTCCGGCCCGACGTCCTGACCGCCGACCGCATCAAGGCCCACGACGAAAGCGCCGCCCGGACCATTGCCCAGTGTCAAGCCCTGATCGAGCAGCTGACCGACTACCGGAAAGCCCTGGCGGAACGGTACGCCGCTTTGATGACGGCGGCATACCGGGAGCGCCTGGAGCTGATCCGGGATCCCGGTTACCGGGGAAAGCTGGTGGTGTATACCGTGCGGATCGTCCGAACCTATGAGGACGGAACCACGGAAAAGCCCCTGGAGGAAATCTATACCGGAGCACAGCGCCGGGAAGCCCTGGCCCGGTTCGCAGCGCTCAAGCGCCAGCGGCCCGGACTGGAGGCCGTGGAGGACATTGCAAAGCGCAGCTGGGAACGTTGACCCGGCTGCGCTTAAAATTTGACACTTTGCCCCGTATGCGCTACTCTGACAGCAAGAGCACCGGCGGCACGGTGCCAACAGAAGAGGGAGGCCGGGAAGGCGGCGGGAATCCGTCCGCGCGGCGCTGCCGCGTCTGCAAGTCGGCCCTTGAATCGCATGGACGCCCAGAGGAGGGCGCTTCGCGGCCTGGTCTCGGCAATGGCTCCCCGCCGTGCTGTTGCCTATATCCGGGCCTTTGAGCTGCCGGAGGAAGAAGAAACCTGCATCGTGGAAATAGACGTGCGCGGCCGAAGCTGTCAGCAGGTGGCCCAGCTGCTGCACGTCTGTCCGGAGGTGGTAAAGCGCCGTCGCCGGCGTGCATATGGAAAAATGCTTGACGCCATAGAAAAAGGCATGTCCGAATAAGGGCATGCC
>CAKSVQ010000140.1 GCA_934504065.1 uncultured Dysosmobacter sp. | reverse complement strand
CCAGCTCATGACCACGGTATAGCCGATGGCCAGCATCATCGAGCCAACGACGGGAAGCACGCCCAGCGCCGCCCCCAGCGTCCTTTTGCCTGTGCGGTCCTCCGCCGCCTTGCCGAAGGCGATGACGGGCCCGCCCTGTGCCCAGCGGCCCAGCGCGAACTCTTCAATGATGCCTGTGGAGCACACCAGCACCACGAAAAGGAAATACGGGAGCAGGAAGGTCATGCCCCCGAACTTCTGCACCATGATCGGGAAGCGCCAGATATTGCCCATGCCGACGGCGGAGCCAATGCAGGCCAGCACAAAGCCCCACCTGCTTTGAAAGCCATCGCGCGTTTCCAGAGATACGTTCTTGTCTGACATAATTGTCCTCCATAAATCAGGCTGCCGCCTTCGAACAAGTGGCAAGACCACTTGTTCGAGGAAGTTTCGCGTTTCCGAACGCAAAACTCTGCACGGCCTTTTCGACAGCCTGTATAATACACACACAGATTGATGTTAAATTCGACAGCCCGCACGCAGGCTGCGCCCGCCGGGGGGTGTATCCCCGGCGGGCGGGACTTTTTAAGGCGTCCGGGCGCAATGGGTATGGAACCTGCGGAAGCTGCCTACTTCTCCTCGTTGGGATAAGGTTCCAAGAAAGCATGGAAGTGGCGCATGGGCAAATCGTGTCCCCAGACGATGCGCATGTTGGGAATGTTCTCCCGGTCCTCATACAGCGCCTTGACGGCGGCGATGACATAGTCCAGATGCTCCCGGGTCAGGCGGCTGCGGTCGATGGCGAAGCGCACCACGTTGGCAAGCTCAGCCTGCTGCTCCGGGGTCTTGCGGTCATACTCCATGGAGTAGTCGCCCAGCTCGGAAACGCGGATGCCGTAGCGGCGGATCAGCTCCAGCGCGAAGCCCTCGCCCGCGAAGGTGTCGTGGCCCCGCTTGCCGTCGAAAAATTCATCCATGTTGAGATACACGGCGTGGCCGCCCGCAGGCAGCACAACGCCCTTGACACCGGCCTTGTAGAAGCCCTCGGCCAGATAGTCGCACTGGGCCACGCGCTCGCGCAGATAGTTGAAGTCGCAGCTTTCATACAGCCCCACGGCCAGCGCCATAATGTCGCGGCCGGACATCCCGCCGTAAGAATCGTTGCCGTAGCAGGAGATCTGCTTGACCTTCAGCAGCACACCCACGTCGGTTTTGACGGTGCCGTCCTCGTTGAAGTCCGAGAACTTCTGCCAGAACAGCCCCCGGTCGCGGAAGGCCAGCATGCCGCCCATGTTGGCGTGGCCGTCCTTCTTGGCGGACATGGTGAACGCGTCGCAGTAAGAGAACAGTTCCGTTGCGATCTCGGCGATGGACCTGTCGGCATAGCCCTCCTCGTTCATCTTGATGAAATAGCAGTTCTCCGCCCAGCGGGCCACGTCGAACACCAGCGGGATTTCATACCTGTGGGCCACGCGGTTGATCTCGCGGATGTTGGCCATGGAAACGGCCTGCCCGCAGATGGGGTTATTGGTGATGCAGGTGAAGATCAGCGGCACATTCTCCGGGCCCACGGCCCCGATGAGCTGCTCCAGCTTCTCAATGTCCATGTTGCCCTTGAAGGGGTTCTTTTCATACCTGCCGCCTTCCGGGACCTGATAGAGCAGCTCCTTGCGGTACAGGTTGCGGGGCACGGAGCCCATCTGCTTGATGTTGCCCTCGGTGGTGTCAAAATGGCCGTTGGAGGGGATGGTGAAGACCTTGCCGGGATGGCGCCGGGCGAGGATATTCCGCACGATCTCCATCAGCACCGACTCGGCAGCCCGGCCCTGCTGGATGAGGAAGGCATTGGGCCGCTCCATCTGCGCGGCGCCGCCGTTGATCAGGCCGCCCTCGTATTCGCAGAGGTACACCTCATCCATCATCTTCTCCACGTCGCGGCAGTCCGTGCGCACAAGGTCGATGATCTTCTTCCAGTTCTTTTCACCGCCGCGCTCAAAAATGTCGCGGAAGGTATCCAGCAGGACGTAATATCCGGTGTTGCGGCCATAGGCCTCGTCGCCGAGGAACAGGCTGGCCCACTGGTGGTTGGTCATGGCGGTGGTGCCGGAGTCGGACAACATATCCACGGTCAGCATCCCGGAGGGGAACGCAAACTCGTTGTAGTGGGTGGCCTTCAGGGCGCGCTCCCGCTGCGCAACGGTGACCTCCGGAATGTCGCGGACGGCGAAGGTGAAGTGATGGGGGGCGGAAACACTCAGCGGATACTCTTTGGACATTATACCTTACCTCCATAATTCAGGACGTTTCGTCCAAGATAGAGGATACTCCGGTCGCCGCAGAGGCGGGCTTCCCACTTCCCGCTCCGCGCCTGGCGGACAGTATCACGGGCTGCCAAAAATGTCTATACAGGCTTTTCCGCAGGGGCGTTATTTCGCCGCGATGACCTCGATCTCCACCAGCGCGTCCTTGGGCAGGCGGGCCACCTCCACCGCGGAGCGGGCGGGGAACTTGCCTTCCGTGAAGAACGTGGCATACACTTCGTTCATCGCGCCGAAATTGTTCATATCACTGAGGAACACGGTGGTCTTGAGCACCTGGTCCATGCTGACGCCCGCCTGCGTGAGGATGGCCCTGACGTTGGTCAGGGACTGGCGGGTCTGGGCCTGAATGCCCTCGGGGAAGGCCCCGGTGGCGGGGTCGATGGGCAGCTGGCCGGACGTGATGACAAGGCCGTTGGCCTCCACAGCCTGCGCATAGGGACCGATGGCGGCGGGGGCGCTGGCGGTAGAAATGATGGTTTTCATAAAGTAGTTCCTCCTTGTTTTTTATCGGCTTGTCAAAAAGCCTCGCAGAGTTTCGCGCCCGCAGGCGCGAAAGATGTGAAATCGGTTTTTCCCGGCGGCATGTACGTCGGGAAAAACTCTATGCGCGGAGCGTGTGTCGAAATGGCTGCGTAGCGGCCATGAGGCACGGAGCGCAGCGAAGCCTTCTCGAAAAAGTGACAAAGTCACTTTTTCGATGGAATCTTGTGAGGTAACTTTATCAAATTTCCAATTTCCTGTCAAGCACACGTTATGTCCTTTGCGCGGATAATATTCCGCGATCGGTTCCTTTTCGCAGGATTTGTCCGTAAAACTCACGAAAATTGTTTCTGTGATTTTTTATTTTATAGGCGATAAATTTTTCTTTTGACAAATATCCGGCCGCCCGGTATAATATAGTCAATTTCAACAAAGGCTTTGCCAGAAAACGAGGCGCGATATGGCGAACGTCACCAATGCTCTGTTACAGCATTACATGAAGCTCACGGAATTTCTCGGTCTGGCCCTTGGCCCAGACTATGAGGTCGTCCTCCATGACCTGACCGATAAGAACCGCTCGATCATCGCCATTGCCAACAGCCACATCAGCGGCCGCAAGGTCGGCGCGCCGCTGACCAACACGGCGCTGAGCATCCTGCGGGACAAAAGCTATGAAACCTCCGACTATCGCCTGCACGATTACGGCGTTTCCGTCAACGGCAAGGAGCTGCGCTCCAGCACGTTGTTCCTCAAGCAGAACGGCCGCCTGATCGGGATGCTGTGCATCAACTTTGACGACAGCCGCTTCCGCGCCGTCAGCGACCAGATCATGTGCCTTTGCCACCCGGACGCTTTCGTGGAGGACGTTTTGCAGCCGCAGCCGCCGGAAATGCCCGTGCCCGCCGTCCGTGCCGCCCCGGAAAAATACCGCAACTCCACCGAGGCGGTGACGGCGGACGCCATCAACCGGGAGTTGGAGCAGCTGGGGGTGACGGCGGAGCGGCTGACCTCGGAGGAGCGGCTGAAGATCATCGCCGCGCTGGAAAAGGGCGGCATCTTCCTGCTCAAGGGTGCGGTGAAGGACGCGGCGGCGGAGCTGCACTGCTCGCAGGCCAGCGTATACCGCTATCTCGCCCAGCTCAAGCGCACGGGAGAGGTATGAACCAAAGCCGGAGGGGTTGCATTTTTCGGATAAACTGCCTATACTGGTGCTAATCTGACAGAGGAGGCGCTTTTCATGAGCGAATATTCCGGCAACATCCGTGACCTGCCCGTGGTCACCGGGGGGCACTTCATTGAAAATTCCACCAAAAAGATCGTCTTCGGCCCCGAGGGCCGCTTCTGGGACGACTATGTGATGCGCCTTTTTACACTGGAACCGGGCGCGGAGAGCAGCATCCACTCCCATCCCTGGCCCCATTGGTTTGTATGCATCAAGGGCGAGGGATATTTCCTCATCGGCAAGGAGCGGGTGCCGCTGGAATTCGGCACGTGGGTGCACATCCCCGCCGGGATGCGCCACAACTTCGGCAACGTGGGCGAGGGGGAACTGATGGGGCTTTGCATTGTCCCGCCCGAAGGGGACGTGAATCCGTTGATCGGATGCTAAAATTACTTCGGCCAAGTGGCGCAGCCACTTGGCCGAGGGGGGTCGCTGCGCTCTGCGCCTCGGTTGTCCGCTTATAGCGGACAATTCGACGCTCGCTCCGCGCAGGGAGTTTTCTGCCACGCGCATGTCGCGGCAGAAAACGGATTTAACATCTTTCGCGCCTGCGGGCGCGAAATTCTGCGAGGCTTTTGAACAGCCCAGCGAAGACGCTCTTTGAGCGTCTCGCTGGGCCGTTTCCTGTTGTGAGACGGAAAAAGATTGAAACTTCTCCAGCTTTTGAGGGTTGCTTCCAGCGCTGCCTTTCCTGTACCATGGTTTGCAGAAAACCCCACGGAAAGGAAGCGATTCGATGAAACATCCCCTCCGGGCCGCCCTGTGCGGCCTGCTCTCCGCCGCCGCACTCAGCGGCAGCGCGCTGGCCGCGCGAAACGTCCCCGTGCAGGTGGACGGCGGCACCCTGCCCAGCGGGGCCTATGTGGAAAGCGGCGTTACATACGTTCCCCTGCGGTATCTTCTGGACGAGCTGGGTGGCTGGACGGCCTCCTGGGACGCGCAGAACCGTCAGGCAATGGCCGTCTCCTCCGGCGGCCGGATCACCGCGTCCCCGGAAAAGGACACCGTGACCGTCAATGGCCGCGCTTACAGCGGGCAGGTCCGCGTGCAAAACGGCCGCACCTACGTGCCCCTGCGCACGCTGGCCGAGGCGCTGGGCGCGGACGTGTGCTGGGACGCCTATCTTGGCGGCGCGGCAGTCACCTCCGCCGACGCGGCATATGATGCCCGCGACCTCTACTGGCTCAGCCGCATCATCTGCGCCGAAAGCGGCGCGGAGCCCATGGAGGGCCAGCTGGCCGTGGGCAATGTGGTGCTCAACCGGGTAGAGAGCGGCGAGTTTCCCGACACGATCCCCGCCGTGATCTTCGACCGGGTGGACGGCGTGCAGTTTGAGCCCGTGTCCAACGGCACGGTATATCAAACGCCCTGCGCCCAGTCCGTGCTCTCCGCCAAGCGCGCCCTCGATGGGGAGCAGGCTGTGGGAGGCGCCCTGTATTTTTACGCCCCGGCCCTCTCCAAGGGCACGTGGATCAACGCCAACCGCACGTATTACACCACCATCGGCTGCCATCGATTTTACCTGTAATCGAACAAGTGGCTTTCGCGCCTGCGGGCGCGAAACTCTGCGAGGCTTTTGGGTGAGGCTCTTTGTCGAGGATTTGACTTTTCCACCCGCAGGGCATAAAATAGGGGGCATCAAGCTAAAAAAGGAGCATTCTCTTATGCTGTTTTCCGACCGTTCCAGAACGATGTATCCCCAGTCCCCCCTGCATGAGGTCATCTGCCAGCTGCGCTTCCCCACCATCCTCACCATCAACAATGTGGAGCCTGCGGACT
>CAKSVQ010000139.1 GCA_934504065.1 uncultured Dysosmobacter sp. | reverse complement strand
CCGACAATACTTGGCTGGTGACGGCCCGGAAAAATAGGTAGCGCCAACACTGGGCGACAGTTTCTAAAACTGTCGCCCTTTTTTGTTTTCTACACCCATTTCTCCCGCACCCGCGGCCTCCGGACCTGAAATGTTTGCCACAAGCGGAAAGTTTACAGTTTGCAGGCGCAATGTCGTCGTTTTGGTGATTGTATTCGGGGCTGAGTTGTGCTAAACTAGAAAAAATTAAAATAGTATCACTATGAGCATCCGACAGTATCAGGGTGCAGGAGGGATCAAACGATATGAAAATCGTAGTTTTGGCAGGCGGATTATCCACAGAGCGGGTCGTTTCGCTGGTGACAGGCAGCTCCGTATGCCGTGCCCTGCGGGAGAATGGACACCGGGCGATTCTGGTGGATCTGTTTCTGGGAGTGGGGACGCTGCCTGAAAATGTGGAGACGCTGTTTGACGCGCCGGATGGCCTGTGCCCGGACGCGCGGATCGAGACGGCTGCACCGGATATTGAAGCGGTGAAAAAGAGCCGCAAGGATCAGAGCCAGCGATTGTTCGGGCCCAATGTGCTGGAGCTCTGTGCCATGGCGGACATCGTATTCATGGGCCTGCACGGGCAGGACGGCGAGGATGGCCGCGTGCAGGCGACCTTTGACCTGCTGGGCATCCGTTATACCGGAGGCGGCTACCTTGCCTCGGGACTTGCCATGGATAAGTCTATGACGAAGCGGATCATGGATTCCGTGGGCATCCCCACTGCTCCGTGGCGGGATATTCCCGCTTATACCGAGGCGGAGATTCCGGCACTGACAGAGGAACTGGAAGTCCCCTGCGCGGTGAAGGTGGTCAACGGCGGTTCTTCCATCGGTGTGGCGCTGCCGGATACGAAAGCGGAATTGGCAAAGGCCCTGCGGGAAATGCTGCACTATGGAAGCCACATTCTTGTGGAAAAAAAGATTCATGGTCGGGAACTGACGGTGGGCGTTCTGGGCCAGCGGGCCCTGCCTGCCGTGGAGATTGTTCCGGCGGTGAAGGAGTTTGATTACACGGCCAAGTATCAGGCGGGCGGTGCGCAGGAAATTTGCCCCGCGCCCATCACGCCGCAGCAGCAGGAAGAGGTCGGCGCGCTGGCGCTGAAGCTCCATCACGCGCTGGGTCTGGAGGTTTATTCCCGCACGGATTTCCTGCTGGACGAGGACGGAAAGTTCTGGTGCCTTGAGGTCAACTCCCTGCCGGGGATGACTGCGGCCAGTCTGGTGCCGAAGGAAGCGGCGGCCATTGGCATGAGCTATAACGAGTTGTGCGAGGAGATCGTGCGGCTGTCCTATCCCATCAAGAGGAGAGGTTGAACCGATGGAACCGATGACAATTCAGGAGATCGCCGCCGTAGTGAATGGAACGATCCTCAACCCCGGCGAGGGACAGAGCGTTGTGACCGCGGTTTCCACAGACAGCCGGAAGCTGAGCCGGGGCTGTCTGTTCCTGCCGTGGGTGGGAGAGAAGTTCGACGGCCATGATTTCATCAATCAGGCGCTGGAGACCGGGGCCGCTGGGTGTCTGTGCGCCAGAAAGCCGGAGACTTTGCTGTCCGGCAAGTTTTACATTCAGGTGGCGGATACCCGGCTGGCCCTGCGGGCGCTGGCTTCCGCCTACCGCGACCGATTTGACATCCCCGTGGTGCAGATCACCGGAAGCGTGGGCAAAACGACCACTAAGGAAATGGTTGCCGCAGTGCTGAGCGCAAAATGCCGGGTGCTGAAAACACCAGAGAATTTCAACAATGACATCGGCACACCGCTGACGCTGCTGGGACTGACCCGTGAGCATCAGGCGGCGGTGATCGAGACGGGCATGAACCATTTCGGCGAGATCGAGTATCTGGGAGCCATGGTGCGGCCGGATGTTGCAGTGATCTCCAACATCGGGGACGCGCATATTGAATTTTTAGGCAGCCGACAGGGTATTTTGCAGGCCAAGTGTGAGATTTTCCAGCACTTGAAGGAAGGCGGGCTGGCCGTGCTCAACGGCGACGACGCCATGCTGGACACGGTGGACGTGCCTTTTCGAACGGTCCGGTGCGGACAGTCAGAGCATTGCCAGACACGAATCACCGAGGTGGTGGACCACGGTGTGGAGGGCATCACCTGCACGGTGGAGACCCAAAAGGAGACTTACCATCTGGCTATCCCCGCGCCGGGCGTGTATATGGCCTATGCCGCATCTATCGCGGTGGCAGTGGGCGAAGAGTTGGGGCTGAGCCGGGAGGAGATCACCCGGGGTGCTGCAGCCTATGAACCCACGGGTTCCCGGATGCGCGTGGTGCGCCTGCCGGAGGGGCGGATATTGCTGGACGACTGCTACAACGCCAATCCCCAGTCTGTGACCGCCGCGCTGGAGGTGTTGGCCAAAACGGAGTGTGAGCGCCGGGTGGCCGTGCTGGGTGACATGGGCGAGCTGGGCGGACTAACCGAGCAGGCCCACTACAACGTGGGGGCACTGGCCGCTATGCTGGGCATTGATTTTGTGGCGGCCATCGGTGAAAAGGCCGCCAAAATTGCCGACGGCGCCAGCCAGAGCGGCGGCGAGGTGTTACATTTTGCAACGAAAGAGGAGGCGCTGGGGACGCTGCGCCAGCAGTTAAAGCCCGGCACCGCCATGCTGCTGAAGGCGTCTCACGCGATGCACTTCGGCGTGCTGGCGGAGGCGCTTCAGAAGGACTATGATTGAAATTCAGGTAAACGGTCTTGTGAAATCCTTTGAGGTGGGAAAAAATGTGCTGGACGGCCTCACCTTTCAGATCGATCAGGGCGAGCGGGTGGGCCTGCTGGGCCGCAACGGCGCAGGCAAGACCACGCTTTTTAAAATATTGACGGGAGAAATGGACTACGACGAAGGTCAGGTGGTGATCGCGCCGGGGCGGCGGCTGGGTCTGATCTCCCAGATCCCCGTGTATCCCGCCGGATACACGGTGGAGGACGTGCTGCGCTCCGCTTTCTCCCGCCAGCAGAAGCTGGCCGAAGAGATGGAGGCGCTGGCCGCGCGCATGGCGGAGGGCGACAGCGACCCCGCCGTTCTGCGCCGCTATGGCGCGTTGAGCGAGCGGTTTGAGGTCTTTGGCGGATACGATACGGACGTGGCGGTGAACAAGATCGCCAACGGCCTGTCGATCTCCGCCGGGCAGCGGGCGCAGCTTTTTGACAGTCTCTCCGGCGGAGAAAAGACCCGGGTGAATCTGGGCCGTTTGATCTTGGAGGACACCGATATTCTGCTGCTGGACGAGCCGACGAACCATTTGGACCTTCACGCGACGGAGTGGCTGGAAGAATATATCCGCTCCTTCCGGGGCACGGTGGTGGCTATTTCCCATGACCGTTATTTTCTGGACCGAATCGTCAGCCGCGTGATCGAGGTGCAGGACGGCAAGGCAGAGTTTTACAGCGGGAATTACAGCTTTTACGCCGTGGAAAAGGAACGCCGCTTTCAGGAGCGGATGAAGCAGTACGAAAAAGAGCAGGCGAAGATTCAGCAGCTGGAACGGGCAGCCGACCAGCTGCACCTGTGGGCGTTTATGGGCAACGACGCGCTGCACAAGCGGGCGTTTTCCATTGAAAAGCGGATCGAGCGGATGCGCACGACCTCCAAGCCCACTAAGGCACGAAAGATGGACGCCCGTTTTTCCACGGCGGAGTTCCACGGCGACGAGGTGCTGGCCCTGCGGGGACTTTCCAAAAGCTATGGGGACAAGCACCTTTTCGAGGGGATCGACCTGAAGATCGAGGGCGGTGAGCGCATTGCCCTGATCGGTGACAACGGCACGGGAAAATCCACCCTTATCAAGATGATCATGGGGGAGCTTTACCCGGACGATGGCCGCATTCGGATCGGCCCGCAGGTGAAGGCGGCGTATCTGCCCCAGATCGTGCACTTTGACCACCCGGATTGGAACATGGTGGAGAATATGATGGCCGCCAAGCGGGGGCTTTCGGCCCAGTCGGCCCGCAACCGTCTGGCTGCTTACGATTTCCGGGGCGAGGATGTTTTAAAACCTGTCTCCGTCCTCTCCGGCGGCGAGCAAAGCCGCCTGCGGCTTTGCATGCTGATGGATGATGACGTGAACTTCCTGATTCTGGACGAGCCTACCAACCATCTGGATATTGCCTCCCGGGAGTGGATCGAGGAGGCGGTGGAGGCCTACGACGGCACGCTGCTGTTCGTCAGCCATGACCGCTATTTCATCAACCGCTTTGCCACCCGCATCTGGGAACTTTCCGGCGGCACGGTCACCGATTATCCCATGGGCTTTACCCAGTATCGGTCCGTGAAAGCGCAGGAGGAAGCGGAGAAGACAGAGCCGCCCAAGCCCCAGAAGGAAAAAGCGGAGCGGCCCGTCCGTGGCAACAAGGCCCAGCAGGCCGCCCGGCGGCAGCTTACTATCTGCGAGCGGGACATAGCCAAGGCAGAGGAGCGCATTGCGGCGCTGGACGGCGAAATGGAAGCCGCCGCCTGTGACTATGAAAAGCTGAACGCGCTGGTGCAGGACAAGGAAGCGGCTCAGACAGAGTTGGATGCCCTGTACGAAAAATGGGAACAGCTGAGCGAGGAAGCGGGGGACTGACGCCCCGCTGAGACGGAAAACGGTGGGATTTAACGGAGGTGACCCTCTATGAGCGATATTTTGTGCATTTACTATTCCCGCACGGGAAATACCCGCGCGGCGATGAGGGAGATCGCCGCGGCGCTGGACGCGGAAGTGGTGGAGCTGCGCGACGGTGCCAACCGCAGCGGCCTGCGGGGTTGGCTGCGCTGCGGCATGGACGCCATGCGCCGCACCTCGCTTCCGGTGGAGCCGCCGGAGACGAAGCGGCCACTGGGAGACTATCGGCTGGTGGTCGTGGGCTCGCCCGTGTGGGCGGGCCGATGCAGCAGCGTGGTGCGCAGCTTTTTGAAGCAGTACGGAAAGGAGTTTTCCAACGCCGCTTATGTGCTGCTGCGGGGCAGTGAGGATAAAAACGAAGAGGTTTTTGATCAGATGGACCTCTATACCCCTTGCGGTCACTGCGCCGCCGCATCGCTGCGGTGGGGCTCCGTGGGCTATGCTTTCTGGCAGGAGGAATTTCTGCGGCAGGTGCGGGACTTTTTGAACACGGAAAAAGCGTAGCGCCCTCCTTTTCAGTTTTTTGAAAGGAGCGGCGTGATGCTGGATAAACTAAAGGAACTTTCCCTGAAATATGAGGACCTGGAGGCCAGGCTGGCCGACCCGTCGGCCTATGGCGACGCGGATGCGCTGCGGCGGCTGAACCGGGAGCTCAAGGAGCTTGCCCCGGTGGTGGAGACCTATCGCGCCTATTTGAAGGCAGAGCAGGACCGGAAAGAAGCCGAAGCACTGCTGCATGACCCGGATTTCCGGGAGCTTGCACAGGAGGAGCTTTCCGCTGCCCGGCGGGAAGCGGATCGACTGCGGGAGGAGCTGCGGATATTGCTGCTGCCCAGCGATCCCAACGACCGGAAAAACGTGGTGCTGGAGCTGCGCGGCGGCGTGGGCGGTGAAGAGGGCGCGCTGTTTGCCGCGGCGCTTTTGCGGATGTACACCATGTACGCCCAGTCCAAGGGCTGGAAGTTGGACACGGTCAGCCTGAATGAAACGGAGCTGGGCGGGGTGAAGGAGTGCAGCGTGCTCATTGAGGGCGAGGGCGCTTTCTCCCGGCTGAAGTTTGAAAGCGGCGTGCACCGGGTGCAGCGGGTGCCGGAAACGGAGTCCGGCGGACGCATCCACACCAGCGCCGCCACGGTGGCGGTGCTGCCGGAGGCGGAGGA
>CAKSVQ010000138.1 GCA_934504065.1 uncultured Dysosmobacter sp. | reverse complement strand
ACGGGTCTTGGCGGCGGCCACGATGAGCGGGAGCAGACGCTCAACCAGCTTCTGGTGGAGATGGACGGCTTTGCCGCAAACGAGGGCGTGGTGGTTCTGGCGGCCACCAACCGGGCCGACGTGCTGGACCCCGCACTGCTGCGCCCCGGCCGCTTTGATCGGCAAATTTATGTGGGCCTGCCGGACATCAAGGGCCGGGAGGAGATCTTGAAGGTCCACTCCAAGGGAAAGCCTCTGGCTGAGGATGTGGACCTTGCCAAGCTGGCCCGGGGCACCGCCGGATTTACCGGAGCGGATCTGGAAAACCTCATCAACGAGGGCGCGCTGCTGGCGGCCCGGAAAGAGCGCAGCTACATCACCATGGCCGACCTCAAGGAGGCGGAGATCAAGGTGATCGCCGGACCGGAGAAGAAGAGCCGGGTCATTCCCCAGCATGAGCGGGAGCTGACGGCCTATCACGAGGCGGGACACGCGGTGGTGATGCACGCCCTGCCGGGGCAGGACCCGGTGAGCCAGGTCACCATCGTCCCCCGGGGGCAGGCGGGCGGCATGACCATCTCGCTGCCGGAGGAGGACCGTTCCTACCTCTCCAAGACCTATATGGAAGACGAGATCGTGGCGCTGCTGGGCGGCCGAGTGGCTGAAAAGCTGTGTCTGGGCGACATTTCCACCGGGGCCAGCAACGACATTCAGCGGGCCACCGCCATCGCAAGAAAGATGGTGGCGTCCTACGGCATGAGCGACAAGCTGGGCGCGGTCTCCTTTGAGTCCGGCCATGACGAGGTGTTCATCGGCCGCACTATGGGGCAGGGCCGCAGCTATTCCGAAGCGGTGGCGGCGGAGATCGACCGGGAGGTGCGGCGCATGGTAGACGAGGCGTTCCACCGCTGCGAAACGCTGCTGAACGAGCACCGCAGTCAGCTGGACGCCGTGGCCGCCTATCTTCTGGAGCACGAGACCATGGAGCGGGAGACATTCCTCTCCATTGTGGATGGTAAAACGGCGGAAAACGCCAAAAATCCGACCCGCAGCTGATTTTTCAGCGTCGGTTTCGGCAAAATCACGAAAACGAATGTCTTTGTATCGCGGACGGCATGTGGGCGATTTAAAAGCCTGAAAAGCGAATGTCCGCCGATTGGGGACAAAAGTTAATAAAAGGAAGAGCACTCCTCAGTCCAGCGGCGGAATGAGGGGCGCTCTTTCTGTATATTATTGACCTTGCAATGCGGACGAAAACCACGTAAAATGCTTTCCATACAAGGGGGGAGAGTCCCCGAACCGAACAGGAGGATGGATGAAATGAAGAAATGGATGGCGGCCGTGCTGGCACTGGCCATGTCTCTGAGTCTCGCCGCCTGCGGCGGCAACGGAAGCGCAGCCACTGACGGCGGAAGCGGTGAGGGCGGCAGCAGCAGTAGCGGCAGCGGCAATAAGGTCGTGAAGCTGGGCGTGTTCGAGCCCCAGACCGGCGACAACGGCGCCGGCGGCAAGCAGGAAATCCTGGGTATGCAGTACGCCAATTATGTGCAGCCCACGGTGGAGATCGGCGGCGAGACCTATGATGTGCAGCTGGAGATCGTGGATAACCGCACCTCTGCGGAAAACGGCCCCTCTGCGGCATCTGAGCTGATCAACCGCGGCGTGTCCGTGGTCATGGGCTCTTATGGCTCCGGCGTTTCCATGGCTGGCGGCGCGGTGTTCTCTCAGGCAGGCATGCCCGCCATCGGAACCTCCTGCACCAACCCCAACGTCACTGCCGACTGCGATGTGTATTTCCGGCTGGCGTTCCTCGATCCTTTCCAGGGCACTGTGCTTGCAAACTACGCTTATAACGAGCTGGGCGTGACCAACGCCTATGTGCTGGGCATGCTGGGCAGCGACTACGATCAGGGTCTGGTCTACTACTTCACGCAGGCCTTCCAGCAGCTGGGCGGCACCGTGACGGCAGAGAGCTTCCCCGAGGGCACCGCCAACTTCGTCTCCTACATCAACAATGCCAAGAGCTCCGGCGCGGGCGTCATTTTCGCCCCTGTCTCCATCAACTATGCGCAGTTGATCGTGGAGGCCGCCGCCGCACAGGGCTTTGACGGCGCTCTGCTGGGCTCCGACACGTGGGACAGCAACAAGGTCATTGAAAGCGCCACCGGCAAGGACGTGAGCATCTTTGTGACCACCTTCTATCAGGAGGGCGGCGCGCCCGACTTCGACTCCGGCATCAAGGAGTGGATGAATGCCAATCCCGACGCCCTGACCAACAACGGCGGCAACGACATGGTGGCCGCTGTGACCGCCGTGGGCTACGACACCTATTTCACCGCACTGGAAGCGCTGAAGATCGCGGACAGCACGGAGCCCAGCGCCGTTCTGGCGGCACTGCCCTCCGTGAGCTTCGAGGGCGTGACCGGTCTCATCGAATTCGACGATATCGGCGATGCCAAGCGCGACTCCGCCTTCATCAAGACCGCCAACACCGAATCGGGTGTTTGGGACTTTGTGAAGGTGCAGAGCGTTGGCTAAGTTCTGACCCAAGCGGAAAGGGGATGGTGTGCGGCTTGGCCGCCATCCCCTTTTTCTCCGCGTTTGTGGGTTGCCTCGAAAGTGCGCACTCCGGCGCCCCTTCGAGACGGCCCAGAAAAAAACACAGGAGGTTTTCCTATGCAGGATCTGCTGCCTTATCTCATCAACGGTATTTCCGTGGGCGGCCAGTATGCGCTGATCGCCATTGGGTATACGCTGGTTTACGGTATTTTGCGCCTGATCAACTTCGCCCATGGCGACGTGTTCATGGTGGCGGGACTGGTGATGGTGTATGCCACCACCGCCATGCCCTTTTATCTGGCGCTGCCGCTGGTGCTTATCGTCACCGTGGCGCTGGGCTTTCTCATCGAGCGGGTGGCCTATAAGCCCCTGCGCTCTGCCCCCCGCATGAGCGTGATGATCTCCGCCATCGGCGTGAGCTATCTCATTCAGAATCTGGCGTTTTACATCACCGGCGGCGTGCCCCAGCCGGTGAGCAACCCCATTCCGTGGATCTCGGAGAACGTGACGGTCTTCGGTACGTCCACCAAGCGGGTGACCCTCATTACTCCTGTCCTCACCATTGTGCTGGTGGTGATTCTGGTGTATCTCATCAACCACACCAAAATCGGCATGGCCATGCGGGCTGCCGCCAAGGACTTTGAAACGGCGCAGCTCATGGGCATCAAGATCAACGCCGTCATTTCCATGACATTTGTCATCGGCTCATTTCTGGCGGCGGTGGGCGCCATGCTGTATTTCACCAACTATCCTTCTGTGGCTATCACCTCCGGCGGCATGCCGGGACTGAAGGCTTTCGTGGCGGCGGTGTTCGGCGGCATCGGCTCCATCCCCGGCGCGGTGGTGGGTGCGTTCATCATCGGACTGTGCGAAGAGGTCATCAAGGGACTGGGGTATACGACGTTTTCCGACGCATTTACCTTCGCCCTGCTGATCGTGGTGCTGTGCGTGAAGCCCACGGGCCTGTTCGGTGAAAAGGTCACCGACAAGGTGTAAGGAGGGGAACTGCATGACGAAGAAACAAACGGTTTTTACGCTGGTAGTGCTGGCCGTGCTGCTGGCGGTCTGCATTGCGGCTGACCTGCTGCTTCCCAGCTATCACATTGCCATCACAGTCATTAAAAAGGCCGCGGTCTATTCGCTGGTGGCGGTCTCCATGAACCTGCTCAACGGCTTTACGGGCCTTTTCTCTCTGGGACAGGCGGGCTTCATGCTGCTGGGTGCCTACTCCTATGCCATTTTGTGCATTCCGGTGGCCAAGCGGGCAGGCGTGTATCAGTATTTCGACGGCGGCTGGGTGCAGTTCTCCCTGCCGGAGATGTTCTCCGGCGTGCTGGGTGAGAGCGTGGGCAGCGTGGTTGGCATGCTGCTGGCGCTGCTGGTGGGCGGCATGATGGCGGCGCTGGTGGCGTATCTCATCGGCCTTCCGGTGCTGCGGCTGAAGTCCGACTATCTGGCCATTGCCACGCTGGGCTTTGCGGAAATTCTGCGGGCCTTTTTCCAGTGGGATAAGCTGGGCCCCCTGACCAACGGCTCGAACCTGCTGAAAAGCTACACCACCTTTTCCCACGCCACGCCCTATGTGCTGCTGGCCGGGGTGATGATCGCGGTGATCGTGCTGCTGATTCACTCCACCTATGGCCGGGCCTTCAAGGCCATCCGGGACGACGAGGTGGCGGCGGAGGCCATGGGCATCAACCTTGCCAGACACAAGCGCATGGCCTTTATCATCAGCTCCTTCTTTGCCGGAATGGGCGGCGGCATGATGGCCATGTATATGGGCACCATCGCCTCTCTGCCCTTTAAGAGCAGCCTGACCTATGAGATCCTGCTGATCGTGGTCATCGGCGGCATCGGCTCCATTACCGGAAGCGTGCTGGCCAGCTTCCTTTATATCTTCCTTTCCGAGTGGCTGCTGCGGGGACTGGACTCCGGCGTGTTCCTTGGCATCAGCGCCCCCGGCCTTTTCAAGAACGGATTCCGCATGGCGGTGTTCTCCGTGCTGATCATGGTGGTGGTGCTGTTCTTCCGCAAGGGCATCATGGGCGATAAGGAGCTTCCCGACCTGCTGACGCGGCGGAAGAAAAAGGAGGCCGAAAAATGAGCGAGAATCTGCTGAAGATCGAAAATGCCACCATGCAGTTCGGCGGCGTGGTGGCCGTGGATAATCTGAACCTCTCCATCGACCGGGGGGAGATCGTGGCGCTGATCGGCCCCAACGGCGCGGGCAAGACCACGGCGTTCAACGTGGTCACGGGCGTGTATCAGCCCACCAACGGCGCGGTGTGGTTCAACGGCGCGAAGATCATCGAAAACCACCCGCAGGGCAAGATGAAAAAGCTCTATAAGGGCGAGCATAACGGGGAATACACCCAGTCCATCGCCCCCACGCCGGATAAGATCACCAAGCTGGGCATGGCCCGGACATTCCAGAACATCCGGCTGTGGAAGTCCCAGACCGTGTTTGATAACGTGCTGATCGCCAAGCACTGCCGCGCCACCAGCAATGTGTTTTCCGCCACCTTCCGCCTCAACCGCAAGGAGGAGGCCCGGCAGCGGGAAAACGTGGCCGAGCTTTTGAACGCCGTGGGCCTTTACGACGTGAAGGACGAACTGGCCACCGCTCTGCCCTACGGCAAGCAGCGGCGGCTGGAGATCGCCCGGGCATTGGCGGCGGAGCCGCAGCTTTTGCTGCTGGATGAACCGGCGGCAGGCATGAACCCGCAGGAGACCGACGAGCTGACGGCCTTCATCGCGGAAATTCGGAAAAAGTTCCATCTGACGGTGTTTTTGATCGAGCACCACATGAATCTGGTCATGGGTATTTCTGACCGCATTTATGTGCTGGATTTCGGCAAGCTGATCGCCGAGGGCACTCCGGCGGAGATCCAAAACAACACGCGCGTCATCGACGCATATCTGGGGGTGGCCGACGATGCTTAAAATCGAAAACCTGCACGTGGCCTACGGCGGCATTCAGGCGCTGCGGGGCATTTCGCTAGAGGTGCCGGACGGCAAGATCGTAACGCTGATCGGCGCCAACGGCGCAGGCAAATCCACCACCCTGCGCACCATCTCCGGGCTGGTGAAGGCCCACAGCGGCTCCATCCAGTGGAACGGTGAGGAGCTGCTGGGCAAGCCCATCGACCGCATCATCTCCGCGGGTATTGCCATGAGCCCGGAGGGCCGCCGGGTCTTCCCGGACATGACGGTTCTGGAAAACCTGAAGATCGGCGCGTATCTGCGCCGGGACAAGGCGGAGATCGAAAAGGACATCCAGTG